>NC_021500.1:4724087-5039027 GCF_000410515.1 Enterobacter sp. R4-368 | reverse complement strand
ATTTCGGCAGCTTGTAAGCCAATAGCAGCGTACTCCCTCCGCCGCTGTGTAAAATAATAATCTATGTCACCAGGCCCGAAGTTTGGAGAGTTTGCTATATCCCTCAAGCTCTCTTTGGCTTTCGCGATGCCGACATTTTGAATCGCCACGGATAATCTAGACACTTCTGAGCCGTTGATAATACAGGTTTTCATATTCAGCCGGTGGCATCTGCTCGCTCGAACCATGCCGACGCTTACTGTTATAAAACATTTCGATGTAATCAAAAATATCGCTTCTGGCTTCGTCTCTCGTTCCGTAGATCCTTTTCTTAATCCGTTCGCGTTTCAGTAGCTGGAAAAAGCTTTCCGCAACCGCGTTGTCGTGGCAGTTACCGCGACGACTCATGCTGCCTTCCAGACCGTGTGATCTCAGGAACGACTGCCACTCATGGCTCGTGTACTGACTGCCCTGATCAGAGTGAACCAGTACCTGCTTTTGAGGATTACGCCTCCACACCGCCATAAGTAATGCGTTCAGGACAATCTCTTTTGTCATGCGGGGTTGCATTGACCAGCCGATAACTTTTCGGGAGAACAGGTCAACCACCACGGCCAGATACAGCCAGCCTTCGTGGGTTCGGATGTAGGTTATGTCCGTCACCCAACGCTCATCAGGTGAGTCCGGATTGAACTGCCGCTGGAGCCTGTTGGGTGTCACGATGCTGGCTTCGCCTTTACGTGCTCGTGGGCTACGGTACCCAACCTGAGCTTTTATTCCGGCACGCTTCATCAGCCGCCAGACCCGGTTCACTCCGCACTGCTGCCCGGTATCACGCAGATCGAGATGGATCTTGCGATAACCATAGACGCAGCCAGACTCAAGCCAGAACTGTTTGATCTGCCCGGTCAGCATCTGGTCTGTCTGGTGACGCTGCGAATGCGGCTGCTGAAGCCAGAAATAAAATCCACCCGGATGGACATCCAGAACCCGACAGAGCAAACGAACAGGCCAGCAACGGCTGTTGTCGCGGATAAAGGCGTACCTCAGTCGGACAGCTTTGCGAAGTACGCCGCGGCTTTTTTTAATATGTCCCGTTCGTCCGTAACCCGCTTCAACTCTTTCTGAAGATGGCGGATCTCGGCCTGAGCATCTGACTGTTCATTATGAGTGGAAGAATCCGGGCCGTACTTCTTTATCCAGGCGTAAAGACTGTGAGTGGTGATATCGAGACGTGTTGCAACACTGGAAACAGAATGACCACGATCAACAACCTGTTTGACTGCTTCAATTTTAAACTCTTCAGGATAACGCTTACCGCTCATGGGCACCTCTCTTTAAGTCATCTTAAATGACTCTGAGGTGTCTGTTAAACCCGTGGCGATTCACGTATCAATTAGCTCTAAATGTTGATTAAGTTCAATGAATTTTAACTTAAATGAGATAAATCCGGATGAGATGGGTATTTTGTTACTAAAAGGATTGATACCTACTTCGGAGGGTTTTAATGATTCCACATGGCAGTTACTTTATTGAGCCTCATAATGGGCTTGGGGAAGGTAGTTTCGGCAATGTCGAAAAAGTGACGATTAGAAATTTAAAGAAAGAGGATTGCGGTGACTTTGCAAGAAAAATTCTTGTAAACCATCATGCCGATCCATTGCTTGAAGCTCGTTTTCGTCGAGAAGTTATGTCGCAAGATGCCTGCTTGCATACAAATGTGGTGAGAATAGTATTGTGCAACTTAATATCTCAGCCTTTATGGTATGTAATGGAACTAGGGGAATGCACGTTAGACGATGAAATAAAAACTGGTGCATTACAGCAAACTGATAAAATAAAGATAGCACAAATGATTACCAGAGGTGTTGCACATATACACTCGAAAGGTTTTTTACATAGAGACATTAAACCTCAGAACATTTTAAAGTGTCCAGACGGTATATATAAAATTTCAGATTTTGGTTTGGCAAGGCATATGGATCCTGATGAGGCTAGCCAAATTTTAACGCAAGTTGGCCATTTTCCACGAACTCCTCGATACTTCGATCACAATGTAGTGATCAATGGTTATTCAAACCAATCTGATATCTTTTCTATAGGAATAGTACTTGAAGAGTTAAACATCGCAGGATTTGATGATATCGTTGCTAAATGTACTGATAGAAGACTGCAAAGACGATACTTAAATGCAGAGCAACTTCTAAATGATATTAATAAACATATGGAGCAGAGCAAATGATTGATATCGTTTCAGCTTCTTTTCTCACCATATCAAAAGAGCTAAACAAGCTTAATCAAGATACCATACTTCCACCAATAAAAATAAATGATGGTTATTTATTTGCCATTGCTGATGGCTTAGGAGGTTATACAGGAGGTAAAGAAGCTTCAGAAAAGGTTATTTCATTTTTATATGAAAACTCAAATAATTTAATTATTAGTAATTTCGAGCATCTTTTCACAGGTCTTAAAGAAGCTGTCAATGAATTAAGCATTCAAAATAGTGAACTTACAAATGCAGCAACAACATTAACCCTTTGTTATATTACAGATAGACATCTGAAAATCGCGCATGTAGGAGATTGTCGTTTATATGTCAAAAAAGACAATAAATTAAAACAACTGACAAAAGATCATACTCAGCATCAGATGCTTATTGATGAAGGTATCTTCAGCTCGCGACAACTAAAAAATGCCAAAGGAAAAAATTTACTAACAACGGCAATTTCTAAAACAATTGATTTAAATTACAGCATGATGAAAATACCATTAGAAGAACTTTATGATGACAATCAAAATTTGATTCTCATTTTAATGTCTGACGGGGCTCATCATTTTTGGGAAAAAAGGCCGCGGTTTTCTGTAAATACCTTGTCAGAACCTTCTAGATTCTGTTCAAGCCTAAAAAAGCGTATCGAGAATGGCCCTCCCATAGACGATTACTCAGTGATTGCCGTTAAGGTAACTACTTAGCTTGGCGGATTGCAACCACGATATTTTGATAACTTAGTTTGATAAAATTTTGATAACCGTTCAAAAGCTAATAATAAAAACGGGAACCATCCGGCTCCCGTTCTTGTTTAACCCAGAAACTGGATTACATGTTCGCGATAATCGCGTCGCCAAACTCTGAACATTTCAGCAGCTTAGCGCCTTCCATCAGACGTTCAAAATCGTAGGTCACGGTTTTGGCGTTAATCGCGCCGCTCATGCCTTTAACGATCAGGTCAGCCGCTTCAACCCAGCCCATGTGACGCAACATCATCTCTGCGGAAAGGATCACAGAACCCGGGTTCACTTTGTCCTGACCTGCGTACTTAGGCGCAGTGCCGTGAGTCGCTTCGAACAGCGCACACTCGTCGCCAATGTTCGCACCAGGAGCGATACCGATACCACCAACCTGCGCCGCCAGGGCATCGGAGATGTAGTCACCGTTCAGGTTCATACAAGCGATAACGTCATATTCTGCCGGGCGCAGCAGGATCTGTTGCAGGAACGCATCGGCAATCACATCTTTAATGATGATCTCTTTACCGGTTTTCGGGTTCTTGATTTTCTGCCACGGACCGCCATCGATCAGTTCGCCGCCGAACTCTTCGCGTGCCAACTGGTAACCCCAGTCTTTGAATGCGCCTTCGGTGAACTTCATGATGTTGCCTTTGTGCACCAGCGTTACAGAATCACGGTCGTTAGTGATTGCGTATTCAATCGCGGCGCGCACCAGGCGCTTGGTGCCTTCTTCGGAGCACGGTTTGATGCCGATACCGCAATGTTCCGGGAAGCGAATTTTCTTCACGCCCATCTCTTCACGCAGGAATTTGATCACTTTCTCTGCCTCGGCTGAGTCGGCTTTCCACTCGATACCCGCGTAAATATCTTCTGAGTTTTCACGGAAGATGACCATGTCGGTCAGTTCCGGATGTTTTACCGGGCTCGGCGTGCCATCGTAGTAACGTACCGGGCGCAGGCAGATGTACAGATCCAGTTCCTGGCGCAGCGCAACGTTCAGAGAACGGATGCCGCCGCCAACTGGCGTGGTCAGGGGGCCTTTAATCGCAACGCGATACTCACGAATCAGATCAAGTGTTTCAGGCGGCAGCCAGACGTCCTGGCCGTAAACATGGGTAGATTTCTCACCGGTATAAATTTCCATCCAGGAAATTTTACGCTCGCCCTTATAGGCTTTCTCCACAGCGGCATCCACCACTTTCAGCATCGCCGGGGTCACGTCCACGCCGATACCGTCACCTTCAATGAACGGGATAATCGGGTTATTCGGAACGTTGAGCTTGCCATTTTGCAGGGTGATCTTTTTACCTTCCGCCGGAACAACTACTTTGCTTTCCATTCACCTCTCCTTCGAGCGCTTCTGGTTGTTTGCTCGCTGACTTCATGCCGGGGCGCTCAGACTGCGTCCGCTCACCTGTTACGTGATTCACACAGAGCAAACCGTTTTTGTTAATGAATTGTAATGAGCCCGAACATACTAACCGATACTCAGGCTCCATGAAAGGCAATCGTGATTCAGCTATAATGCGGCAATTGATAACTACTGAAAATACCATGAACAAAACTTCTTTTAGAAATCACCGCCTTAAGCGATTCAGCTCACGACAAGCCACCAGGTCTGAACCACAAAACCAACCAAAACGCGTGATTCTGTTCAATAAACCCTACGATGTTTTGCCACAATTCACCGATGAAGCCGGACGCAGCACGCTGAAAGATTTTATTCCGGTACAGGGCGTTTACGCCGCAGGCCGCCTGGATCGCGACAGTGAAGGGCTGCTGGTGTTGACAAATGATGGCGCGCTACAGGCAAGCCTGACGCAACCGGGCAAACGTACCGGCAAAATCTATTACGTGCAGGTGGAAGGCGAACCGACACCGGCTGCAATTGAAGCGCTGCGTACAGGGGTAACGCTGAACGACGGCCCGACACTGCCTGCTGGCGTTGAGCGCGTAGAGGAGCCGGGCTGGCTGTGGCCGCGTAATCCCCCCATTCGCGAGCGCAAATCGATTCCTACCGCCTGGCTGAAAATCACCCTGTATGAGGGTCGTAACCGCCAGGTGCGGCGCATGACGGCGCATGTTGGCTTCCCTACCCTGCGCCTCATCCGCTACGCTATGGGAAACTACACGCTGGATAACCTCGCCACTGGCGAATGGCGTGACGCTTAACCAGGGAGGCTATGATGTTTAAACCCCATGTAACTGTCGCTTGCGTGGTACACGCGCAGGGTAAATTTCTGGTCGTCGAAGAAACTATTCGCGGCAAGGCACTGTGGAATCAGCCCGCCGGCCACCTCGAAGCCGATGAAACCCTGCTGCAAGCGGCAAAGCGTGAGCTGTGGGAAGAGACGGGTATTCACGCCGAACCGCAACACTTTATCCGGATGCACCAGTGGCTGGCGCCGGATCACACGCCGTTCCTGCGTTTTTTATTTGCCGTCGAGCTTAACGAAATGTGCGCCACTGAACCCCATGACAGCGATATCGATTGCTGCCACTGGGTCACCGCGGACGAGATCCTGAACGCGCGAAACCTGCGTTCGCCGCTGGTTGCGGAGAGCATTCGATGCTACCAGACCGGCCAGCGTCTGCCGCTGGAAACCATCGCAGAATTTAACTGGCCGTTTACAGGGGATGCCTGAGCCGCCAGCCCGTGCTAGAATACGCCGCCCTGAAGTTCTTAGTCGCGAGTATTCTATGTCTGATAGCCCAAAAAAAGTGATCGTCGGCATGTCCGGCGGTGTCGACTCTTCCGTTTCCGCTTACCTGTTGCAACAACAAGGTTACAAGGTGGAAGGCCTGTTCATGAAGAACTGGGAAGAGGATGACGGCGAGGAATACTGCACTGCAGCGGCGGATCTCGCCGACGCGCAGGCCGTTTGCGACAAGCTCGGCATTGAGCTTCACACTGTCAATTTCGCCGCAGAATACTGGGACAACGTGTTCGAGCATTTCCTGGCTGAATATAAAGCTGGACGTACGCCGAACCCGGATATTCTGTGCAACAAAGAGATTAAATTTAAAGCCTTCCTTGAGTTCGCCGCCGAAGATTTGGGCGCCGACTATATTGCCACCGGCCACTACGTGCGCCGCGCCGACGTCGACGGCAAAAGCCGTCTGCTGCGCGGTCTTGATGGCAATAAGGATCAGAGCTACTTCCTGTATACGCTCGGTCACGAGCAGATCGCGCAGAGCCTGTTCCCGGTTGGCGAACTTGAAAAGCCGCAGGTGCGTAAAATCGCCGAAGAGCTGGGGTTGATTACAGCGAAGAAAAAAGACTCGACCGGTATCTGCTTTATTGGCGAGCGTAAATTCCGCGAATTCCTTGGCCGCTATCTGCCCGCCCAGCCGGGTAAAATCCTTACCGTCGACGGGGAAGAGATCGGCGAGCACCAGGGTTTGATGTATCACACGCTCGGCCAGCGTAAAGGGCTGGGCATCGGCGGCACTAAAGAAGGCAGCGAAGAGCCGTGGTACGTGGTCGATAAAGATGTTGAGAACAACATTCTGATTGTCGCCCAGGGTCATGAACACCCGCGTCTGATGTCTGTCGGGCTGATCGCTCAACAACTGCACTGGGTCGATCGCGAGCCGCTGAAAGGTACGCTGCGCTGCACGGTAAAAACACGTTATCGCCAGGAAGATATTCCCTGCACGGTTACCGCGCTGGATGATGATCGCATTGATGTCCGCTTCGATGCACCGGTTGCCGCCGTTACACCGGGGCAATCTGCGGTGTTCTACCTGGGCGAAGTGTGCCTCGGCGGCGGTATTATTGAGCAGCGCCTGCCGCTGCCCCTTTAAAAGACCTTTTGCACAACCGGACTGGCCAACGCCCGCAGCAGTGATGTCTGGCGGGCAGATAAAGGAGTGAGTGTGGCGAAGAACTATTACGATATTACCCTGGCGCTGGCGGGAATTTGCCAGTCGGCTCGTCTGGTGCAGCAACTGGCGCACCAGGGACACTGCGACGCAGATGCGCTGCATGTCTCGTTAAATAGCGTAATCGACCTGAACCCGGACTCCACCTTAGGCGTCTTTGGCGGCAGCGAAACCAACCTGCGTACCGGGCTGGAAACGCTGCTCGGCGTGCTGAACGCCAGCAACCGCCAGGGGCTGAACGGTGAGCTGACCCGTTACACGCTCAGTATGATGGTGCTGGAACGCAAGCTCGCCGCCAGCAAAGGCGCGATGGAGACGCTCGGTAACCGCATCGCCGGTTTGCAGCGCCAGTTAGAGCATTTTGACCTGCAGTCAGAAACGCTGCTGAGCGCAATGGCCGCCATCTATGTAGACGTTATCAGCCCGCTGGGACCGCGTATTCAGGTCACCGGCTCGCCTGCCGTGCTGCAAAGCCCGCAGGTGCAGGCGAAAGTCCGCGCCACCTTGCTGGCCGGTATCCGCGCTGCGGTGCTGTGGCACCAGGTTGGCGGCGGTCGTCTACAGTTAATGTTTTCCCGAAATCGCCTGTCGACGCAGGCCAAACAAATTCTCGCTCATTGTTAACCTCCCGGAGTTGTGACTTATGGAATTATCCTCCCTGACCGCCGTTTCCCCTGTCGATGGACGTTACGGCGATAAAGTCAGCGCACTGCGTGGCATCTTCAGCGAATTCGGTTTGCTGAAATTTCGCGTTCAGGTTGAAGTACGCTGGCTGCAAAAACTGGCGACCCACGCGGCGATCAAGGAAGTTCCTGCTTTTGCTGCCGACGCAAACGGTTACCTCGATAAAATCGTTGAAGACTTCAACGAAGAAGACGCCGCGCGCATCAAAACCATCGAACGCACCACCAACCATGACGTGAAAGCGGTGGAGTATTTCCTGAAAGAGAAAGTGGCAGGGATCCCGGCGCTGCACGCCGTTTCTGAATTTATCCACTTCGCTTGTACCTCAGAAGACATCAACAACCTGTCTCACGCGCTGATGCTGAAAACCGCGCGCGACGAAGTGATCCTGCCGTACTGGCGCAAGATCATCGAGGCGGTAAAAGATCTGGCCGTTCAGTACCGCGATATCCCGCTGCTTTCCCGTACTCACGGCCAGCCGGCAACGCCGTCGACGCTGGGTAAAGAGATGGCGAACGTGGCTTACCGCATGGAGCGCCAGTTCCGCCAGCTTAACCAGGTGGAAATTCTGGGCAAAATCAACGGTGCGGTCGGCAACTATAACGCCCATATCGCCGCTTACCCGGAAGTGGACTGGCATCAGTTCAGCGAAGAGTTTGTCACCTCGCTGGGTATTCAGTGGAACCCGTACACCACGCAGATTGAGCCGCATGACTATATTGCCGAGCTGTTTGACTGCATGGCGCGTTTCAACACGATCCTCATCGATTTCGACCGTGATATCTGGGGTTACATTGCGCTGAACCACTTCAAGCAGAAAACCATCGCCGGTGAAATTGGCTCTTCAACCATGCCGCACAAAGTTAACCCGATTGACTTTGAAAACTCAGAAGGCAACCTTGGGCTGTCCAACGCCGTGTTGCAGCACCTGGCCAGCAAACTGCCGGTTTCCCGCTGGCAGCGCGATCTGACCGACTCCACGGTGCTGCGTAACCTGGGCGTTGGTGTGGGTTATGCATTGATTGCCTACCAGTCAACGCTGAAAGGCGTGAGCAAACTGGAAGTGAACCGCGACCGCCTGCTTGATGAGCTGGATCATAACTGGGAAGTGCTGGCCGAGCCGATCCAGACCGTCATGCGCCGCTACGGAATCGAAAAACCGTACGAAAAACTGAAAGAGCTGACCCGCGGTAAACGCGTTGATGCCGAAGGCATGAAGCAGTTTATCGATAGCCTGGCGCTGCCGGAAAACGAAAAAGAGCGCCTGAAAGCGATGACCCCGGCCAATTATATTGGTCGTGCCATCACTATGGTTGATGAATTGAAATAATCCCCCGCCGTTGCTGTTAGCCCTCTTTCCGCCGCGAAAGAGGGTTTCTTTCTCCCCCGGTTTAAGAAATGTTTATCCCCTGCGCACCACAATCAGCGTTAAACTATTTATATCAAAAATATATGGAGAGTTCTGACGATGCGCGTACTCGTTGTGGAAGATAATGCTCTGTTGCGTCACCATTTAAAGGTTCAGTTGCAGGAGTTAGGACATCAGGTCGACGCCGCAGAAGATGCAAAGGAAGCGGATTACTTTCTTAACGAACATCTGCCGGACATCGCCATTGTCGATCTCGGTCTGCCGGATGAAGACGGTCTGTCGCTGATCCGCCGCTGGCGCAGCCATGACGTCACGCTGCCGGTGCTGGTGCTTACCGCGCGTGAAGGCTGGCAGGATAAAGTGGAAGTGCTGAGCGCCGGTGCAGATGACTATGTCACCAAACCGTTCCACATCGAAGAAGTGGTCGCGCGTATCCAGGCGCTGATGCGCCGCAACAGCGGCCTCGCGTCTCAGTTGATCTCCATGCCGCCGTTCCAGGTCGATCTCTCCCGTCGCGAACTCTCTATTAATGACGACGTGGTAAAACTCACCGCTTTTGAATACACCATTATGGAAACGCTTATCCGCAACAGCGGCAAAGTGGTCAGCAAAGATTCGCTGATGCTGCAGCTTTACCCCGACGCTGAACTGCGCGAGAGCCACACAATCGACGTTTTGATGGGGCGGTTACGTAAGAAAATCCAGACGCTCTATCCTGACGACGTTATCACTACCGTGCGCGGCCAGGGCTACCTGTTCGAACTGCCGAAATGAGACGCCTGCTGCGGCATTTTCTGCCGCTCTCTCTGCGGGTTCGTTTTTTACTCGCCACAGCCGCCGTTGTGATGGTGCTTTCTCTGGCCTACGGTATGGTGGCACTGGTGGGTTATAGTGTCAGCTTTGACAAAACGACCTTCCGCCTGCTGCGCGGCGAGAGCAACCTGTTTTATACCCTGGCGCACTGGGATAACAATAAACTCAGTGTGGATCTGCCTGACACCCTCAATTTGCAAAGCCCGACCGTGGCGCTGATTTACGATCAGCAGGGGAATCTTATCTGGTCGCAGAAAGACGTACCGTGGCTGCAAAATCTGATCGAGCCGGACTGGCTTACCGCTAACGGCTTTCATGAGATAGAAGCCGATGTCGATAACAGTAGTACGCTGGTTGATGACGATCACTCGATTGCCCAGAAGCTGAAAGAGATCCGCGAAGATGACAGCAGCTCAGAGATGACGCACTCGGTGGCGGTGAATATCTACCCGGCAACGGCGCACATGCCGCAGTTAACCATTGTGGTGGTCGATACCATCCCCATTGAGCTTAAACGCTCTTATATGGTGTGGAGCTGGTTCGTTTACGTGCTCGCCGCCAACCTGCTGTTAGTGGTGCCGCTGTTATGGCTGGCGGCGTGGTGGAGCTTGCGGCCGATTGAAGATCTGGCGCGCGAAGTGCGCGAGCTGGAAGAGCACCATCGCGAACAGCTCAACCCGGAAACCACCCGCGAGCTCACCAGTCTGGTGAGCAACCTCAATCGGTTGTTAAAAAGTGAACGCGAGCGGTACGACAAATACCGCACCACCCTCACCGATCTGACGCACAGCCTGAAAACGCCGTTAGCGGTGCTGCAAAGTACCCTGCGATCGCTGCGCGGCGAGAAAATGACCGTCAGCGATGCTGAGCCAGTGATGCTGGAGCAAATCAGCCGGATATCCCAGCAAATTGGCTACTACCTGCACCGGGCAACCATGCGCGGTTCCAGCGGTTTGCTCAGCCGTGAACTGCACCCGGTCGCGCCCCTGCTCGACAGCCTGACCTCGGCGCTGAATAAAGTGTATCAGCGCAAAGGCGTCAATATTACGCTCGATATTTCACCGGAAATCAGTTTTGTCGGCGAGAAAAACGATTTTATGGAAGTAATGGGCAACGTGCTGGATAACGCCTGCAAATACTGTCTGGAGTTTGTCGAAGTTTCTGCCCGGCAGACCGACGATACGCTGCATATTCTGGTGGAAGATGACGGGCCGGGAATTCCTGCGGCGAAACGCGAGATGGTGTTTGATCGCGGGCAGCGCGCCGACACGTTACGCCCCGGCCAGGGCGTCGGGCTTGCGGTGGCGCGAGAAATTGTTGATCAGTACGAAGGGCAGATCCTGACCGGTGAAAGCCTGCTCGGTGGCGCAAAAATGGAGGTAATTTTTGGCCGTCAGCAGACGATAACGGCCAACGATTGATCTTCCACCGTAACAACGCGGGCAAAAAGAACAAAAAGGAGCCGTTACGGCTCCTTTTTACTTTTATGTCACATTGTTACGCAGACAAAATGACATATCAGCATTACTATGATCCTTTATTCAGCCACTGATTATTTGCCGGAAACGCATATGGAATATCACGTAGAGATAAACTGGCCAGACTTTATTCAACGCTACTGGCAAAAACGCCCGGTAGTGCTGAAGCGTGGCATTAAGAATTTCGTCGACCCGATAAGCCCCGATGAGCTGGCAGGGCTGGCAATGGAAAATGAAGTGGACAGCCGGCTGGTTAGCCACCTTGATGGCAAATGGCAGGTCGGGCACGGCCCTTTTGAAAGTTACGATCACCTGGGTGAGAGCAACTGGTCGCTGCTGGTGCAGGCGGTAAACCACTGGCATCAGCCGGCCGCCGCGTTGATGCGCCCGTTCCGGGTTCTGCCCGACTGGCGCACAGACGATCTGATGATTTCATTCTCCGTGCCCGGCGGCGGTGTTGGCCCGCATCTCGATCAGTATGATGTGTTTATCATTCAGGGAACCGGCCGTCGTCGCTGGCGTGTCGGCGAGAAAACGCCGCTCAAGCAGCACTGCCCGCATCCGGATCTGCTTCAGGTCGATCCGTTCGAGGCGATTATTGATGAAGAGATGGAGCCGGGCGATATTCTCTATATTCCGCCAGGATTTCCGCACGAAGGCTATTCGCTGGAAAACTCACTGAACTACTCGGTAGGTTTCCGTGCGCCAAGCGGTCGCGAGCTGATTAGCGGCTTCGCCGATTATGTTCTGCAACGCGAGCTGGGCAGCCAGCGTTACAGCGATCCCGACGTGCAGCTGCGCGACCATCCGGCAGATATTTTGCCGCACGAACTGGATAAACTGCGCGAAATGATGCTTGAGCTGATTAATCAACCGGAGCAGTTCAGGGAGTGGATGGGCGAATTTATCTCCCAGTCACGACACGAACTGGATGTTGCGCCGCCAGAGCCGCCTTATCAACCGGATGAGATCTATGATGCGCTGCAACAAGGCGACAAACTGGTGCGCCTTGGCGGCCTGCGCGTGTTGCGAATCGGGGAAGATGTGTTCGCCAACGGCGAGCGGATCAACTCTCCACATCGCCCGGCGCTGGAGGCACTCGCCAGCCATATCGTGCTGACGGGAGATCTGCTCGGCGATGCGCTGGAAGATCCCTCGTTCCTCGCCATGCTTGCGGCGCTGGTTAACAGCGGTTACTGGTTCTTTGAAGATTAATGCCTGAGGTTGCCCGGCGGTGCTTGCCACCGGGCAATAGAAGAAGGTTTACTCAGCTTTGGCGGTCAGTTCGGCGATGCGTACAATCACCTGCACCGCTTTCTCCATCCCTTCCAGCGTCACAAACTCATGTTTACCGTGGTAGTTATAACCGCCGGTAAACAGGTTCGGACACGGTAATCCCATAAACGAGAGCTGCGCCCCGTCAGTGCCGCCGCGGATCGGTTTCAGATCCGGCTCAATATCGCAGTCGCGCATGGCCTGTTGCGCCACGTCCAGAATGTGCGGAAACTCGACCACTTTCTCGTGCATATTGTAGTAGCTGTCTTCAATCACCAGTTCGATATAGCAGTCCGGGTGCAGACCCTTGCCGACTTTTTTGGCGATCTCCATCATCTTACGTTTACGCGCTTCGAAGTTTTTGCGGTCAAAATCGCGGATGATGTAGTGCATGTCGGCGCGATCGACAGAGCCTTTAATGCTGGTGAGATGATAAAACCCTTCGTAGCCCTCGGTCTGTTCCGGACTCTCCTCTTCCGGCACCAGCGCGTGAATTTTGCTGGCGAGCGTCAAGGCGTTAACCATCACCCCTTTCGCCGTGCCGGGATGCACGTTGTTGCCAACAATTTTTATGTTCACCGACGCCGCGTTGAAGTTCTCAAATTCCAGCTCGCCCACGCCGCCGCCATCAACGGTATAGGCCCATTTCGCGCCGAATTTCTCCACGTCGAAATGCTTCGCCCCTTTGCCCACTTCTTCATCCGGCGTGAACGCGACGCAAATATCGCCATGCGGAATATTTTTCTTTTTCAGTACCGCCAGCGCGGTCATGATTTCGGCGACGCCGGCTTTATCATCCGCGCCAAGCAGCGTTTTGCCGTCGGTGGTGATCAGCGTCTGGCCCAACATCTGGTGCAACACCGGGAACATCACCGGCGAGAGGATCTCATCGCCAATGCCCAGCGCAATATCGCCGCCGCGATAGTTTTCAACAATTTGCGGGTTAACATTTTTGCCGCTGTAATCCGGCGAGGTGTCGACATGAGAAATAAAACCAATGGCCGGAACCGGCGTTTGCACATTCGACGGCAGTTTCGCCATCACCGTGCCTTTGTCGCTTAATGTCACATTTTCCAGCCCCATCTCTTCCAGCTGGTTCTGAAGTAAACGCAGGAGCTTCCATTGGCCGTCTGTGCTTGGCACCTGGCGGACGCCGGGCTTAGATTGAGTATCCAGAGAAACGTACTGCAAAAAACGCTCTAATAATTTGTCCATGAAGCCCCCCTACAAAATGTCACAACATTATCAGTAAGCGCGAAAAGACAAATATTGCGTCAGGTCACTTTTACCCCGTAAACGGCAATATTTTCAAAATTGCGCGCGGCGTAGTCAGTATTGTTGAGAACATGCGGTGTTGCGCGGTCAAAGGAGAACAACAATTGGCGATTTCATGGGTTTGCCGTAGAATGCCAGCCCTAAAATCGTGCACAACCCTGAAGGTGGTTCATCACAAACCCCGCATCGGATATCACTTTTGATGCGCAAACACGGGACAGAGTAAATAATTGAACACACAATCGCGTTCGCGTTCACCGCTGGTGCAACTGGCTGGTATTCGCAAAAGCTTTGATGGCAAAAATGTCATTTCTGATTTTAATCTCACCATCAATAACGGCGAATTTCTGACGCTGCTTGGCCCTTCGGGCTGCGGTAAAACGACGGTTCTTCGCCTGATCGCTGGGCTCGAAAGCGTTGATGTCGGCCATATCCATCTTGATGCCCAGGATATCACCCACGTTCCGGCAGAACACCGCCATGTGAATACCGTCTTTCAAAGTTACGCCCTCTTCCCGCATATGACCGTGTTCGAAAACGTGGCATTTGGCCTGCGGATGCAAAAAACTCCGGCGCAAGAAATTACCCCGCGCGTCACCGAAGCGCTGCGTATGGTGCAGCTTGACGAGTTCGCCCAGCGTAAACCGCACCAGCTCTCCGGCGGCCAGCAACAGCGTGTCGCCATTGCCCGCGCGGTAGTGAATAAACCGCGTTTACTGCTGCTGGATGAGTCCCTCTCCGCGCTTGACTATAAGCTGCGCAAGCAGATGCAGAACGAACTGAAAGCGTTGCAGCGCAAGCTCGGTATCACGTTTGTCTTTGTGACCCACGATCAGGAAGAAGCGCTGACCATGTCAGATCGCATCGTGGTGATGCGCGACGGGCGCATCGAGCAGGACGGCACGCCGCGCGAAATTTATGAAGAGCCGAAAAACCTGTTTGTCGCCAGCTTTATTGGTGAAATCAATATTTTCAGCGCCACGGTGATTGAGCGTCTGGACGACAGCCGCGTGCGGGCAAACGTCGAAGGTCGCGAGTGCAATATCCATGTCAACTTCGCGGTGGAAAAAGGCCAGCAGCTGAACGTGCTGCTTCGCCCGGAAGATCTGCGCGTCGAAGAGATCCATGATATTGCCGAAACCGAAGGGCTGATTGGCTACGTGCGCGAACGTAACTATAAAGGGATGACGCTGGAATCGATGGTCGAGCTGGAAAACGGCAAAATGGTGATGGTCAGCGAGTTCTTTAATGAAGACGACCCGGATTTTGACCATTCGCTGGACCAGAAAATGGCCATCAACTGGGTAGAGAGCTGGGAGGTCGTGCTGGCTGATGAAGAGTACAAGTAAATTCCAGAAGGGCGTGATCGCGACCATCGTCGGTTGGCTTGTACTGTTTGTTTTTCTGCCCAACCTGATGATCATCGCCACCAGCTTTTTGACCCGCGACGACGCTAACTTCGTCAAACTGGTCTTTACGCTGGACAACTACACCAGGCTGTTGGATCCGCTCTATTTCGACGTGCTGCTGCATTCGCTCAACATGGCGTTTATCGCCACGCTGATGTGTCTGGCGCTGGGTTATCCGTTTGCCTGGTTCCTGGCGAAACTGCCCGCCAAGGTGCGTCCGTTACTGCTGTTCTTGCTGATTGTCCCCTTCTGGACCAATTCGCTTATCCGCATTTATGGGCTGAAAATTTTCCTCAGCACGAAAGGGTATCTTAACGAGTTCCTGTTATGGCTGGGCGTTATCGATACGCCGCTGCGTATTATGTTTACCCCCGGCGCGGTGATTATCGGGCTGGTCTACATTCTGCTGCCGTTTATGGTAATGCCGCTCTACTCCAGTATTGAAAAACTCGATAAACCGCTGCTGGAAGCGGCAAAAGATCTCGGTGCCAGCAAGTTGCAAACCTTTATGCGCATCATTATTCCGCTGACGATGCCGGGGATTGTCGCCGGCTGTTTGCTGGTGATGCTGCCGGCCATGGGGCTGTTCTACGTCTCGGATTTGATGGGTGGCGCAAAAAACCTGCTGGTCGGCAACGTGATTAAGAGCCAGTTTCTGAACATCCGCGACTGGCCGTTTGGGTCGGCAACCAGCATCACACTGACCATCGTGATGGGGCTGATGTTGCTGGTTTACTGGCGCGCCGCGCGATTGCTGAATAAAAAGGTGGAGCTCGAATGATCGGTCGACTGCTGCGCGGCGGTTTTATGACCGCGATTTACGCTTACCTTTATATCCCGATCATTATTTTGATCGTCAACTCCTTTAACAGCTCGCGCTTTGGCATCAACTGGCAGGGCTTCTCCACCCAGTGGTACAGCCTGTTGATGAATAACGACAGCCTGCTGCAGGCGGCGCAGCACTCGCTGACGATGGCGGTGCTGTCGGCAACGTTCGCGACGTTAATTGGCTCGCTGACTGCCGTGGCGCTTTACCGCTACCGTTTTCGCGGCAAACCATTTGTCAGCGGCATGCTGTTTGTGGTGATGATGTCGCCGGATATCGTAATGGCAATTTCCCTGCTGGTGCTGTTTATGCTGCTCGGCGTACACCTGGGTTTCTGGTCGCTGCTGTTTTCGCATATCACCTTCTGCCTGCCGTTTGTGGTGGTCACGGTGTTCTCGCGGCTGAAAGGGTTTGATGTGCGGATGCTGGAAGCGGCCAAAGATCTGGGTGCCAGCGAGATGACCATCCTGCGCAAAATCATCCTGCCGCTGGCGATGCCTGCTGTCGCCGCAGGCTGGCTGCTGAGCTTTACCCTGTCGATGGATGACGTTGTGGTTTCCTCTTTCGTCACCGGGCCAGGATATGAAATTCTGCCGTTGAAGATCTACTCAATGGTCAAAGTCGGCGTATCGCCGGAAGTGAACGCGCTGGCGACGATCCTGCTGGTGCTGTCGCTGGTACTGGTGATTGCCAGCCAGTTGATTGCGCGTGATACGACGAAAACAAAAAGCCTGCCTCGCCAGGCGTAATGGATGCAGCCAGTTCGGGCGGACAGCACACAGAAGCCGCAGAACGTTAGGCGTTCGGGCACTGTCCGGACCCGAAATGGCAAATAAAATAGCCTGCAAGACAGGCTCTAACTCAGGGGACGTTTGAATGAAAAAATGGTCACGCCACCTGCTCGCGGCGGGCGCACTTGCCCTCGGCATGAGCGCCGCACACGCTGACGACAACAAAACACTCTACTTCTATAACTGGACCGAGTATGTGCCGCCGGGCCTGCTGGAGCAGTTCACCAAAGAGACCGGCATCAAGGTTATCTATTCGACGTATGAATCGAATGAAACAATGTACGCCAAGCTCAAAACCTATAAAGAAGGCGCGTACGACCTGGTCGTCCCGTCGACCTACTTCGTGGACAAAATGCGCAAAGAGGGCATGATCCAGAAGATCGACAAAACGAAGCTGACTAACTTCCACAATCTCGATCCCGAGATGCTTAACAAGCCGTTCGACCCGAATAACGATTACTCCATTCCGTACATTTGGGGCGCGACGGCGATCGGCGTCAATACTGACGCCATCGATGCGAAAACCATTACCAGTTGGGCAGATCTGTGGAAATCGGAATACAAAAGCAGCCTGCTGTTAACTGATGATGCGCGCGAAGTGTTCCAGATGGCGCTGCGCAAACTTGGTTATTCCGGCAATACCACCGATGTGAAAGAGATTGAAGCGGCTTATAAAGAGCTGCAAAAACTGATGCCAAACGTGGCGGCGTTCAACTCCGATAACCCGGCGAACCCGTATATGGAAGGCGAAGTGAATCTCGGGATGGTGTGGAATGGCTCCGCCTGGGTTGCGCGCCAGGCGGGAACGCCGCTGGAGGTCGTGTGGCCGAAAGAAGGCGGTATTTTCTGGATGGACAGCTTATCGATTCCCGCAAACGCGAAAAACGTCGACGGTGCGCTGAAATTGATTAACTTCCTGCTGCGCCCGGAAATCGCCAAACAGGTCGCGGAAACCATCGGTTACCCGACGCCAAACCTGGCGGCGCGTAAGCTGCTCAAACCTGAAGTGGCAAACGATAAATCCCTCTATCCGGATGCCGAAACCATCCAGAAAGGTGAATGGCAAAACGATGTCGGCAGCACCAGCGCCATTTATGAAGAGTACTACCAGAAGTTAAAAGCGGGCCGTTAACCGCTTTCGTCGACCGGGTCGCTCACCCGGTCGACACCGCCAGAAGCAACCCCGGTCTGGCATTTTCCGCCTGCAACGTCCAGCCGTGCGCCAGCGCAATTTCATGGCAAATCGCCAGCCCCAGCCCAGCTCCGCTATCGCGTCGATGCGCGCCGCGCCAGAAGCGCGAAAACAGCAACGGCAATTCGTCTTCCGCCACGCCCGGCCCGACATCGCGTACCGTAAACCCATTTTCACTGACGGCAATATGCACGGGCGTACCGGGCGGCGCGTGCTGGATAGCGTTCTCGATCAGGTTCTTAAGCAGGGTGAATAACGCCCCGCGATCGGCGCGCCAGCGCAGCGGATCGTCTGCCGTTGATAAGGTCAACGAAACCTGCGCATCTGAAGCGATACGCTGAAGAAACTGCACGCAATCGCGGGCAATCGCATGGACATCAACCTGAGCAAACTGGTAGCTCAGTGGTTCGCTGGCCTCAGCCAGCAGTAATAACTGCTGAACCTGACGCGCCAGATGTTCGACCTGCAACAACAGCGGCTCACGGGCCTCCTCCGTGGCCTCCATCATTTCTACTTCTGCACGAATCAGCGTCAGCGGTGTTTTTAACTCATGCGCCGCTTTCGCCAGAAAATCCTGCTGATTACGATACCCCTTCTCCAGTCGCGCCAGCGCCTGGTTGAAGCTGTCAATCAGCGGGGAGATCTCTGTCGGTACACCGCGTGTTTGCAGACGCGCATCCAGCGAGCGCGGCGAGATTAGCGCCGCCTCCGTCGACACATTGCGCAGCGGCTTGAGGGAATATTTCAGCGTCACCCACGCACAAAGCCCGAAGACCACCAGCAGCACCAGGCTGAACAACTCGATACCAAAGCGGATAAACGGTAAGGCAAAACCGCGATGCAGAAAATCGATAATCCGCGAGCTGGCAGCCATCTGGATCCACCAGGTTTTGCCTGCAAGAACATACGGTTCGGTCGCACCATCGTAAATCATGCCGTTAAGCGTGAATTTAAACTCTCGTGATACTCGCGGTGCAAGCGTCGGCCAGTGCTGCGCGCCAGGCGACATCAGCACGACTCGCCCTTCGCCATCCAGCACGCGATAAGCCACATCATCGGTGATGCTTTGGTAGATCCACAGTGGAAATTGGTCGCCGTTATTGAACCCGGTCGGCTGCCCGCGCGCGTCAAACTGCAAGTCCTGAGCCAGCCGGTGGGTGTAGTCAGAAAGATCCATCCCCGGTAAGCGCTCTTTCACCACCCGGCCAGACAGCACCAGCAACGCAATACTCAGCAGCGCCCCGGCGACAAACGCCAGCAGGATCTTCAGCGCAAGGCTATTCAGCCAACGTTTTTTCCCGGATGGCATAGCCTAATCCCCTGAGGTTAACAATCTGCAGGCGCGAACCAATCGCCGTTAACTTACGCCTTAACCGGTGCAGCGCGACGTCGAGCGCGTTCGGCGTCACCGCATCGCTTAAACCCCATCCGGCGGCTTCCATCCGGCTACGGCGCACTACGCCGCCCTGCTTTCCCACCAGCGCTAACATGATTTGCAGCTCAGCAGGTGCCAGCGCAATGTGCTGTTCGCCACACTGCATAATGCTGGCTTCCGGCGAAAGGATTAAATCGCCCCACGCCGGTTGCAGCGGCTGGCTTTGCACCGGACGGCGCAACAGGGCACGCACGCGCGCCACCAGTTCCTCCATGGCAAACGGCTTGGCGAGATAGTCATCCGCGCCCGCCTCCAGCCCTTCGACGCGATCGTGCAGCGCATCGCGGGCGGTGAGGACCAAACACGGGATCGCGACCTGCGCCTGGCGCAGGCGATGCAATAGCTGGATACCGTCGCCATCGGGCAAACCGCGATCGAGCACCAGCCCCTGATAAGAGACCTGTGCTATCGCCGCCCAGGCCGCATCGCCGCGCCCGACAATATCCACAGCGATGCCCGCCGCTGCCAGCCCTTTGGCAATCAGGCGCGCCAGGTGGTCGTGATCTTCAATCAGTAATATTCGGCTCATCAGAAATAGTACAGATAACTTATTAAGATGCGGTTTTCGTTAGTCCTGTTCACCAGCGGGCTGTCCTTAATTTCCGCCGCCAGCAGCGTCATTTCCACGTCAACCATCAGCGTGTGATGTTCATTGAATGTGTACAGGCTGCGTACGCCCATTTCGGTGTTAATCGAGGCATCTGCACGGTATGCAGGCCGCCACGGACGTGCTTCGCTGCGGCGCACGCCGTAGTAGTAATCGACATAGCTGCTGTTATAACGACTGACGACCAGCCGCGGCGTCAACGTAAATTGCTCACTCAGATGCCAGCGCTTTTCTGCGCCCAGGCGTAAACGCTGCCCGCGACTGTTATCGGAAAGATCGTGAGTCCAGTCGGTAAACAGATCCACCACCGGGTTTTGCCACCCGATGCCCGCTCCGCCCCAGAATCCCCCTTTGCGCTTGTCCATCCCTTTCAGGATATCGGCATCATCGGACGAATAACCTGCGCCATCGTAACGGGCTATTAGACCGATATTGAGCTGTTGGGTTTCACTCAGATGTAGCGCGGGCAATTTGACTTCAGCCGCCGTGCCTGAAAAGCGGAAATAACGGTTTTCATAATGAAGAATCGGGATCGGGGTGTACTGACGGCCACTATCCTGGTAAGGCTTTTGCGTGCTAATGACGCCGACGCCAACTCCCCAAACCGGCGGTTCATCGGCCCGGGCGGCAAAAACAACAGACATAAGACTGGCTGCGACAACACAACGTGGCACAACACCCATGATGATGCTCCTGTTAGCGGTGGAAACGCTATCATCAGGGGCGTTGTCTTACGGGGAACTTACCAGGGATTTTCACAATAGTCACACGCTGGCGCGTGGCGAACAGGTCAGTAAAAAGCGCTAAACCGCCATCCCCTTAGCTAAAAAGGATGGCGGTGATGGTTAAAGCTTTTTCAGCAGCTTTTCAACGTATTCCGGCACGACCTGGCTTGCCAGCCCATAGTGTTTCTCTTCAAACTCGCTGCCAACCTGGCTCGGTTCGAGATTCAGCTCTACGGTGTGCGCGCCCTGCAGTTTCGCTTCATGCACAAACCCGGCAGCCGGATAAACATGCCCGGAGGTGCCAATCGCGATAAACACATCCGCCATTGCCAGCGCGCTGTAAATCTCGTCCATCCCCAGCGGCATTTCGCCAAACCACACCACATGCGGGCGCAGCGGTGCCGGGAACTGGCAGCAGTGGCATTTGTCATCGTGCGTGACATCGCCCGTCCACGCCAGCACCTGCCCGCTTTGCGAACAGCGCACTTTCAGCAGCTCGCCGTGCATATGGATAATGTTTTTATTGCCCGCGCGTTCGTGCAGGTTGTCGATGTTTTGCGTGATCAGCAAAAAGCGATCGCCCAGCGCCTGCTCGAGCTTCGCCAGCGCCAGATGCGCGGCATTCGGCACAATCTCCGGCAGTTGCAGCTGCCTGCGCCGATCGTTATAGAAGGTTTGCACCAGTTGCGGGTTGCGGGCGAAGCCTTCCGGTGTCGCCACGTCTTCAACATGATGCTCTTCCCACAGCCCGTCTGCTGCGCGGAAGGTACGAATACCGGATTCAGCGGAAATGCCCGCTCCCGTCAGAACGACGACTCTTGGTTTTTCCATTACGCCTGGCACCATTGTGTCTCTGAAAAAAATTCGCTGACGCAGGCGCTCGCGCAAACGGCGCTTGTTACGGCGAAAACGGCTGAGACGATGTGAACGTCGCGATTGCATAGCATCCTCTCAGATTAGTCAGTGAGGTGAAGAAAGGCCGCGCCGCGCATCCCGCCCGCATCGCCATGGCGCGCGCGTTCGATACGTGGTACATCGCCTGCCGGTAACAGATGCGGCGCAATTCGCGCTGGCAACAGCCGGGTCAGCGCGCTGAAATTTGATAAACCGCCGCCAATTACCAGCAGATCCGGGTCGACAATGGTCAGAATATTACCCAGACACACCGCCAGCAAATCCACATAACGTTCCACATGCGCCAGCGCCTTCGCCTCGCCCTGTTCCCAGCGCGTAATGATTTCCGGCGCTGACAAGGATTGATGATAGAAGTGTCGGTACAGCCAGGCAAAACCGCGCCCGGAGAGATAGTTTTCAATACAACCGATCTTTCCGCAGCCGCATCGGGTAAGCGGGAAATCAAAACCCATCAGCCCCAGCGCATCCACCGGCAGGCGGATATGACCGAACTCACCGGTGATAAAGCGACGGCCAGAGATGGATTTGCCATTCACCACCAGCCCACCGCCAACGCCAGTGCCGAGGATTAACCCCATCACCAGCGGATACTGGCGGAATTCGTCATCCCAGGCTTCGGAGAGCGTAAAGCAGTTGGCGTCGTTGTCGATACGCACATTGCGCTCAAGCAACGCAGTAAGGTCGGCGCGCAGCGGTTGACCGCTGGCGGCGGGGAGATTAGCGGCATACAGCGTGCCGTCGGCGGTTTCCGGCATGCCGGGAATACCGACGCCGACGCTGCCTTTGACACCGAAATGCGCATCCGCTTCGGCAACCAGATCGGCAATGGCGCGCAGAAACGTCTGATAGCTGTCGTGCGGGGTGGCGACGCGCTTTTCCCACTGTAAGCGCCGGTTGGCGTCAAAGACGCCCAACGCGATTTTACTGCCGCCGATATCAAATCCGTAATTCATTGCCACTCCTTCGTTGTGGCCCGTTCCACGCGGAATTACTGCCCGCTCAGCACTCGTGCAGGATCAATATTGCTCGCCCGGCGCGCCGGATACCAGCTTGCCAGCAGGCTTAGCGCCAGCGCCGTCACCAGCACATAGACGACATCCAGCGGGTGCAGCTCCGATGGCAGGAAATCAATAAAGTAGATATCTCCCGACAGGAACTGATGGCCGATCAACTTTTCAATCACGTTAATGATTGGCGTTAATTGCAATGATACGACAACGCCGATCACCACACCGCTGATGCTGCCAAGCAGGCCTGCCAGCAGACCGTACCAGACGAAAATGGCGCGGATAAGCCCATCTTTCGCCCCGAGCGTACGCAGCACGGCAATATCACCACTCTTGTCTTTTACCGCCATGACCAGCGTCGAGACAATGTTAAAACAGGCCACGCCAATCACTAAGACCATCGCCAGATACATTATGGCGCGGATCATCTGAATGTCGCGATACATGTAGCCGTACTTACCAATCCAGCTTTTGATATAGACGTAGCTGTTGGTCACTTCCCCTGCGTCGCGCACCAGTTTATTGGCGTTAAACACATCATTTACCTTGATGTCGATGCCGGTGACGCTGCCGCCCATATCCAGATATTGCTGCGCGTCCTGCATCGGGATCATCGCATAGCTGTGATCAAGCTGGCCGCTCAGTTGCAGAATGCCCGTGACATGCAAACGCACGCGTTTGGGTTGCAGCAGTTTATGCGCGTCATCGGAGTTGGGGATCATGATGGAAACCCAGTCGCCCTGCTTCACTTTTAGCGCATCGGCCACGCCTTTACCCAGAATGATCTGTTGCTCACCGGCACGGAAATTTTGCCAGGCGTCGCCCTGCACAAATTTCGGCAAGGCGCTAAGCTGCGTTTCCTGCGCCGGGTCAACGCCTTTCACCTGAATCGCGCGCAGGTTGGCACCGCTTTCCACCAGCCCGGTAAAATTAATATAGGGCGCAGCGGCAGCAATGCCCGGCACTTTTTTCACTTTTTCCAGCGCTGTGTCCCAGTTCGTCCACGGCTGATTCACCGGCTCGATTTCACCGTGCGGCACCACCGCCAGAATGCGGTTGTTCAGTTCACGTTCGAAACCGTTCATCGCGCTTAAACCAACAATCAGCACCGCCACGCCCAGTGCGATGCCAACGGTGGAGATCACCGAAATCAGCGACACCATGCCGCCACGACGGCGACCACGGCTAAAACGCAGCGCAATCAGTAAAGAGAGGGGTGAGGCCATTACTCGGCCCCCATCAGGGTGACTTCAGTATTCAGGCGACCATCGCGCATTTCTAACTGGCGATTCATACGCTTCGCCAGTTGTAAATCATGTGTCACCACGAGGAAAGCCGTGCCCTGCATTTTGTTCAGTTCGCCCAGCAGTTCGAAAATGCTGTCCGCGTTACGCGCATCGAGGTTCCCTGTCGGTTCATCTGCCAGCACCAGGCGCGGATTGTTGACCAGCGCGCGGGCAATCGCCACACGCTGGCGTTCGCCGCCGGAAAGCTCGGAAGGACGGTGGCTGGAGCGATGTTCAAGCCCAACCGCGCGCAGCATTTCCCGGGCACGCTCATTAATTTCCGCTGGTTTCTTTTTGCCAATCAACAGCGGCATTGCCACGTTTTCCAGCGCGGTGAAGTCCGGCAACAAATGATGGAACTGGTAGATAAAGCCTAATTCCCGGTTACGCAGCTCCGCTTTGGCGGTCGAGGTAAGTTTGCTCATCGGCTGGTCACGGAAAATTACATCGCCAGAGGTTGGCGTATCCAGCCCGCCTAACAGGTGCAACAGCGTACTTTTACCGGAGCCGGAGCTGCCGACAATCGCCATTAACTCCCCTTCCGCCATGCTAAAGCTGACATCATGCAGTACGTCGGTTTGCACACTGCCTTCCTGATAGCGTTTGCACAGGTTGTCGCATTGCAACAGGATCTTATTCATAACGTAAAGCCTCAGCGGGTTGAGTGGCGGCGGCGCGCCAGGAAGGATAAAGCGTAGAGAGCAGCGCGATGGCCATCGCCACCAGCGCAATACCAATCACCTGCAGCGGTTCAATCGCCACCGGCAGGGCTGCGCCATCAAGGAAGGCACCAATAATCGGCATCAGGTTATTTAACTGGCTAGCGAGCAGTGCGCCCAGCCCGGCACCCAGCAATGCGCCAATAATCCCGGCGCTGGCTCCCTGCACCATAAACACGGCCATGATTTGACGTGGGGTTAAGCCCTGGGTTTGTAAAATCGCTACCTCGCCCTGCTTTTCCATCACCATCAGACCCAGCGAGGTAATAATGTTGAATGCCGCAACGGCGATGATCAGGCTCAGCAGCAGCCCCATCATGTTTTTTTCCATCCGCACGGCCTGGAACAGCTCGCCTTTACGATCGCGCCAGTCTTGCCATTTGGTGCCTTCCGGCAATGTTTGCTGGCTGAGCACATCGACTTTCAGCGGCTCATTCAACCATAAACGCCAGCCGGTGATATTCCCCGCCGGGTAGCGCATCAGGCGTGAAGCGTCATCAATATTGACCAGCATCTGGTATTCGTCGACTTCACTGTTCGCCGCAAATGTACCCACCACGGTGAACAGACGCTGGCTCGGCAAACGGCCCATCGGCGTAAACTGGCTGGCAGAGGGCACCATCACGCGAATTTGATCGCCACGGTTCACGCCCAACTGACCGGCCAGTTGCTCACCGAGGATAATGTTGTATTTGCCCGCTTGCAGATCGCTTTGTTTGACATTCACCAGATATGGCGTCAGCGGATCGTTTTGCGCCGGATCGATGCCCATCATCACCCCCACCGCCACGCTGCGCGCGCTCTGGAGCACTACATCGCCAGTGGTGAGCGGCGCAATTCGCGTCACGCCCTGTAATTTGATTTGGCTTGCCGGCAGCTGCGCTGGATTCAGTGAGCCGTTTTGCGTGGTAAGAGTGGCCTGTGGCATCAGCCCCAGAATGTTGTTTTGCAGCTCGCGCTCAAAGCCATTCATCACCGATAACACCGTTACCAGCGCCATAACACCGAGGGTGATGCCAATGGTTGACAGCCAGGAGACAAAGCGGCCGAAGCGGTCCGCTGCGCGCCCGCGCATATAGCGCAGGCCTATGAAAAGAGTGACAGGCTGGTACATGAAATCCGTCTGGTTGCTGATAGCAGAGTGAGGAGTATATAAGCGAAAGCACAGAGCGTAAATGAGTGAAACGGTAAGTATTCGTCAGACAGATAAGGAAAAATTCCGTGAAATCAAACCAATAAACAACCGCCAGCCAGTTTGCATTTCCGTTTGTTTGTACGGCTGTTGACCGCAAACGCCCTCTCGCCTTAATCCGAAAATGAATAAATACAGACACTTCCCCAATACATCCCTCTCCCGTCTGCCCAGGATCAACGACCAGGATTTTGGCAAAACAGGCAACAGTGTTAATGAAACAGAAAACATTATGGATTAATCAAATCAAGGGGTTATGTATTTGTCTGGTTGTGGTTTATCACTCCGTCATCACGTTTTACCCGCACCTGTCCACTTTCCAGCATCCGTGGTCGCAAACGCTCACTAAATGCTGGATTTATTTCAACCTTTACCTCGCGCCGTTTCGTATGCCGGTGTTCTTTTTTATCTCCGGCTATCTCATTCGCCGATATATCGACGATGTGCCGTGGAAAGAAACGCTCGATAAGCGTATCTGGAGCATCGTCTATGTGCTGGCGCTGTGGGGCCTCCTGCAATGGGCTGGGTTACGCCAGATAAATGACTGGCTCGCGCCGCAGCGCGATCTGAGTGATGCCGCCAACGCGGCTTACGCGGAGAACTGGCGTGAGTTCGCACAGGGCATGCTCACCGCCAGTACCAGCTTGTGGTATCTCTATGCGCTGGTGGTCTATTTCACGCTTTGTAAGCTGCTCAGTAACTGGAAAGTGCCACTATTAGCGCTAATGATCCTGGCAAGCCTGGCGATTAATTACCTGCCACTGCCGTGGTGGGGGATGAACAGCGTGGTGCGTAATATGATTTTCTATTCGCTCGGCGCCTGGTATGGAGCAAGCGTAATGGAGTGGGTCAAAACCGTGTCGCTCCGCCGCTACGGATTACTGTTTGCGCTGGCGGCCGTGGTGGCTTTCGGGCTGTGGATGTTGAATATGCCACTGCCGCTGTGCCTGCTTTCTATTGTGGGCATTATGCGTTTGTTCCAGATGCTGGAGCAGCGTTTTCCCCCCAACGAAAAGAGCCTGCTGAACGTGGTCGGCTCCAATACGCTGGCGATTTATACCACTCACCGCATTCTGATTGAGGCCATCAGCCTTGCGCTGCTCAAACCGATGAACGCGGGCGCATGGCCGCAAACGGTCGAACTGGCGCTGCTGTTAGTCTATCCGTTCGCCACGTTGCTGATTTGTACGCTGGCTGGACTGATGGTGAGAAAATTGTCGTCGGCGCTGTTCGCCGATCTCTTTTTCACGCCACCGACGAAACATCTCACGGCGGTGCAAGCGCGTTAATCCTGCGCGTCGTATTGGCTAAACCCGCTTAATCACAGATAATAATGGTATTGCGTATCAGGGATATGCCCCCATAACGGGGGGTATATCCATAACGAGATCTTGATATCCCCATGCCTGAACAATACCGTTATTCCCTGCCTGTCAAAGCAGGCGACCAGCGCCAGTTTGGCGAACTGACAGGTGCTGCCTGCGCCACCGAAGTTGCGGAAATCATTGAGCGCCATCCTGGCCCGGTTGTGCTGATTGCGCCGGATATGCAAAACGCGCTGCGCTTGCAGGATGAGATTGGGCAGTTTACCGATAACCTGGTCATGAACCTCGCCGACTGGGAAACGCTGCCGTATGACAGCTTCTCACCACATCAGGAAATTATCTCTTCGCGCCTGTCGACCTTATATCAGCTCCCCTCCATGCAGCGCGGCGTGCTGATTGTTCCGGTAAATACGCTGATGCAACGCGTTTGCCCGCATAGCTACCTGCATGGCCATGCACTGGTGATGAAAAAAGGGCAACGCTTGTCGCGCGATGAGCTGCGCAGCCAACTCGATAGCGCGGGTTATCGTCATGTTGATCAGGTTATGGAGCATGGGGAGTACGCCACACGCGGCGCGCTGCTTGATCTTTTTCCGATGGGCAGCGAGCAGCCTTTCCGCCTCGATTTTTTCGATGACGAAATCGACAGTTTGCGTCTTTTCGACGCCGATACCCAGCGAACGCTGGAAGAAGTCGAAGCAATTAACTTACTGCCCGCACACGAATTCCCGACCGATAAAAACGCCATTGAGCTGTTCCGCAGCCAGTGGCGCGATAAATTTGAGGTCAAACGCGACGCCGAGCATATTTACCAGCAAGTCAGCAAAGGTACGTTGCCTACCGGGATTGAGTACTGGCAACCGCTGTTTTTCAGCGAACCGCTGCCGCCGCTGTTCAGCTATTTCCCGGCAAACACCTTGCTGGTTAACACCGGCAATCTGGAAAGCAGCGCCGAACGCTTCCAGCAGGAGACGCAGGCGCGTTTTGAGAACCGCGGTGTTGACCCGATGCGCCCTTTACTGCCGCCGGAGACGCTGTGGCTTCGCGTTGATGAACTCTACAGCGAGCTGAAGAAATGGCCGCGCATCCAGTTAAAAACCGAACAACTGACCGACAAAGCCGCGCATGTTAACCTGGGTTACCGGTCATTGCCGGATCTGGCGGTACAGGCGCAGCAGAAATCACCGCTGGATAACCTGCGTAAGTTCCTCGAATCGTTCGCCGGGCCGGTGGTGTTCTCCGTCGAGAGTGAAGGTCGTCGCGAGGCGTTAATTGAGCTGCTGGCACGCATCAAAGTTGCGCCTAAGCGTATTATGCGTCTCGATGAAGCCGAAGCGCCTGGCACATACCTGATGATCGGTGCCGCAGAACACGGCTTTATCGATACGTTACGCAGCCGGGCGCTAATTTGTGAAAGCGATCTGCTCGGTGAGCGCGTCGCGCGTCGCCGCCAGGATACACGGCGCACCATCAACCCGGATACGTTGATCCGTAACCTGGCCGAACTGCATGATGGCCAGCCGGTGGTGCACCTGGAACACGGCGTGGGCCGTTATGCCGGAATGACCACGCTGGAAGCGGGCGGCATCAAAGGCGAATATCTGATGCTGACCTACGCCGGCGACGCCAAACTGTACGTGCCCGTCTCGTCGCTGCATTTAATCAGCCGCTATGCAGGCGGTGCGGAAGAGAACGCGCCACTGCATAAGCTGGGGAGCGATGCCTGGTCGCGCGCGCGGCAAAAAGCGGCGGAAAAAGTGCGCGATGTCGCCGCAGAACTGCTGGATATTTACGCGCAGCGCGCCGCCAAAGCGGGCTTCGCCTTTAAACATGACAAAGAGCAGTATCAACTTTTCTGCGACAGTTTCCCGTTTGAAACTACGCCGGATCAGGCGCAGGCTATTAACGCGGTGCTCAGCGATATGTGCCAGCCGCTGGCAATGGACCGGCTGGTGTGCGGCGATGTCGGCTTCGGTAAAACCGAAGTGGCGATGCGCGCCGCGTTTCTTGCGGTTGAAAACAATAAGCAGGTGGCGGTGCTGGTGCCAACCACCCTGCTCGCCCAACAGCATTTCGATAACTTCCGCGATCGCTTCGCCAACTGGCCGGTGCGCATCGAAATGCTTTCACGTTTTCGCAGCGCCAAAGAGCAGGCGCAGATCCTGGAGCAGGCCGCCGAAGGGAAAATCGATATTCTGATTGGCACACACAAGCTGCTGCAAAGCGATGTCAAACTGAAAGATCTCGGCCTGTTAATTGTCGATGAAGAGCACCGTTTCGGTGTGCGCCACAAAGAGCGTATTAAAGCGATGCGCGCCGATGTGGATATCCTGACGCTGACCGCCACGCCGATCCCCCGTACGCTGAATATGGCGATGAGCGGGATGCGCGATCTGTCGATTATCGCCACCCCGCCCGCGCGCCGCCTGGCGGTAAAAACCTTTGTACGCGAGTACGACAACCTGGTGGTTCGCGAGGCAATACTGCGCGAGATCCTGCGCGGTGGGCAGGTCTACTATCTCTACAATGATGTGGAAAATATCCAGAAAGCCGCCGACCGGCTGGCGGAACTGGTGCCGGAAGCGCGTATCGCCATCGGTCACGGCCAGATGCGTGAACGCGAGCTGGAGCGGGTGATGAATGATTTCCACCATCAACGTTTCAACGTGCTGGTGTGCACCACCATTATTGAAACCGGGATCGATATTCCGACCGCCAACACCATCATTATTGAACGCGCCGATCACTTCGGCCTTGCCCAGCTCCACCAGCTGCGCGGGCGAGTCGGGCGTTCGCACCACCAGGCCTACGCCTGGCTGCTGACGCCGCATCCCAAAGCGATGACTACCGATGCGCAAAAACGCCTGGAGGCCATCGCCTCGCTGGAAGATTTAGGCGCGGGCTTCGCGCTGGCAACACATGACCTGGAGATCCGCGGCGCGGGAGAACTGCTGGGCGAAGATCAGAGTGGTCAGATGGAAACCATCGGCTTTTCGCTCTATATGGAACTGCTGGAAAATGCGGTCGATGCGCTGAAAGCGGGCCGCGAGCCGTCGCTGGAAGATCTCACCAGCCAGCAAACCGAAGTGGAATTACGGATGCCGTCGCTGCTGCCGGATGACTTTATTCCTGACGTCAACACGCGCTTGTCATTCTATAAACGCATCGCCAGCGCTAAAGATGAGAATGCGCTGGAGGAGATTAAAGTTGAGCTGATTGACCGTTTCGGCCTGTTGCCGGATGCAGCGCGTAACCTGCTGGATATTGCCCGCTTGCGCCAGCAGGCGCAAAAACTGGGGATCCGCAAGCTGGAAGGCAACGAAAAAGGCGGCATGATTGAGTTCAACGCGAAAAATCATGTCAATCCGGCGTGGCTGATTGGCTTGCTGCAGAAACAACCGCAGCATTTCCGCCTCGATGGCCCAACGCGGCTGAAATTTATGCAGGATCTCAGCGAGCGCAAAGTGCGGATGGATTGGGTTCGTAACTTTATGCAGCAGCTCGCCGAAAACGCGGTAGCCTGAAAAAATGCGTTACGCCGGGTCGCATGGCCCGGCACCTTTACTTTCCTCAACATTTACAAATATTTTGCAATACTCCAGGATTTCCCTACACGCTGACCTACCATAATTCCATCACACAGCTTTATAGCAATAACCTTATGATTTACATGGATTATGGTAATGATAAAAATGTCGCGTTTCGTTCACTGGCTCGCGCTGCTGGCCGCCGCCACTGTCGCTCTCGCCCTCCCCGCACACGCTAACACCTGGCCTTTACCACCTTCCGGCAGTAACCTCGTTGGCGAGAACCGTTTTCATGTCGTGCAGAACGACGGCGGTTCACTGGAGGCGATTGCCAAGAAATACAATGTAGGATTTCTTGCGCTTTTGCAGGCCAATCCCGGTATCGATCCGTATGTCCCGCGCGCGGGCAGTGTACTGACCATTCCGCTGCAAACGCTGCTGCCCGATGTGCCACGCAAAGGCATTGTGATCAACCTCGCCGAACTGCGCCTCTATTACTATCCGCCGGGTAAAAACGAAGTCACAGTTTACCCGATCGGCATTGGCCAACTGGGTGGCGACACGCTGACGCCCACCATGGTCACCACGGTTTCCGATAAACGCGCGAACCCCACCTGGACACCGACCGCGAATATTCGTGCGCGCTATAAAGCGCAGGGAATAGATCTGCCAGCGGTGATGCCTGCCGGGCCGGATAACCCGATGGGCCACCATGCCATTCGCCTTGCCGCGTTTGGTGGCGTCTATTTGCTGCACGGTACTAACGCCGATTTCGGTATCGGTATGCGCGTTAGCTCCGGCTGCATTCGCCTACGGGATAAAGACATCTCTAACCTGTTCGCCCAGGTTTCCCCGGGTACGCCAGTGAATATCATCAATACACCTATCAAAGTGTCAGTTGAGCCTGATGGCAGACGGCTGGTGGAAGTGCATCAGCCGCTATCGAAATCGATTAACGATGACCCCAAAACATTACCCATCGTGCTGAACGCTGCGATGCAAGCGTTCAAAGATGATGCGCGCAGCGATGCAGCAGTGATGAGCCATGCGATGGAAGTACGTTCCGGGATGCCGGTCGATGTCACCCGCCACATTGAAAACGACCCGCAGGTGATGTAACTGCCCTGCTGGCGTAAAAAAAGGCCCTGCGATAATTCGCGGGGCCTTTTTTATCACCGTGGCGTAATGTGTTGCGCTTATTTGTAAAGAACAGCAGTGCCGTGCAGGTTGTCAGAGCCGGTTACTGAGGTGATGCGAAACGACTTTGCACCCATCTGTTCAGCTTTCTGAGCCAGTTGATCTTCTACGGAGGCAAGGTTGGAGTTCGCACGTACTCCAACGGTCGCCACTTCCTGCTGGCCTGTCGGAGCAGATTGCACTTCAACAGCAGCGAAACTGGCAAAAGAGAGAGAACTCAGTACAGCAGCAGTAAACAGCGCAGTGATATTTTTCATGATGTCATTCCTGGATGCAGATGAAGGATGCCGTTAAACATTTAATTAACGATCGATACACAAATCGTAGATGTGATCTGCATCAGGCGTCAATGGATTTTTATAACGATCATTAAACAAAATGAAATTTATTTAAAATTCATAACGATATGATTTATCGATATGTGCTAATTTGCTGCTGGTTATCTGTCGGGAATATTTTTATAATGGTCATTCAACAAACTAACAAAGGTTAGGCGGCGATATGACCAGTGAAGTCAGCAGTTGCACCAAAAAAAGCCGTGGCCGACCGAAAGTGTTCGACAGGGAAGCGGCGCTCGACAAAGCCATGACGCTATTTTGGCAACATGGTTACGAAGCCACATCATTATCCGATCTCGTCGAAGCGACCGGGGCGAAAGCGCCGACGCTGTATGCCGAGTTCACTAACAAAGAGGGGCTGTTTCGCGCCGTCCTCGATCGTTACATCACCCGTTTCGCGCGCCAGCACGAAGCGCAGTTGTTGTGCGAAGAAAAATCTGTGCAAAGCGCGCTGCGGGATTACTTCACCGCCGTGGCGAAGTGCTTTACCAGTACGGATACTCCCGCTGGGTGCTTTATGATCAATACCTCGGCGACGCTGGCGGCATCGTCACAGGCAATTGCGAACACCATAAAATCGCGACACGCACAGCAGGAAGAGGCGCTGCGTCAGTTTCTCACCGCTCGCCAGCTGCGCGGCGAAATTCCGCAGACGGTTGACACGCTCGCACTAGCGCAGTTTTTAGGATGTATCTTGCAGGGCATGTCGATCAGCGCGCGTGAAGGCGCGAGTTGTGAAAAACTGCTGCAAATCATTCAAACCACTCTGCGGCTGTGGCCGGATTTGATCAAAGCCTGAAAAAAAATGAGACGGGAAACCGTCTCATCTCGCCTCTGTGATTGAGATATCACATTTCAATAATAGGTAAAATCTATCAGCGTTTTCCCCCGCTTTGCTATTCTTAATTGTGATTATTGCGCGGCTAATGATTAGTCCGGATGATACAAATAATGAGCATCATGATGATGCAGCTATGTACTTGCTTTCCTTTGCTCTCACCCTAAGTGCTGTATTGAACGACTTCCGAGGATAAAGGGTATTTACCTGTACTTAACACATGCAGAAGGAAAATGGAGATGATTTTGCTATTACCATTCATTAAAGTGTTAATAGTAATAACATTATTATTTGGTCTGTGGGTTTTGCTGGGTGGTTCAGTACTGTTTGCATTTATTTCAATTGTGATAACAGGCCTGCTGCTGGTTCGCCAACACGACTTTATTTGACTGATTAAAGCCTTGCAGAAATGTAAGGCTTTTTTAATGAAAAAAGGCTCCTCAGCCTGAGCGATGAGGAGCCAACATGCAGAGTACTTCTGTTTTACGCTTTGTTATTCAAAACGAGTTGACCATTGCCATCCAGCGGAATTTGCGTACCGGGATCTTTATCCATACGGATTTTTCCCTGCTGGTCACCAATTTTATACGTCACGTCATAGCCGAGCATTTTTTCTGACTTGTCATACACAGTGCTGCAACGTTGCTGGGTCGTGGTGTAGGTATCCCTTTCTTGCATCCCACCCTGAATCTGATTACCGGCGTAACCGCCGCCTAATGCACCAACGACTGTGGCGACATCTTTACCGCGACCGCCACCAAACTGGTGCCCCAGCACGCCACCCGCTACCGCGCCGAGTACAGAACCGGTAATACGGTTTTCATCTTGTACGGGACGACGATGCGTCACTGTCACATTTCGACACTCCTGACGTGGCGTTTTAACCGTTTCCTTGATTGGCGTCGCAGAAACCACTTGCGCGTACTGAGGACCGCGCTCAAACACGTTCAGGCTGGCAACTGCGGCAACGCCCAGTGCAGCGGCCACGCCAATACCGATACCCGCTAACATTGATTTGTTCATCAGGATTCTCTCCCTGTTTGCTATTGGTAACAATTTTGCAACTTCGCAAGCAAGGAAGCCAATCAGAAAGAACGTAAAAAGAGGGATAGTGGGCAGGAAAATGACGACATTCAGAGTTATCCGAGCGGTTTGACGCCATCACTAGAGGGATATGCTGCTCCCCGGGCAGATAAAGCCGCAGGGAGCAGAACAACGTTAGTGCAATTTGAGACGCGGGCGGATCACCCGGTTAATGCTGCCGACCAGCATCATCAGGCCGGTTTTGAAATAACCATGCAGCGCGACCTGATGCATACGGTACAGCGAGATGTACACAAAGCGTGCAATACGGCCTTCAACCATCATCGAACCGCGCATCAGGTTGCCCATCAGGCTGCCAACGGTTGAGAAATTGGACAGGGAAACCAGTGAGCCATGATCTTTATAGACATACGGTTTCAGCGGCTTACCTTTGATCTGCGCCAGAATGTTATGCAAGGCAAGGCTTGCCATCTGGTGAGCGGCCTGCGCACGCGGCGGTACAAAGCCACCTTCCGGTCGGGCACACGACGCGCAATCGCCAATCGCGTAAATATCCGCATCGCGGGTGGTTTGCAATGTTGGTTCGACCACCAGCTGGTTAATACGGTTGGTTTCCAGACCGCCAATCTCTTTCATAAAGTCCGGCGCTTTGATACCCGCCGCCCACACCATCAGATCGGCGTTGATATATTCGCCCTCTTTCGTGTGCAGACCACCTTCATCGGCGCTGGTCACCATCGTTTGCGTCAGTACGCGCACGCCCATTTTGGTCAACTCGTTATGCGCAGCACCGGAAATCCGTGGCGGCAGCGCAGGCAGAATGCGTTCGCCGGCTTCCACCAGCGTCACGTTCAGCGCTTCGTTTGTCAGACCTTTATAACCATAACTGTGCAGTTGTTTCACCGCGTTGTGCAGCTCCGCAGAGAGTTCAACACCGGTTGCCCCGCCGCCAACAATCGCAATGTTGACTTTGCCGTTGGCGCCAAGGTTCGCTGAATATTTCAGGAACAGATTGAGCATTTCCTGGTGGAAGCGGCGCGCCTGGTGTGGGTTGTCGAGGAAAATGCAGTGCTCTTTCACGCCAGGCGTGTTGAAGTCGTTCGACGTGCTGCCGAGCGCCATCACCAGCGTGTCATAGGCCAGTTTACGTTCCGGAACCAGCAATTCGCCCTTCTCATCGCGCAGTTCAGCAAGCGTAATGGTTTTGTTTTCGCGATTAATATCAACGACAGAACCGAGCTGGAACTGAAAATGGTGATTACGCGCGTGCGCCAGGTAGCTCAGCGCATCAACCCCTTCATCCAGCGAACCCGTCGCTACTTCATGCAGCAACGGTTTCCACAAATGGCTGTGGTTACGATCGACAAGCGTAATTTTCGCTTTTTTGCCGCGGCCAAGCTTTTTACCTAACTGCGTCGCCAGTTCCAGACCACCAGCACCACCGCCTACAATCACAATTTTCTTCAATGGTGTAGTCAACGTGACCCCCTAAAATATTAACCAATTGTTAAGTAAAAGTTATAAAAATAGCCTTTATTTAACAACAAGTTACGCACTTACAACCTGATATTGACGCTGAGAATAACACGAACGGTTCAATGGTCATACCAAAATTGATATGCATCAAGTTTTGATGCTTAAAAGATGAGCAAGTGTAGTCGACAGGCAAAATAATGCCCGACGAAAGGCAGAAATAAAAATAACGCCGGCAGGTTAGAGAACCTGCCGGAATGGGGGATTAACCGAGGGTTTTGAAGGCTTTAATGCGCTGGAGATGCGGGGAGATATTCTTGAATTTATGCGACTGTTCTTCGTCCCAGACAATTTCGTAATAGGGGTGCAACTCCTCGGCTGAGCGCTGGCTGTTCAGTGCTTCGTCCTGGCGCGAGAGGATCACCAGGCAGCGATCGCGATTTTTCTCACGAAAGTTGGAAACGCATTTGGTGGCAATATCCTGGTACTCTTCCGGGCGATCAATTTTCCCTTCCATGTTCTCGTAAGGAAACAGGTTAGGATTGAGGATCACCTGACGGATATCGCACAGGAAACCAATGCGCTCTGCCCAGTAACCGCCAAGGCCGACACCGCAAATCAGTGGACGCTCGTCGATATTGAGCTGCAACATTTTATCCACTTCTTTCAGCAGATGCTGCATATCATGCTTCGGGTGCCGCGTACTGTAGCTAATCAGACGTACATCCGGATCAATAAACTGCAGCTGCAACACTTTTTCATGGTTGCCGGGGCTGTTTGAGTCAAAACCGTGTAAATAGATAATCATGGTATCCTCACCACTTCGACATCGCGTCCGCAGGAATTAACGGGCCTCTTTGTGCTCCTGCCAGCGCGCATGCAGCTGCTCCAGTTGGTTATGAGCCGCCTTCCAGCGCGCTAAACTCATCAACTCCTGACGAGAATATGAACCTTTATGATACAAATGCGTAACACGTTGTGCATTGATCGGCGACAGGTTATCCAACACGCTTACTGCGCCTTTACGATTATTACAGACCAGGATCATATCGCAACCGGCATCCAGCGATGCCTGGCCTCGTTCAGCGTAACTTCCCATGATAGCTGCGCCTTCCATTGACAAATCATCCGAAAAAATCACGCCGTCAAAACCCAGCTCGCCGCGTAATACGGTTTTCAGCCAATATGGCGAGCCGCTGGCCGGACGCGGATCGGCGTCAGGATAGATAACGTGCGCGGGCATAATCGCATCGAGTTTGTTTTGCTCAATCAGGTTGCGGAAAATCGTCATATCATGCGCGCGGATCTCGCCTTGTGGCCGCGGGTCGCGTGGTGTTTCTTTATGGGAATCGGCCGTAACCGCCCCGTGACCGGGAAAGTGTTTACCGGTGGTTTTCATCCCTGCGCTGTGCATCCCGTCGATAAAGCGCGTCGCCATAGCCAGCGCTTTCACCGGGTCTTCATGATACGAACGCTCGCCAATCGCCGCGCTGATATGCCCAATATCCAGCACCGGGGCAAAACTGATGTCGATATCCATGGCGATCATTTCGCTGGCCATTAGCCAACCCGCCTCCTGAGCCAGGCGTCCGCCCTCTTCCAGCCCATGCAAAGCAGCAAAAGATTGTGCGGCGGGTAAGCGAGTAAAGCCGTCGCGAAAACGCTGTACGCGCCCGCCTTCCTGATCGACCGCCACCACCAGACGATGATGCGAAGCGCTGCGGATCTGGCGCACCAGCTCCCGTAATTGCTCGGGATCGTGATAATTACGGGTAAAGAGGATCAGGCCACCAACCAGCGGGTGCGCCAGAATCTCGCGCTCTTCCGCATCCAGTTCGTACCCTTCCACATCCAACATCACTGGGCCCACATTTACCTCTCTTGTTCTTTTTTCGCTAGCTGACGCCATATTTCATTCGCCAGCGTAATAAATTGTTGATCGCCCGTTTGCTGCCAGCGGCACTCATACCAGCCAGACATCAGCATCAAAACCCACGGACGCCAGCGCCGGACCTGGCGCCACAGCAAAGCGTGATTAATGGCAGACTGATGCGCATAGCGATTCACCAGTTCCTGCCGCTCTGCCTCGTTTTTCGTCCATATCGCCGCCAATTCCAGCGCGACATCGCCATCGCCCGCATATTCCCAGTCGATCAGCCGCAACCCCCTGGCACTCTGCACCAGGTTTCCGGCGTGGACATCCATATGTAACGGTGCCAGCCGTAGCGGCACAGGCTCTTTTTGCTGGCGCAACTGCTTTAACTGGCGCAGCCAGAACGGCGTTCGCCGCGAACGCGCACTCTGCTGCCAGTAACCTTCAAGCAGCGGCAATAATGTTATCCGCCAGCCAAACAGCGGCTGGCGGTGTAAATCGTACAGTAACGGCACCAGCACACTGGCCTGCGGCAGCACAGCGCAGACCTCGCCGGGTAGATAATCGACCACCATCCACTCGCCGGTGAATAAGCGCGGGCGTGGAGCAATAGAAGCCGGTAAGCGGCGGAGTAAGCGATACTGACGCAGAAAAGGCGATGATGTCGCCTGGTGCCGTTTTCGCAGCACCAGCGTATGCCGTCCATCGCTAATAAGACAACTCCCGCCGCTGAGGCCGGTATTCTGGCTGGCGACGGGAGTATAGGTCGGAAAGTAGCGTGACAACACCTCGTCACGCGTCTGTTTATTGTTGCTGAACCGCACCTTTACCCGACCAGATAATTTCGCCGGTTTGTACCAGCATCAATTGCATTTGCAGCGCCGGTGCGTTGACATTCCCGGTCGCGTTGGAGTAGAGCACATACTGCGCCCCGACGTTACGGGCGATACCGATGGCTTTACTGCGTGTACCGAGGCTGTCCTGTGGAGAGAGCCCCAGCTGTTGCTTCGCGACCGCCAGTTGCTGCTCGGTAACAAGCGTAAATTTACCGTTATTCGCTAACGCGTTGCGCACCACACCCGTTGCTTCGCTCGTGTTAATGGAACCGTTGGTTCGGTTATTGACGCTATCCACTAACAGCACGCTGCCTGCGTTCGCGCCGCTGGCCTGCAACATTTTACCGACCATCGGCTGAACGGCGCCATTCCAGTCAAAATGACGCTCGCGCGGCGCGGGCTGCCCCGTTTGATCCTGGTGCTCAATTGGCCCCGGTTGCTGCTGCGGCAGCGTCGGGACAGAAGGCACTTCCGGCACCGGTTGTTGCGGCTGTACCGGCGTGGGTTGTTGCGGCGTGCCTGCACCACCCGCCTGATCAACCGGCGCGGGTTGCTGATCGCTAATACAACCCGCAAGCAGCACGGCCAGGGTTGTCAGTAGCGCGTAGCGTCCAATAGTTTTAATCAAGAGTCACCCCTTACAGGTAAAGATAAAGTCTGACGCTGTGCGCACCCAAATAGTTGGCGCTGCCATACACCGTCACGCCCGAATTTCCCGGGATCGTGACGGTTCGCGGCGCTTCCAGCGGGTGCATTTCCAGACCTCTGGCGTCATACCAGAAAAAACGATAATGCACGGTAACGGGCTGCTGTCGTTCATTAAACAACCGTGAAGACGCGGAAGGCTGGAGTTCCTGCGTACTTAACGTCGGCGGCTGCGCAATAATCCCGGAGGCCAGAATGCTCGATTCCATCACTAACGTCTGGTCGTCGGCGACCGGGATCGTAGGACGTGAACTGCACCCCATCAGTACCAGCGCTGCCAGCCATAACGCGACACGCCCGTTCGTCATATTAAAGACCTTTATGAGCCAGCATCGGCCCCAGTGCGCGCCCGCCGAGCAGGTGCATATGAATATGATAAACCTCCTGCCCGCCATGACGATTACAGTTCATGATCAAACGGTAACCGTCTTCAGCAATCCCTTCATCGCGAGCAATTTTCGCCGCAACCGTCACCATGCGCCCCAGCGCCTGCTCGTGCGCTTCGGTCACGTCGTTCACGGTTGGGATCAGAATGTTTGGCACAATCAGAACATGGGTTGGAGCTTGCGGAGAGATATCGCGAAAAGCGGTAACCAGTTCGTCCTGGTAAACAATATCCGAGGGAATTTCGCGGCGAATGATTTTACTGAAAATGGTTTCTTCGGCCATGACGTTTTCCTTTTATGTTCGCGGAGCCAGCCCGCAGCCGTCGTCAATTACGTGCCCTAGAGTATGATCGAGATTCTCTTGTTGTTTCAACCAAAACGCTGTTTTTCTTTCACCTTTCCGGCTTTGCTGGCAGGCAATCGCCCGCGTTTAAGGCGCGCTGCGGTGAAATGGTATTTCAATAGTGAATATTACATCTGTTTACATTCATATGGTGAATGCGTATATTTCGCATTTGCATTTTCATGCGCGATTATTATCAGACGAATTACAAAACCCGCCTGACGCGACAACGTATCGCTGTAAGGCTTTCCCTCTAACGCACCATTAAGGGTTTATGCATGTCTTTCACTCATCACGCCAGGGACGAAGTGCGTCCGTTAGCCGCCACACCGTCTCTGCTTGCCGCCTGTATTGCAATGGCTTTAGCCCCTTCTGCTGCGTTTGCGGCAGAGATCGCCGCAGCATCTGAAGATACGGTTGTGGTTGATGGTGCAGCATTAAGCACCTCTGACAGCCAGGCGCAAGACTACAGCGTAAAAACCACCACCACAGGCACCAAGCTGTTACTGGTCCCGCGAGACATTCCCCAATCTGTGAGTGTAGTCAGCCAGCAGCGTATGCAGGATCAGCAGTTAAATACGATCGAACAAGTGCTGGATAACACGATTGGCGTCAGCGCATCGCGCATTGACAGCCACCGTACGAACTTTTTCGCCCGCGGCTTTTTCGTCAGTAACTTTGCGTATGAAGATATGCCGACATTCCTTGATAACCGCTGGAATTTTGGTGATACCGCAGGCGACACGGCAATTTATGACAAGATTGAAGTGGTGCGCGGCGCGGCCGGTCTGATGAGTGGAACAGGTAATCCCTCTGCTTATGTCAACATGGTGCGTAAACATGCCGACAGCAAAGAATTCAAAGGAACCGCCACCGCGACTTACGGTAGCTGGAACGATCAGCGCTATGTGCTGGATCTGCAAGCACCGCTGAGCGAATCGGGCAACGTGCGCGGCCGGATTATCACTGGTTACCAGGATAAAGATTCCTGGGTTGAACGTAACCACTACCGCAAAAAATTCATTACCGGTGTAGTGGATGCAGATATTACTGATTCCACTACACTTTCTCTTGGCTATGACTATCAGGAAAGTGAAGAAGACAGCCCGACCTGGGGCGGTTTCCCGTCGCTATACAGTGATGGCAGCCGCACGCATTTCCGCCGCGGTTTCAATACCGCTGCTGACTGGGCTTACTCCAATGTCGACTCTTCAAAAATTTTTGCCAACCTGACCCAGCGTTTTGACAACGGCTGGGAAGCGAAAGTTAACGCCATGCATGCGGAAACCAACTTCGACAGCAAGCTGATGTATATCGACGGTTACCCGGATAAGACCACCGGTCTGTATGATGCCTCACAGTGGCAAGGCGCATGGGGCGGCTGGAACCGTGGCGAGCGTAAACAAGACGCTATCGATGCGTTTGTTCGTGGTGGTTACGAGTTGTTTGGTCGCCAGCACGAAGTGATGTTCGGTGGTAGCTACAGCCGCCAGCGCAACAATTATGACAACTCATACCCGGTGAATGACAATTCCGGCCTGATGGATGTCGGCAACATTCATAAATATAACGGCAACACACTGGCCGACCCGAGCTGGTCTGACTGGGCGCTCTACCAGCGCGATGTGATCCGCCAGAAATCGCTGTATGCGGCAACCCGTATCTCTTTAGCCGATCCGCTGCACTTGATCCTCGGCGCGCGTTATACCGAATGGCGCGCAAAATATAATCTGGAGCGTAAGCCGGATGAGATCCGTAACAGCAAGTCCGATGACGTCACGCCATACGCAGGCCTGATTTATGACATTGATGACACCTGGTCTGTTTATGGCAGTTACACTTCTATTTTCGAACCGTCCAGTCAGCGCGATATCAACAGCGAATTTCTTGAACCTACCACCGGTAAAAGCTATGAAGCTGGCATCAAAGGTGACTGGTATAACACACGTCTGACGGCGACCCTGGCGGTATTCCGTACCGAGCAGGATCACGTTGCCGTATCGACCGGCGAGTACATTCCAAATTCCGGCGGCCAGACCGCGTATAAATCCGTCAACGGCACGGTAAGCAAAGGCATCGAATTTGAGCTCAACGGTGCTCTCACCGACAACTTGCAGCTCACCTTTGGTGCCAGCCGTTTTATGGCTGAAGATGGTGACGGTGTAGCCGTTAACCCGGAACAGGCGCGCACCACGATGAAATTATTCACGCGCTACCAGTTGCCGATGCTGCCAGAGCTTTCCGTTGGCGGCGGCGCGCGCTGGCAGAATAAAACCTGGCAGGAGATCAAAGGCCCGAATGGAGACATGCGCATTACGCAAAGCGGTTATACGGTGGTGGATCTGTTCACCCGTTACCAGGCAACTAAAAACTTCGCTATCCAGGCCAATCTGAACAATGTGTTCGATAAAGAGTATTACGATTATCTGGGCACTTACGGTGTGTACGGTGCGCCGCGTAACTTCTCTGTAAGCGCCAGCTACAGCTTCTGATAATCGCAGCCGCGAGCCACTAAGCCCGCCGTCCTCCCGGCGGGCTTTTTTATTCTGTTTTCTTGCTCCCGAAAAACGGCCATTACCGATAACTGCCCGCCCCCAGTTCTCCCGCGATCGCTTATAGCAGACGTTTCCGCTGCACTTATCCTTGCGCATTTAACGCTGAACATGGTGTGAGTGTGAGGCGCGTCTGTGAGTCGCATGACAGCCAACTTGCCGGAGCGGAGTGGGAATGGCACACGGTCTGTGGGCAGCGACGGGTTTTGTCACTCTTTCTTTTCAGTACAGTAAAAATTCAGCGTTAGAAAAGGCGGCATTGATTGCTTCTGGCAGGGCATACCGACCTTCTGCAAAAGAAGGCTCTGCCTGCCCGGTGAAATTTTAATCAAGAGGCAAACCTGTTGCTGACCAGATCCACAGCACATAGTTTTCAGTGGACAATAAAAAAGGGAGCCATCAGGCTCCCTCAGTCTCCCCAGACTATGGCTTAGTTGTTACGGATGTACTCATCCATTTCGGTTTTCAGGTTATCGGATTTAGTACCGAAAATTGCCTGCACACCGGAACCAGCAACAACCACACCCGCAGCACCCAGTTTCTTCAGGCCAGCCTGATCCACTTTCGCTACGTCAGCCACGCTGACACGCAGACGCGTGATGCACGCATCCAGGTTGGTGATGTTCTCTTTACCGCCGAACGCCGTAACCAGAGCCGGAGCCATTTCGCTGGTAACGCCAGCTTTGCTCTCTTCCGTGGTGTCTTCACGACCCGGGGTTTTCAGATCCAGCGCTTTGATCAGCACGCGGAAGATGGTGTAGTAAACCACCGCGTAGCATGCACCGATAACCGGGAACAGCCACAGTTTGCTGCTGTTGCCGCTCAGCACGATGAAGTCAATCAGACCGTGAGAGAACGACGTACCGTCACGCATACCCAGCAGGATACAGATCGGGAATGCCAGGCCAGCCAGAATCGCGTGGATAACGTACAGGATCGGCGCAACGAACATGAAGGAGAACTCGATCGGCTCGGTGATACCGGTCAGGAACGAGGTCAGCGCTGCGGAGATCATGATACCGCCCACTTTCGCGCGGTTTTCCGGTTTTGCGGAGTGCCAGATAGCGATAGCAGCAGCCGGCAGACCGTACATTTTGAACAGGAAGCCGCCAGACAGTTTACCCGCAGTCGGGTCACCCGCCATATAACGCGGAATATCGCCGTGGAACACCTGACCTGCTGCGTTGGTGAACTCGCCAATCTGCATCTGGAAAGGTACGTTCCAGATATGGTGCAGACCAAACGGCACCAGGCAACGTTCAATGAAACCGTAGATACCGAACGCCACAACCGGGTTCTGGTAAGCGGCCCACTGGGAGAAAGTCTGAATCGCAGTACCGATCGGCGGCCAAATGAAGGAGAGGATCACGCCGGTGAAAATCGCAGCCAGACCGGAGATGATCGGCACGAAACGTTTACCAGCGAAGAAGCCCAGATACTCAGGCAGCTTGATGCGATAGAAGCGGTTAAACATATACGCGGCAATCGCGCCGGAGATAATACCGCCAAGCACACCGGTATCAGCCAGGTGTTTTGCGGCAATTTCTTCAGCAGGTAAATGCAGAACCAGAGGCGCAACCACTGCCATGGTTTTCACCATGATGCCGTAGGCAACAACGGAGGCCAGAGCCGAAACGCCGTCGTTATTGGTGAAGCCAAGCGCAACACCGATAGCGAAGATCAACGGCATGTTAGCAAAAACGGAACCGCCCGCTTCGGCCATAACGTGGGAAACCACTTCTGGCAGCCAGCTGAAGTTTGCAGAACCGACGCCCAGCAGGATACCTGCGATAGGCAGTACGGATACTGGCAGCATCAGCGATTTACCGACCTTCTGCAGGTTAGCAAATGCATTCTTAAACATAATTGAGAGTGCTCCTGAGTATTAGTGCTTTTTTCTACGCTTTCACGCATTGGCGAGGGGGGAGAACCGCGCCGTGGGAAGGGCATCTAAGCGCCCTTTATTTATTACACAGAGTAAAATAAATCAGTAAAAGTTTGTTTGACGGCTATCACGTTTCAGCTAGCGCCAGTTACGAAACTCACACTGATTTACAAAAGGTATCGGCTTCCGTATGAAAAACGACCGCCACCGCCTTTTTTATGGCGGTGAACTTTACTCCGATCGTTTATTAATTACGAGTACTAAAATAAGCTGACAGATCAGGCAGATTGCAGGCGGGATGGGTCAACATGGAACAAACGGGCAAAGTTCTGTGTCGTTTGTTGCGCAAGCTCTTCGACAGAAACGCCTTTCAGCACCGCCATATATTCCGCCACATCGCGCGTCATTGCTGGCTGGTTCTCTTTGCCACGATGCGGCACCGGGGCGAGATAAGGCGAATCGGTTTCGACCAGTAAGCGATCGAGTGGAATGTAACGTGCCGCATCACGCAACTGCTCCGCGTTGCGGAAGGTGACGATACCAGAAAACGAGATGTAAAAGCCCATATCCAGCAACTTACCTGCCGTTTCGCGATCTTCAGTAAAGCAGTGCAACACACCACCGCAATCCGTCACGCGCTCTTCCTGCAAAATCGCAAGCGTATCTTCTCGCGCATCGCGCGTATGGACGATCACCGGCTTGTTCAGTTCACGGCCAATGCGGATATGGTTACGGAAGGATTCCTGCTGGCGCGGCTTCGTTTCCGGCGTATAAAAATAGTCCAGCCCGGTTTCTCCCATCGCCACGACGCCCTCTTCCGCCGCCAGTTGGCGCAGCGTGTCGACATCGTACTCTTCATCCTGATTCAGCGGGTGCACTCCGCAGGAAAAGACCACATTCGGGCGCTCACCCACCAGCTCACGCATCGCGCGGTAACCCGGTAATGTCGTAGCCACCGCCAGACAAAACTTCACGTCGCGCGCGGCAGCTTTCGCCAGCACGTCATCAACATCTTTGTGCAAAGAATGGTAATCCAGGCCATCAAGATGGCAGTGCGAATCAACTAAAAACATAATCTTCTCTTACAGATGGGAGACAGGAAGCGTTACGCCTGTTTGCTGGTAACGTTCCAGCATTAACAATAAATCGGTCAGCAGCAACTCGCGGTTAACCCCGACCACACTAAGCAACTGTTCACGACAGGTAAAAATAGCATGCAGTAACGCGTGCAGCGTTGGCGCTTGCACCTGGCGCGCCAGCTTTTCGACCAGCCCTAAGGCATCAACATTGCTGAGCAATGTCGCCCCTTGCTGCATTTTTAATGCATCAAGCAGCAACGCAGAGAGCCATTGCAAACGCTCAGCCACCTTGTCGTGGTTCAGTGTCGGGAACATCGCCAGCCAGTCACCGCTATTCAGCGCTGCGTCTGTAGCCTGGCAAAGCAACTGCCGTTGCGCCCAGACATCGGTCTGAAGCAGCGCTTCTGCCGCGCCAGGCGAACCGGCGCACAAACGTAGTGCGGTCAGAATCGTCTCTTGCGAGGCGGTAACTTCCCGTGCAAGCCAGCTGCAGGCGTAGTTTTCTGCGGGAGGCGCAAGGTGGTGCAAGCGGCAGCGGCTGCGCAAAGTCGCTAATAATCTTGCCGGCTCCCGACAGCCGAGGAAGAACCAGGTGCGCGCGGGCGGCTCTTCCAGCGTCTTCAGCAATGCGTTGGCGGCGGCGTCGGTCAATAACGCGGCATCCTGGATCCACACCACTTTCGCGCCGCCCAGCCGCGCATGTTCGTATAGCTTTTCACTGACTTCACGCACCGCATCAATGCCCAGCGCGGATTTTCCTTTTTCCGGTGCCAGTGCATAGTAATCAGGATGCGTTCCAGCCTGCATAAGCTGACAGCCGCGGCAGTGGCCGCAGCTTTTATGGCCTTCAGGTGTCTGGCATAGCAAGAAACGGCTGATGGCGTAAATCAACGCATCTTCGCCCATCCCCGGCAGGGCGTGGATCAGCAACGCGTGGTGCCCACGACCGCTCTGATAACTGGCAACCAGTTGCTCAAAATCGGGACGCAGCCACGGATACCATTTCATGCGCCCTGCTCCTGCACCCAGGCTGTTACCGTCTGGCGAATGTCGGCAATCACCTTGTCCAGCGGTTGAGTAGCATCAACGGTGCGAATGCGGTCATCTTGCGCAGCCAGTTCAAGGTAGCGCGCGCGGGTACGATTAAAGAAATCCAGCGACTCTTGCTCAATACGATCCAGCTCGCCACGCGCACGCGCACGTTTCAGGCCAACTTCCGGTGTGACATCCAGATAGAGCGTCAAGTCCGGGCGAAAATCTCCCAGTACGACATCGCGCAGCGTGGCCAGCATGGTCTGATCAATGCCTCGTCCGCCGCCCTGGTACGCCTGCGTTGAGAGGTCATGGCGATCGCCGATCACCCAGCAACCACGCGCCAGTGCGGGTTTAATGACGGTTTCGACCAGTTGAACCCGGGCTGCGTAAAACATCAGAACTTCGGCCTTGTCGGTAATAACTTCATCTCCGACAGAACGGATATCCAGCACCAGGCTGCGCAATTTTTCCGCCAGCAGCGTACCGCCTGGTTCACGCGTAAACACCATTTCACCGACGCCAAGCTCTTTCAGCGTCTCAACGATGACATCGCGCGCCGTGGTTTTCCCTGCGCCTTCAAGCCCTTCGATAACGATGTATTTACTGCCCATTTTTTTCCTTAAGTACTTTCAGGTAGTCCTGCACTGCCCGGTTATGGCTGGCGAGATTGGTATTAAATGTATGTCCGCCTTTACCATCCGCGACAAAATAGAGATACGGCGTCTTCGCCGGATGCGCCGCCGCTTTCAGCGAGGCCTCACCGGGTGTAGCAATAGGGCCCGGCGGCAAACCGCTAATTACATAGGTGTTATAGTCGGTCGGCGTTTCCAGATCGGCGCGCGACAGCTTACCATTATAACGCGCGCCCATCCCGTAGATAACCGTCGGATCGGTCTGCAGCCGCATCCCGATGCGCAGGCGGTTAATAAAGACGGAGGCCACCTGATCGCGCTCGCTGGCAATAGCCGTCTCTTTTTCGACAATCGACGCCATGGTTACCAGCTGGTTCTGATCTTTATACGGTAGCCCCTCCATACGCCCTTCCCAGGCTTGCTCCACCGCACGCGACATTTTCTGATGCGCACGCTTGAGCAACGCAACGTCCGTGGTGTTAGCGGTGTACATCCAGGTATCGGGCCAGAACCAGCCTTCCACCCACTGCGGATGCTCCAGTTTCAGGGCTTGCGCCACCGTCGCGTAGTCGTCGTCTTTCAGGGTGTGTTTGATGTAGGGAGCGTCGCGCAGCTGTTTGAGGTAATCGCTCAGGCGCATACCTTCGACCAGTCGTAGCGGAAACTGCGCTTCTTTACCGCTCTCCAGTAACTGCAACATCTCGCGCACGGTCATCTTCGGTGTAAAACGGTAGGTACCGGCTTTGAAATGTGAAAGATCCGGTTCCAGTCGCAGCAGCCACTGAAACACGCGCGGGCGATTAATTACCTTTTCGCGATACAGCAATTCACCCAACGCCACACGGCCGGTTCCGGCGGGCAGCGTGAAAATGGTTTCATCTTTAATCAGGATCTGGCTGTCCGCTAACTGGCGAACCTTCCAGACGCCGGCTCCCGCCGCGATAACCAGCAAAGCCAACAGGAGGAGAACTACGCGTAACATTTTCTTCATGACGGATTTATGCGCTCACACAAGGGGGCTAAAAAGTGGTACAAATCGCGCGCTGACCAGTGCTGTTCCGCCCACTGGCGAACCGGGACAACTGGCATCAACGCGTTACAAATAATGACTTCGTCGGCCAGCATCAGCACATCATGCCGCGCATTGACTTCGACAACCTCAAAAGCGGAAGTTTTCAGCTGACGCAAACAATATTGACGCATGATGCCATCAACACCGGCCTGATCAACACGCGGCGTGAAGACCTTCGAACCCTGCCGCCAGAAGATATTGGCGGCACAACATTCAACCAACCAGCCTTCGCTATCCAGCACCAGCGCTTCATCAGCAGAGGTCTGCTCAAGCCCTGTGCGAATCAATACCTGCTCCAGGCGGTTAAGGTGTTTGATCCCGGCGAGCATTGGGTTACGCCCGAGGCGGATATCACTCAACGCCAGGGTTACCCCTTCCTGCCGCCACCGAGCGTAATGGGCAGGGCTTGCTGATAACGACACTATCCGCGTCGGCGTATCACAACCCGCTGCGCTATAGCCTCGTCCGCCAGTGCCACGGCTGAGAATAACTTTCACCACACCCTCTTCTTTCTCTTTCGCGAGGTGTGCCATTTCCTGCGCCAGTATGTCCCAGTCGAGATAAGGGATCCGGAGCCGTTTACAGGCAAGACGCAGGCGCTGGAGATGCGCGTCGGGAAACTGGATTTGCCCGTCAAGGACACGCGCGGTGGTAAAACAGCCATCGCCAAATTGCGTCGCCCGATCATTAGCGGCCAGCCATTGCTGCTCTTTACCATTTATCAAGAACATAGAGGGCTCCTTATGCGTCTGGGCGGACAGTTTGGCAGGATGAAAAGCGCAGGACAAGGGGATAAACCCGAATAGAAAAGGCCCGACAAGCGGGCCTCCAGTACACAGCGAAATGATCAGACTTTCTTGAAGATCAACGAGCCGTTGGTGCCACCGAAACCGAAGGAGTTACACAGGGTGTACTCCATACCGCTCACCTGGCGTGCAACATGCGGCACAAAATCCAGATCGCACCCTTCATCCGGGTTATCCAGGTTGATGGTCGGCGGAACAGCCTGATCGCGCAGGGCGAGGATCGAGTAAATAGATTCTACTGCGCCTGCCGCACCCAGCAGGTGGCCGGTCATCGATTTGGTCGAACTGACCATTACTGTGCGAGCCGCGTCGCCAAAGACCGATTTCACGGCCTGCGCTTCTGCCATATCACCCGCCGGCGTAGACGTACCGTGCGCATTAACATAGCCAATCTGGCCCGGGGTGATGCCGGCATCACGCAGTGCATTAACCATCGCCTTCGCGGCACCCGCACCGTTTTCCGGCGGAGACGTCATGTGATAAGCATCGCTGCTCATACCAAAGCCGACGATTTCAGCATAAATTTTCGCACCGCGCTTTTTCGCATGCTCATACTCTTCCAGCATGATGATGCCAGCGCCATCGCCGAGAACAAAGCCGTCACGCTCTTTGTCCCACGGACGGCTTGCCGCCTGCGGGTTATCGTTGCGGGTAGACAGCGCGCGCGCTGCGCCAAAGCCACCGACGCCTAACGGCGTACTCGCTTTTTCCGCGCCGCCTGCCAGCATGGCGTCGGCGTCGCCGTAGGCGATGATACGTGCCGCATGACCGATGTTATGCACACCTGAGGTACACGCTGTCGCGATGGAAATACTCGGGCCTTGCAGACCGAACATGATAGTCAGATGACCTGCCACCATGTTGACAATCGTTGAAGGTACAAAGAACGGGCTGATTTTACGCGGCCCACCCTTGACGAGGGAGCTATGGTTTTCTTCGATCAGGCCGAGACCGCCGATACCAGAACCAATCGCTGCGCCAATACGGGATGCGTTCTCTTCTGTGACTTCAAGGCCGGAATCCTGCATGGCCTGAACGCCAGCCACAATTCCATATTGAATGAAGTCATCCATCTTGCGCTGTTCTTTACGCGAGATGATGTCTTCACAGTTAAAATCCTTTACTAAGCCAGCAAATTTGGTTGCATAGGCGCTAGTATCGAAATGGTCGATCAGGCTGATGCCACTCTGACCGGCAAGGAGAGCTTTCCAGGTAGACTCTACGGTATTGCCGACAGGAGACAACATGCCAAGTCCGGTCACAACTACACGACGCTTAGACACGTTTGTCCTCCAGGGAGGGTATAAAAAAGAGATTCGTGGGATAACTACAGATAAAACTCAGGCGGTCGAGTGACCGCCTGGAGATGTTCACTTACGCCTGGTGGCCGTTGATGTAATCAATGGCAGCCTGAACGGTGGTGATCTTCTCAGCTTCTTCGTCCGGAATCTCAGTATCAAACTCTTCTTCCAGAGCCATTACCAGCTCAACGGTGTCAAGAGAATCAGCGCCCAGGTCTTCAACGAAGGAAGCATTGTTGGTAACTTCTTCCTGCTTAACGCCCAGCTGTTCGCCGATAATTTTCTTAACGCGTTCTTCGATAGTGCTCATACTCTTAAATTTCCTATCAAAACTCGCTTTCGCGATGGTTTTCGTAGTGTATAAAATGTTGAAAAATTTGCAACTAAATCCCGGCAGTTCTTACCACGATTTTACGCTATTTTGAGGCCTTTCGCCCTAATAACGCAAATAATTTTCATCGTGGTTAAACCATATACATTCCGCCATTGACGTGCAGGGTTTCACCAGTGATGTAACCCGCCTCGTCAGAGGCTAAAAATGCAACCGCACTGGCGATTTCCTGAGCACCGCCAAGGCGACCCGCAGGAACCTGCGCCAGAATACCCGCACGCTGATCATCAGAAAGCGCACGCGTCATGTCCGTTTCAATAAAACCCGGAGCAACAACGTTTACAGTAATACCGCGGGACGCAACTTCACGCGCCAGCGATTTACTGAAACCGATAAGACCCGCTTTCGCCGCAGCGTAGTTGGCCTGACCAGCATTTCCCATGGTACCAACCACAGAACCGATAGTGATAATACGCCCATGACGCTTTTTCATCATAGCGCGCATTACCGCTTTTGACAGACGGAAAACAGATGAAAGATTGGTGTCGAGAATATCGTTCCACTCATCCTCTTTCATGCGCATCAACAGGTTATCACGGGTGATCCCGGCATTATTTACCAGAATATCAACCTCGCCAAATTCTGCGCGAATGTTTTCCAGAACAGATTCGATAGATGCAGCATCGGTCACATTCAACACCAGACCTTTGCCGTTCGCACCTAAATAGTCGCTGATCGCCTGCGCGCCACTCTCGCTGGTCGCCGTACCGATAACCTTCGCGCCACGGGCAACGAGGGTTTCTGCAATAGCGCGACCAATACCGCGGCTTGCACCGGTTACCAGTGCGATTTTTCCTTCAAAACTCATGGTCTTCCTCTTTTATTGCGCAAGTGCCTCTGACACGGCAGCCGGCTCGTTGAGCGCAGATGCAGTCAGGGTGTCAACAATACGTTTAGTCAGGCCGGTGAGGACTTTACCCGGGCCAACTTCATATAAGTGCTCAATGCCCTGCGACGCCATCAATTCAACGCTCTTCGTCCATTGCACGGGGCTGTACAGCTGACGCACCAGCGCATCGCGAATCGCTTCTGGCGTCGTTTCGCACTTCACATCCACGTTATTTACAACCGGGATCTGCGGCGCGTTAAAAGTAATGTTCTTTAATTCAGCGGCCAGTTTTTCTGCGGCAGGCTTCATCAGCGCACAGTGCGACGGTACGCTAACCGGCAGCGGCAGCGCACGCTTGGCACCTGCAGCCTTGCAAGCAGCGCCTGCGCGTTCAACGGCTTCTTTATGACCAGCAATAACCACCTGGCCTGGCGAATTATAGTTCACCGGAGAGACAACTTGCCCTTGTGCCGATTCTTCACATGCTTTGGCAATGGAAGCATCATCCAGGCCGATAATGGCAGACATCGCGCCAGTACCCGCCGGCACGGCTTCCTGCATGAATTTCCCACGTAGTTCAACCAAACGAACCGCATCAGCAAACGCGATAACACCCGCACACACTAATGCGGAGTATTCGCCCAGGCTATGCCCCGCCATCAGCGCAGGGGTTTTACCACCCTGCTGCTGCCAGACGCGCCACAGCGCGACAGAAGCGGCCAGCAGCGCCGGTTGTGTCTGCCAGGTTTTGTTCAGTTCTTCCGCCGGGCCTTGTTGCACCAGAGACCAGAGATCATAACCCAGAACAGCTGATGCCTCTGCGAATGTCTCTTCAATCACCGGATAAGCCGCAGCCATATCAGCTAACATACCGACGGTTTGGGAACCTTGTCCCGGGAACACAAAAGCAAATTGCGTCATTTTTTATCCTTATACTCAGAAACGAACCAGCGCCGAGCCCCAGGTGAACCCGCCACCAAACGCTTCCAGCAGGACAAGTTGCCCCGGCTTAATGCGTCCGTCGCGTACCGCTTCATCAAGCGCGCTGGGAACTGAAGCTGCGGAGGTGTTGCCATGGCGATCCAGCGTAACAACGACGCTATCCATCGACATGCCGAGCTTCTTCGCTGTCGCGCTGATGATACGCAAGTTAGCCTGATGCGGCACCAGCCAGTCCAGCTCGCTGCGCTCAAGATTATTGGCTGTTAATGTTTCATCAACAATACGCGCCAGCTCTGTCACCGCAACTTTGAATACTTCGTTACCCGCCATCGTCAGATAGGTCGGGTTCTCCGGATGCACACGATCAAGGTTAGGCAGCGTCAGCAGCTCGCCGTAGCTCCCGTCTGCGTGCATATGTGTGGAGATGATGCCTGGCTCTTCGGAAGTGCCCAGCACAACAGCGCCTGCACCATCACCAAACAGAATAATCGTACCGCGGTCGTCCGGATCTAATGTCCGCGCGAGCGCATCAGAACCAATGACCAACGCATGTTTCACCGCACCAGATTTAACATACTGATCGGCGATGCTCAGCGCATAGGTGAAGCCCGCACACGCAGCAGCAACGTCAAACGCCGGGCAACCTTTGATTTCCAGCATGTTCTGGATTTGGCAGGCTGCACTCGGGAAGGCATGCGTTGCAGAGGTAGTAGCAACAATGATCAAGCCAATCTGATCGTTATCGATGCCCGCCATCTCAAGCGCACGCTTAGCGGCTTCATAGCCCATGGTCGAAACCGTTTCGTTTGCAGCGGCGATGCGGCGCTCACGGATCCCTGTACGGCTGACAATCCACTCGTCAGAGGTTTCCACCATTTTTTCTAAATCGGCGTTTGTCCGAACCTGCTCAGGCAGATAACTGCCGGTACCAATAATCTTCGTATACATGTACGCTCAGTCACTCTTGGGTAATATACACACGCTCTGGTTTTCGCCATCCGTTGCAGACGAAGACGAGTGTGCATACACAGATTCCAGGCGAGCGGCGATCCGTTGTGGAACCTGCCGCTGCACCGCCTGCACTGCCTGCTCAATTGCCACGCAAAATGCGCGCTGATTCGCCGCACCATGACTCTTAATCACAGTGCCGCGCAATCCTAACAGACAGGCGCCATTATACTGGTCGGGGTTGAGGTGACTGAATCGCCTTGTCAGGCTTTTTTGTAACCAACGCTTTAATAAAATCAGCCACCACGACCTTTTTTTCCCTTCACCCTGCGATTTCAGCAGTGAAAGAAACATTCTGACAACACCTTCCATTGTTTTTAATGTGACGTTTCCGGTAAAACCGTCACACACCAGCACATCCGTTTTGCCGGTCAATAATTCGTTCGCTTCAAGATAACCAATGTAGTTCATTGAGGACATGGAGCGTAATAATGCCGCAGCATCGCGGATGCTATCGTGCCCTTTGGTCTCTTCTTCACCAATATTTAGTAGCGCCACACGTGGGTTGGCAATACCGAGGATCTCTTCGGCCATCACCGCGCCCATCACGGCAAATTGCACCAGCATCGTGCTGTCACAATCGACGTTTGCGCCCAGATCCAGCACAACGGTCTTACCTTTCTGTTGATGAGGCAACACGGTCACCAGCGCCGGACGCTCAATTCCGTCAAGCGGTTTGAGCAGCATTTTCGCCAGCCCCATTAGCGCACCGGTATTTCCCGCACTCACGCAGGCCTGGGCGCGACCTTCTTTGACTAACTCCAGCGCCATGCGCATAGAAGTACCACGGCTGCTACGAATAGCCTGCGCTGCGCGCGCATCACTGGCAATAACTGACTGGGCAGGAACAATAAGCAAGCGCGAGCGTTGCTCGAAATCAGCTTTGGCAAGTAATGGCGTGATAGCGTCGGGATCGCCGACTAAAAGAAGGTTGAGTTGAGAATTAGAGTTCAGTGCCTGCAAAGCTGCAGGCACTGTCACGGATGGGCCAAAATCTCCCCCCATGACATCTAACGCCAGGGTTAGACGTGTCAAGGTATCGTCGCAGCCTGGTTCGGTCTATCCCCGCTTACGCGGGGAAATCCTCACTAAGCTTCATCACGCTTGCGCGTGATTACTTAGTGATAACCTTGCGACCGCGGTAGAAACCGTCGGCGGTAACGTGGTGACGCAGGTGGGTTTCACCAGAAGTTTTGTCTACAGACAGGCTGGTGACTGCGGTCAGCGCGTCATGGGAACGACGCATGCCACGTTTGGAACGGGTTGGTTTATTCTGTTGTACGGCCATGGACCTTACTCCTTAATTACTTACGCTTTAAGCTGGCTAATACGGCAAATGGATTTGGTTTCTGCGTTTCATCAGGCAGTTCCCCAAAGACCATGTCCGCCTCGGACACTTCACAGTGTTCAGAATCATGCACCGGAACTACCGGCAGGGAGAGAATGATTTCATCCTCGACCAGCGCCAGCAGATCGATTTCACCGAATTCGTTAACCTCAATCGGCTCATACGCTTCCGGCAGTGCTTCAGCCTGTTCGTCTGAACGCACAGGACTAAAACAATACGTGGTGTAGACCTGATGAGTGAACGGTTTCCCGCAACGCTGGCATTCGAGCGATACCGTTACCTTTGCATCACCGTTTAACACGGCAAGACGCTGGTTATCGATAACGAACGACATGGAGCATTCCACATCACTGTCTACGCTGACTACAGATTCAGCGACGCGCTCCGCCTGGTCGGGAGTATAGATACCCTCGTAATCAAGGCGTTTTTGAGCCGTGCGAACCGGATCAAGAGTCAGGGGTAATTTTACCTTTTGCATAGGGCGCGCATATTAACTTTGTAACGTCATAGAGTCAAAGAAAAAGGCAGCCTGCGGTTGCCTTTTGCCAATAATTCGCACACATTGCGGCCTACAGTTTAAAATGCCTGTCATTGTTAAGCCATATTTGGTGAAAAAAATATGTCGCAAATTATCCTCGCTTCCACTTCGCCCTACCGCCGCGCCCTGCTCGAAAAACTCGGTTTACCCTTCGAATGCGCCGCACCGCAGACAGACGAAACACCGCGTGCAGGCGAAGCTCCTCGCCATTTAGTGCTAAGACTGGCGCAGGAAAAGGCGCAATCACTGGCGCAAAAATACCCTCAACATTTGATTATTGGTTCCGATCAGGTGTGCGTACTTGATGGCGAAATTACCGGCAAACCGCACACAGAAGAGAATGCCCGCCAGCAATTGATGAAAGCTAGCGGCAATATTGTGACTTTTTATACTGGCCTGGCGCTGTTTAATTCCGCAACCGGTCATGTGCAAACGGAATGTGAGCCTTTCGACGTCCATTTTCGCCGCTTAAGTGAACAGGAAATCGACGACTATGTCCGCAAAGAGCGCCCGTTGAACTGTGCCGGTAGCTTCAAAAGCGAAGGACTGGGTATTGCATTGTTTGAACGCCTGGAAGGACGTGACCCTAATACATTAGTGGGTTTGCCGCTAATTGCGCTGTGCCAGATGCTCCGGCGTGAACATTGTAACCCGTTGTTAAGCTAATGCTTTCGCGATCACAGTTTCTTTTTTAGGCAAACGTTACATTCATCACCAATATTAAAACGACGTTTTAATTTAAGGAGAGGTGATGAAGATTTTACGTACGTTGCCGCTGATGTTTGCCCTGCTGGCGTCTGGCAATGTTTATGCGCAAGATAAGTGGCAAACAGAGGGCGTCGTTGAAGGCAATCTTCCGGCAAGCTGGCAAACGCTGAAAGCGCAGATGCGTTATCCCGATTCGTGGTTATCAGGCAATTTTAAAGATTTCCACCAGTGGCAATCGCATAGCCGCCAGTTATTTCGCCGCGCCCTGCTCACCCCGGACGCCATGAAACCCTTTTCTCCTCACTCGATAGTGAAAGAAGATCGCGGCAGCTATACCGCTGAAAAATTATCGCTAAACATGACGGACGATAACCGCATTTCCGCCCTGTTATTGATGCCGAAAACACCCGGCCCGCACCCTGCCATCGTTCTGTTGCACGATCATGGCTCGAAGTTTGATATCGGCAAAGAGAAGCTGATCCGCCCGTGGGGTAACGCGGAGCAACTCGCCAGTGCGCAAGCATGGGCTGATAAATTTTTCAGCGGTAAATTTATTGGCGATGAACTGGCGAGCCGGGGCTACGCGGTTATCGCTATCGACAGTCCCGGATGGGGCGATCGCGGCCCGATGGTTTATGAACAACAACAGGCGCTGGCCAGCAACTACTACAATCTGGGACGCTCGCTGGCAGGCGAAGTAGCCTATGAGGATATGCGCACGGTCGATTTTATCGCCGCGCATCCCGGAGTGGACAGTAAACGCGTTGGCGTACTGGGTTTCTCAATGGGTGGTTTTCGCGCCTGGCAACTGGCGGCGCTGAGCGAAAAAGTCGCTGCTACAGCGGTGATTTCGTGGTTTGGAACCTATAACGGCCTGATGCAACCCGGCAATAACGTGTTACGCGGTCAATCCGCGTTCTATATGTTGCATCCGGGGATGCCCGCCCGCATGGATATTCCGGATATCGCCAGCATCGCCGCGCCGAAGCCGATGCTGATTTTCAGCGGTGGCAAAGACAAACTTTTTCCGGCTGAGGCGGTAAAAGACGCTTTTGACAAAGTGCATCGGGTGTGGTCTTCGCAGCAGGCAGACGACAAACTGGTGACGAAAAGCTGGCCGGAACTGGGACATGTCTTTTATCAGGAACAGCAAAATGAAGTGTTTCCGTGGCTGGACAAATGGCTGAAGCCGTAAGCCAACCCCGTTTTCCCCCTCGCAGACGCGAGGGGGAAAAGATTACTTAGCGTTGCGTAACACTTGCAGACAATGTTTGAGTGCATCATCAAGTGGCGCTTCTATACGCAATGTTTCGCCCGTATGGGGATGCGTGAACTTGAGTGCCGCAGCGTGCAGGAACAGTCGTGACAGCCCGGTTGGAGCCAGTTGCTTATCAAACTCGCGATCGCCATAGCGATCGTCAAAAGCAATCGGGTGGCCGGCATGTTGAGTATGTACACGAATCTGATGCGTACGTCCGGTCACCGGGCTGCAACGCACCAGCGTCGCGAATTCATAGCGCTCTTCAACTTTAAAACGTGTTTCTGAAGGCTTGCCTTCGCTGTTCACCCGCACTATCCGCTCGCCACTTTGCAGAATATTTTTCAGCAAAGGTGCCTGCACCACTTTGACATGCGACTGCCACTGGCCGCGGACCAGCGCCAGATAATCCTTCTGCATATCTTTACCGCGCAGCTGCTCATGCAGCGAACGCAGCGCGGAACGTTTTTTTGCCACCAGCAAAACGCCGGAGGTGTCACGATCTAAACGGTGAACCAGTTCAAGAAAGCGGGCTTCCGGGCGCAACGCGCGCAACCCTTCAATCACGCCAAAACTCAGCCCGCTACCGCCGTGTACCGCCGTGCCCGAGGGTTTGTTCAGCACCAGGATATGATCGTCTTCATAGAGAATAACGTCGGTTAGCTGGGCAACTTTTTGCAAATGCGGAGAAACCGCCTCTTCTTCTTTTTCTGCCACGCGTACCGGCGGAATGCGGATTTCATCCCCCGCTTCCAGTTTATATTCCGGTTTTACACGTTTTTTATTTACCCGCACTTCACCCTTACGCAGGATGCGGTAAATCATGCTTTTAGGTACCCCTTTGAGCTGGGTACGCAGAAAATTATCGATACGTTGCCCCGCTTCATCAGCGGTAATAGCAACAAATTTTACGGATGGTGTCTCAGTTTTCATGGGAGGCGATTCTAAATAGCCACGCTGAATAGCGCCACTCATTTTTCTATGCTTATATTTACAATTGACTCGGTGACTTCGTTTTACTCAGTTGATTCGGCGGTTATTAAACCAATCTCCGGGCAAAGGTGAAAAAACTGTGAGTAACCGGGTGATAAATGGTAAAAGTCAGCTTGCTATAACAGGGTTCGCAAGGAATAATGTTGCGGTTTTCCGTGTTGAATCTTGTTAAAACAAGTAAATGAGCGGAATGACCAGTTTTGCCTGTCCGATCATACACGCAGCAATGGCGTAAGACGTATTGAACTTTCAGGCAGTTAGCGGGCTGCGGGTTGCAGTCCTTACCGGTAGATGGAATCTTCTCTGGAGAGTTTTTCCCAGGCTGTTCCCCTGATAATTGCGCTGTGTTTTCCACAGGAAACACAGGCAACCGACACACTGCGCCTCTTTAGCGAGCGACAACCGTGAGGTTGGCGACGCGAATAGTCTCGAGGCCATCGGTTCTCCCCCGGAAAGGCGTTATCTTGCCCGCAGCTTAGTCGTCAATGTAAGAATAATGAGTAAGTTACGATGAAAAGAATGTTAATAAACGCAACTCAGCAAGAAGAGTTGCGTGTCGCACTTGTTGATGGACAACGCCTGTACGACCTGGATATCGAAAGCCCGGGACACGAGCAGAAAAAAGCGAACATCTACAAAGGTAAAATCACCCGCATTGAACCCAGCCTTGAAGCCGCATTTGTTGATTACGGTGCCGAGCGTCACGGTTTCCTCCCCCTCAAAGAGATCGCCCGCGAATACTTCCCAGCTAATTACAACGCACATGGACGTCCGAACATCAAAGACGTACTGCGTGAAGGTCAGGAAGTCATCGTTCAGATTGATAAAGAAGAGCGCGGCAACAAAGGCGCGGCACTGACCACTTTTATCAGCCTTGCAGGCAGCTACCTGGTGCTGATGCCGAACAACCCGCGCGCGGGCGGCATTTCTCGACGTATTGAAGGCGACGATCGCACCGAGCTGAAAGAAGCACTCTCCAGCCTGGAATTACCGGATGGTATGGGTCTTATCGTACGCACCGCAGGCGTGGGCAAATCCGCCGAAGCGCTGCAGTGGGATTTGAGCTTCCGTCTGAAACACTGGGAAGCTATCCAGAAAGCCGCCGAAAGCCGCCCTGCTCCGTTCCTGATCCATCAGGAAAGCAACGTGATTGTGCGCGCCTTCCGTGACTATCTGCGTCAGGATATCGGCGAAATCCTCATCGATAACCCGAAAGTGCTTGAGCTGGCTCGCCAGCATATCGCTGCGCTGGGTCGCCCGGATTTCAGCAGCAAAATTAAACTGTACACCGGGGAAATCCCGCTGTTCAGCCATTACCAGATTGAGTCGCAGATTGAATCCGCATTCCAGCGTGAAGTCCGTCTGCCGTCCGGTGGCTCTATCGTTATTGACTCCACCGAAGCGCTGACCGCCATTGATATCAACTCCGCACGCGCAACGCGCGGTGGCGATATTGAAGAGACCGCCTTTAACACAAACCTGGAAGCGGCAGATGAGATCGCTCGCCAGCTGCGTCTGCGTGACCTGGGTGGCCTGATCGTTATCGACTTTATTGATATGACGCCAGTGCGCCACCAGCGCGCGGTGGAAAACCGCCTGCGTGAAGCAGTACGTCAGGATCGTGCGCGTATTCAGATTAGCCATATTTCCCGCTTCGGCCTGCTGGAGATGTCCCGCCAGCGCCTCAGCCCGTCGTTGGGCGAGTCCAGTCATCATGTCTGCCCGCGTTGTAGCGGTACCGGCACCATTCGTGATAACGAGTCCCTGTCGCTGTCGATTCTGCGTCTGATTGAAGAAGAAGCGCTGAAAGAAAACACCCAGGAAGTGCATGCGATTGTACCGGTTCCGGTCGCGTCATACCTGTTAAACGAAAAACGCGCCGCGGTAAGCGCTATCGAAGCCCGTCAGGGCGGCGTACGCTGCGTGATCGTGCCAAACGACCAGATGGAAACGCCGCACTACTCCGTACTGCGTGTGCGTAAAGGCGAAGAGACGCCAACGCTGAGCTACCTGCTGCCGAAACTGCACGAAGAAGAGATGGCACTGCCGTCTGAAGAAGAGTACGCCGAACGTAAGTTACCTGAACAACCTGCACTGGCTACCTTCGTTATGCCGGACGTTCCGCCAGCACCACAAGCGCCAGCCGCAGCAGCAAGCCAGGCGCAACCTGCCGCAACACAAGTTGCCGCCCCAGGTTTGCTGGGTCGTTTCTTCTCAGCCCTGAAAGGCTTGTTCGCGGGTGAAGCTACCCCGGCGCCGGTTGAAGTGAAAGAAGAGAAAAAAGGCGAGAAACAAGAGCGTCAGCAGGATCGTCGTAAATCACGCCAGGGCAACCGTCGCGATCGTAATGACCGCCGTGACAACCGCAGCGAAGGCAACGAAGCGCGCGAAAGCCGTGATAACCGCGAAGGTCGCGAAGAGAATCGTCGTAACCGCCGCGAAAAATCGCAGCAAAACGCCGAAGCCCGTGAATCTCGCCAGCCAGTCGCTGTTGATGAAACAGAAAAAACGAAATCTCGTGACGAACAGCAGCAACCTCGCCGTGAGCGCAACCGTCGCCGTAATGATGATAAACGCCAGGCGCAGCAGGATGTCAAAGAGCTGAACCGCGATGAGCAACCTGCTCAGGAAACTGAACAGGAAGAGCGCGTGCAGGTCATGCCGCGTCGTAAACAGCGTCAACTCAGCCAGAAAGTCCGTATTGGCGGTGACAACAACGTAGAAAACCGCGTTGAAGAAATCACTGTCCAGGACACCGCAGCGCAAAACACGCAGCTGGCGAAAGTCGATCTGCCAGCGGTGGTTGAAACCGCGCCGGTACAGGAACAGGATGAAAACGCTGAAGCACGCGAAAACGCGATGCCGCGCCGTTCACGCCGTTCCCCGCGCCACCTGCGCGTGAGTGGTCAGCGTCGCCGTCGCTATCGTGATGAACGTTACCCGCTGCAATCTCCAATGCCGTTGACCGTAGCCTGTGCCTCACCGGAAATGGCGTCCGGTAAAGTGTGGATCCGTTATCCGGTGCCGCGCGCGCAGGAAGAGCAGCAGATTCAGGAACTGGCCGTTGAAAACAATGCAGCCCCTGAGCAGGAGATCGCTCCGGCTATGGCTGAAGCTCAACTGGTTGCGCATCCGCAAGCGGAAGTTGTTGAGCCGCAGGCGACGGTTGAAAATGCCGAGCCGGCAGTGGTTGAACCGCAAGCCGCTGTTGAAGCACCGCAGACGGTTGCCGTTGAAACCACCCAGCCGGAAGTGATCAACACGCCGGTGGATGAACAACCGCAGCTGATTGCTGAGGAAGATCGTCCCGTTGCGCAGGACGTGGCAGAAAAAGCCGAACCCGCACAACAGGAAGTCGCACCGGTAGCAGAAACGCCAGCGCCGGAAGCTGTACAGGACGCGTCCGAAGAAGCGGCTGCGCCAGTTGTTGCCGAACCGGTGAAAGCGCCGGTGGTAGCACATGTTGCTCCCGCGGCTAAAAAAGTGGCTACCGCGCCAATGACCAAAGCGCCAGCGCCTGCCTATGTGCCGGAAGCGCCGCGTCACAGTGACTGGGTACGCCCGAACTTCGTCTTCGAAGGTAAAGGTTCTGCGGGTGGTCACAGCGCCACACACGCGGCAACCGCTCCGGCGACGAAACCGCCAGCTGCTGAGTAATTCCCTGGCAGTCAAAAGCCGACTCCCGGGTCGGCTTTTTTTATGCCTGTCGCACCGGATGGCGCATACCGCCAAGCCCCGGCATCACTTCACGCATCAGTTGTAAAAATTTCCGCAACCGCGCGGGATAATAGCGCGCCCACGGATAAACCAGATGAACCGGTAGCGGCGCGGCCTGCCACTGCGGCAGCAGCGCTACCAGCTTGCCACTGCGCAACTCCTCTTCCACCGCCCAACTGGAAATCAGCGTCACGCCAAGCCCGCCAATGGCGGTATTGCGGGCCGCATACAGGCTGTCGGTATAAAGCCGGGGTGCAATCGCCACCTGCTCCGTATCGCCACTTTGCAGATGACTCAGATGAATTTCATGCTGGTAGAACGTGCTGAGCGCAATCCACGGCAGCGCGGAGAGCTGCTGCGGTGTGTCGACAGCAGGAAAACGCGCCAGCAACGCGGGTGACGCCACGATAGATCGGGGTACTTCTGCCAGCAGTACCGATACCGTTGCCGGGTCCACTTCTGCCCCAACGCGAATAGCGCAATCGATATTGGCACTGAGAAAATCGACATTCTTATCATTGAGCATCCATTCAACAGAGAGTTGCTGGTGACGTTCAAGAAACTGAGTCAGCGGACCGAGCAGTTGTTCCTGACCAAAGGCATGCGGTGCGCGTACGCGCAAAATCCCGACCGGCTCGTCGTCGGACTGGCTCAGCTCATCTTCCAGCGCTACCCAGGCATCCGCAACGCGCTTTGCATGCTGATAGCAGCGTTCGCCATCATCCGTCAGCTTCATCGCATGGGTGGTGCGCAAGAGCAGCTTGACGCCAAGCAGCGACTCCAGCGACTGCAACCGGCGGCTGACCGTCGCCTGCGTCGTCTCCAGCTGGCGCGCCGCCGCCGACAGCGACCCGGCCTCCACGATACGGATATACGTCCGCATCAAATCCACCCTATCTATACGCTCTTGCCGTTTCATTATTATTTTACCTATACGTTTCACGTATAACCGTTTTACCACTCCGCTGGCTACCGCGCCATGCTCTGCTGCGTAAAAATGGCCTCACTTCGTTATTTACACCTAACGTTCCTGGGGAACCTGCTATGAACCGTCATTCTCTTTCGTCCGATGTTGTTGGCTGGGTCATTTTTGCCCTCGCGCTCGGCGCCGGATTCAGCGTCGCGGCTATCTATTATTCACAACCGCTGCTGCCATTAATGGGCAGCGACCTGCACTTAACCGTCAACGGTATGGGGCTGGTGCCGACACTCACACAGGCCGGTTATGCGCTGGGTATTTTGTTCCTGCTGCCGCTGGGCGACCGCCACGACCGCCGCCGTCTGATCCTGGTTAAAAGTGCTGCACTGGCGCTGCTGTTACTGGCCTGTAGCCTGACCAGCCATCTGCCTTCATTACTGGTCGTCAGCCTGTTACTGGGCATGGCCGCAACAATGGCGCAGGATATTGTCCCGGCGGCAGCAATTCTCGCGCCGGAAGGCAAACAGGGGAAAATGGTCGGCACGGTAATGACCGGTTTACTGCTCGGGATCCTGCTTTCCCGTACCGTCAGCGGCTTTGTCGGCGCGGCATTCGGCTGGCGTATCATGTATCAGCTTGCCGCAGTCAGCATTGCGTTGATTGGCGTGCTGATGTGGTCGGTGCTGCCGCGTTTCGCAACCCACTCCACGCTGAGCTACCCGGCGCTGATGAAATCGATGGCGCACCTGTGGCAACGCTATCCGGCACTGCGCCGCGCCGCTTTCGCGCAGGGTTTTTTATCCATCGCTTTTAGCGCTTTCTGGTCAACCCTTGCGTTAATGCTGCTGGAAAAATATCAATTAGGCAGCGCGGTCGCGGGTACTTTCGGCATCGCCGGTGCGGCGGGTGCGTTAGCGGCACCGCTGGCGGGTGGTCTGGCGGATAAAGTTGGCGCAGAAAAAGTTACACAGTTAGGTGCGGGTCTGGTGACGGTATCCTTCGCCCTGATGTTCCTGCTGCCAGTACTGCCGCCGCATGGCCAGCTGGCACTGATTGCCCTCTCGGCGGTGGGTTTCGACCTGGGTCTGCAATCCAGTCTGGTTGCTCACCAGAACCTCGTGTACGGTCTTGAACCGCAAGCGCGTGGTCGTCTGAATGCGCTGCTGTTTACTGGTGTGTTCATTGGTATGGCGCTGGGCTCTGCGCTGGGCAGCAAACTTTACTCCGTTGCGTCCTGGCAGGGTGTGGTCGTGCTGGCAACGGTTTCCGGTCTGGTTGCTCTGCTGATCCGTCTGTTCGACGCCCGTCAAATCCAGCAAGCGGCGCAGAAAGCGTAGGATAAAAAAAAGCCCGCTCCGGGGTGATGGAGCGGGCATAGCGAACATGCCCAGTTTCCAGACATGCTCAAAATGAAAACATTACTTATTCATCTGGAACAACGACAGACCCTGCATATCGGTGAACGCTTTGTAAGACGCCTGCAGCGCGGCTTGTTGCATGGTGTAAGACGACATCACCGAGTTCCAGTCCACGTCAATCAAATCACTCTTCTGCTGTTTCAGCGCCACAGTACGGTCATCGCCCAGCGCATCGAGGGTGTCCAGTTCGTTCAACTGCGTACCCAGTTCAGCACGGACAGTCGACACGTTGTTCAGGGAGTTACCCAGACCACGGCTGGTTTTATCCACCACCGCCTGCGCTGCCGCCTTGGCGGTTTCATCGCCCGCTACCGGGGTTTTCAGTGCGGTAATCGCCGTATCGAGCATTTTGAACAGATCGGTTTCCGATGTGCCCGGCAGGCCGGTGGCCGGATCAACCGGTTCTGGCGTGGCGTTGCTGCTGATATGGTTGAAGACTTCATTGCCCGTATGCGCAATAACCATGGTACGCGAGGCGTCAACCTGCTGGGAAATTGCCTGGTTACCACCGCTATATGTGCCCGTGGCATCATACGGCGCGCTTTCCGTTTTATAGCCGCCAAAGATATAGCGACCGTTACCGTCGGTACTGTTCGCCAGGTTCAGCAGCTGATCGCGGTAGCCCTGCAGTTCAGTTGCCAGCGAAGCACGGTCATCATCACTCAGCGAACCGTTGCCCGCTTTCACAATGGTGCCCTGTGCGCCAGTGATCGCCGTCGTCACCTGCTGCAATACGCTCTCTTCCAGCGACACTTTCTGCTTGGCGAAAGTACGCGCCGTCTCATACTGAGTGTTTTGCGCCTGCGCCTGCGAAATCACCACCGCCTGAGAAGCGGCAATCGGATCGTCCGACGGGCGGTTAACTTTCTGCCCGGTCGCCATTTGCTCGCCGTAACCCAACCACGCGCTCTGCGAGTTGGTCACGCCGCGCATGCTTTGTTCGTACATCATTTGAGTACTGATACGCATTTTTCACCCCTTACTTAGCGAATGCCGAGCAGCGCATCAAACAGCGTGCTTGCAGTTTGTAAAACCTGAGCGTTCGCCAGGTAATATTGTTGATAACGCTGCAGATTACCGTACTCTTCGTCGAGGTTAACCCCGGAGATCGACTGCTGCTGCTTGGTCAACTGCGTCACCACGTTCGTCTGCGTGGTGGAGCTGGTTTTCAGCGTCGAGGTTTTGTTACCCACATCGCTGACCAGCGTGGCATACGCGTCGTTAAACGTTTTGTTGCCGCCGACGACTTTCGCGCTTTGCAGATTCAGCATCGCCTGGCCGTTGCGGTTATCGCTCGCACCAGAACCGGCGACGGAAGCCATGGCAATTTTCGACTCATCGGTAATCGCCACGCTCATATTCACAATCGCATTGCTCACCGGGCGAACGGTAAAACTGTCGTTGGCTTTAGGGCCAGTGGTGGCGCTGATGCTAACTTTCAGACCGTCGAAATTCAGCGTGCCATCGGAGGGATCTGGCGTCACGGTGGTCGTGGTATTGTTGGACAGTCGGGTAACTTTCCAGTTAGTCCCGTCGTAGGCCACTTTATAATCCGTCGCCTGTACCGCCGAGCTGTCGCTAACCGCTGCGGTCAGTACCGCATCACCGGTGTTTTTGGAATTACTGGTGGTTGATGGCGCGCCAATGGTAAAGAACTGGCCACCCTGATTACCACTCGCATCGTAACCCTGCGTGTGTTGCTTGTTGAATGAATCAGCAAACGACAGCGCCAGTTGTCCAAGCGTATTACGCGCCTGGTCAAGATCCTGCGAACGGAACGACAGCAAACCGCCCAGCGAACCGGTGGTGATCAGTTTTTCCGGAATCTCAATGTTGCCTGCGGTTTTGTCAACATACGCCACGGCAGTACGTGCCGGATCGGCGCTGGACTGGACGGCCGCCAACTGGCGCGCATCGCTGCCCTGCACCAGAGAGTAGCCATCACCCATGCTGATGTTGTAGGTGTTGCCATCCTGGACGCTGACTTCAACACCGACAATTTTGTTCAGTTCGCTAACCAGCTGGTCGCGCTGATCGAGCAGGTCGTTCGGCGACGCACCGCCGCCAACCGCGGTCAGACGAGAAATCTGATCGTTAAGTTTGGCAATTTGCGTGGAGTAGTTGTTGATCTGATCAACGCTTGAAGAGATAGACAGGTTTACCTGTTTATCCTGGTCGCGCAGGTACTGGTCGGCCACTTTGAACTGGTTAACCAGACCGTCCGCTTTACCCAGCATCGCCTGACGGGATGACGGGTCAGAAGCGTTACTTACCAGTGTTTGCAGGCTGGAAAAGAAGCTCTGCAGGCTGGTCGACAGCGAGTTAGTGGTATCCGACAGGACATCATCAATTTTTGACATCTGCTGGTAACGCGTGGTCAAACCGCTGTTCTGGTTTTCCGCTGCACGCAGCTGATTAGTAATAAAGGCGTCATACTCACGCTGAACACCGGTAACGAGTACACCGTTACCCACCCAGCCGCCACCGGTCAGGGTACTGTTGCCTGAGGTGAGCACCGTCGTCTGACGGGTATAACCCGCTACGTTATAACTGGCAATGTTATTACTGGCGGTATTAAGCGCGGCCTGGGCTGCGTTGAGCCCACTCATGGCGCTGTTAATCAAACTGGACATGGAGGTTCCTTATACACTTTCAGACATGAGTCCTGTTGACGATTATCGGCAACCCAGGGCAAAACTTGAGATATTTCAGAACAGATTTTGGATATCCGTGCTGTAGGCTTTACTGACCTTTTCACCCATCGATTTAAGCTGTTGGATCATGCTGGTCAGCTTACGGGCGTAGTTTGGATCGGTCGCATAACCGGCGTTCTGCAACGCCTGCGCGCCCTGCTCCGCCGTCGCCGCCGTGGTCACCGCCGAGTAGCGTTTATTACGCGTCAGCATGCCCACATAATCGGAGAGCGCTTCAAGGTACGAGCTGTAAACGCGGAACTTGGCTTTCACCTTCACCGCTTCGCCGTTTTCATATTCTGTCGTCGTGATTTCTGTGGTCGGCCCTTTCCAGCCTGGCGTGGCTTTAACACCAAAAATGTTAAAGCTCGGCTCACCGTTTTCACGCGGGATCTGGCGCTGGCCCCAGCCGGATTCCAGCGCGGCCTGCGCGAGGATCAGGTGGTGCGGAACACCGCTCTGCTCACTGGCAAGACGCGCCGGCAGTGAAAGCTGGGCAAGGAAGTCTTTGCTGTCACCGGTTAACGGCTCGTCGCCATCTTCCGGCACTTTTGGCATCGCTTTGCGCACCAATTGTGTCAGTGCCTGGTTTTGATAGGACGTCACGGTTTCCAGCGGGAACTTCATCGGCACCTGCTGCATCTGATCGGCAGGCTCAACCGGTGCCTGATCGCCAGCCATCTGTTTAACCATCATATCGGCCAGGCCAAGCCCTTTGCCTGCGGTCATCTGCTGTGCAATTTGCTGGTCATACATGCTGGTGTACAGCCGCGTTGAATCACTGCTGAAAATCCCGTCTTTCGGTAACGCTTCGCGCATGCTTTTCAGCATCATCTGCACGAACATCCCTTCCATCTGGCGGGCCACCGGGCGCAGGTTCGCGCCAGGATCCTGGCGCGTTTGCGCCTTCAGTTCATTCAGTGATTGCGCGTCCCATGCCGCGCTTGTCAACAACCGGCTGTCAGTCAACATTAGATGATCTCCAGTTTCGCACGCAGGCAGCCTGCGCTTTGCATCGCCTGAAGGATGGACATCAGCTCCATCGGGGAAGCACCGAGCGCGTTAAGCGCACGGACCACGCTGTTCAGGTTGGCGCTGGAACGGACGCTTTGCAGCGAACCGCCACTCTGGCGCATATCAATTTGTGTTTGCGGTGTCACCACCGTCTGACCGCCGCCAAATGGCGTATTCGGCTGGCTCACGTTGGCCTGCTGATTGACCGTTACCGAGAGGTTGCCCTGCGCGACAGCACAGTTATCCAGCGCTACTTCGCGGTTCATCACCACCGAGCCGGTACGGGAGTTAATAATGACTTTCGCGTCCTGCTGCGTAACGCCGACTTCCATATTCTGGATGTCTGCCAGCAAACGGACTTGCGAGCTGCCGCCGTTAGAAACGCGGATCTGCACGGTACGCGCATCCAGCGCGGTCGCGCTGCCGTAACCACGGTTACGGTTGATGGTGTCGGCAATTTGCTGCGCCATGCTGAAATCTTCCTGGTTCAGCTGCAGGTTAATGGTGTTACCTGCGCCAAACTGGGTCGGCAGTTCACGTTCGATGACCGCACCGTTAGTAATACGCCCGCCGTTAAGCTGGTTGACCTGCACACTGCTGCCACCTGCGGAAGCACCTGCACCGCCGACCAGAATGTTACCCTGCGCCAGCGCATAAACCTGGCTGTCAACGCCCTTCAGCGGCGTCATCAGCAGCGTACCGCCGCGCAGGCTTTTTGCGTTACCCATTGAGGAGACCACGACATCAATGGTCTGTCCCTGGCGTGCAAACGCCGGGAACTGGGCGGTGACCATCACCGCCGCCACGTTTTTCAGCTGCATGTTGGTGCCGGCAGGAACCGTGATCCCCATCTGCGACAACATGTTGTTTAAGGTTTGGGTGGTAAATGGCGTCTGGGTCGTCTGGTCACCTGTACCATCGAGCCCCACGACCAGGCCATAACCAATTAAGGAGTTTTCACGTACGCCCTGTACACTGGTGAGATCCCGGATACGGTCAGCCTGGGCGAAGGTCGCCACCAGCGCTAACACGATACCAGTCAAATACTTAAACATAATTCACCCCGGTTACATCGGCGATAAGTTGAGGAAGAAACGTTGCAGCCAGCCCATGTTCTGCGCTTCGTTGATATAGCCGTTGCCGACATACTCGATGCGCGCGTCCGCCACCTGTGTGGACGGAACCGTGTTGCTGCCGCTGATGGTGCGTGGGTTCACGACACCCGAGAAGCGGATGAATTCAGTGCCCTGGTTGATGGCTATCTGTTTTTCACCCACCACATGTAAATTGCCATTGATCAGCACCTGATCGACCGTCACGGTCAGCGTGCCGCTAAAGGTATTGCTGGCATTGGCGCCACCTTTGCCGTTAAAGGTATTACCGCCGGAAGCAGAGAGATCGGCGCGGGCATTACCAAACAGACCTTCCAGGTAGCGCGGCGTGGTATCCATGCCGAAACTGGCCTTGCTGTCACGGCTGGCATTTGCCGACGAGCTCTTACTGGCACTGACGTTCTCTTGCAGTACGATCGTCAATGTATCGCCCACGTTACGCGGACGGCGGTCTTCAAACAGTGGCTGATAGCCGTAGTTTATCGGCTGCGCAGTCTGATAAATCGATCCATTTACCATCGGCACCGGTCCCGGAACCGGTTGAGCGGTGGTCGCCCCCTGAACCAACGGCGTTGATGGAACCCAGGCACATCCCGTCAGGGTTAATGCCACTAAAGCCATAATCGGATAGCTGCGCACGGCGTATTTTTGCATTGCATTCATCTTCAAAATCAGGGTTCCGGTGCGGCAGTTACCGCACCGGATAACGCCTTAGAGTTGCGTCAGTTTTTGCAGCATCTGATCGGTGGTCGATACTGCCTTACTGTTTATTTCGTAAGCGCGCTGAACCTGGATCATATTCACCAGCTCTTCCGCCACGTTTACGTTCGAGGTTTCCACATACCCCTGATACAGCATCCCCGCACCGTTCAGCCCCGGCGTCGTGGAGTTTGGCGCGCCAGACGACTGCGTTTCTGCGTACAGGTTTTCACCAAGACTTTCCAGACCGGTATCGTTCATAAAGGTGGTCAGGTTTAACTGGCCAACCTGAACCGGCGCGGCGTTACCCTGCTGCGTCACGCTAACCACGCCGTCACGGCCAATGGTGATGCTCAGGGTGTTCGCCGGAATGGTGATCGCAGGCTGCACCTGGAAACCACCCGCCGTTACCAGTTGACCGTTCTGGTCGACCTGGAAGGAACCATCGCGGGTATACGCCGAGGTGCCGTCCGGCAGCAGCACTTCAAAGAAGCCCTGCCCCTTGATCGCCACATCTTTACTGTTGTTGGTCTGAGACAGGTTGCCCTGGCTGTGCAGACGCTCGGTGGCCACCGGACGAACACCGGTACCGATCTGCAAACCCGAAGGTAGCGTTGTCTGCGCTGAAGACTGTGCGCCAGGCTGACGAATCGTCTGGTACAGCAGATCTTCAAATACCGCGCGCTGGCGCTTAAAACCATTGGTACTGACGTTCGCCAGGTTGTTGGCGATGACATCCATATTGGTTTGTTGGGCGTCGAGGCCGGTTTTTGCGATCCATAATGAACTGATCATAAGTAGTCCTGTTTAATTAGCCCATTGACAGCAATTGGTTGGCGCGCTGGGCGTTATCGTCGACGCTGCTGATAATTTTCATCTGCATCTCGAAACGACGGGCGCTGGCGATCATGTCGGTCATTGCGGCAACCGGCTTGACGTTACTGCCCTCCAGCACACCTGACATCACGCGAATAGACGGGTCGTCCTGCAATGTCGTACCACGGGTCGCTTGTGCGTTCTGGCTCAGACGGAACAGCCCGTCATCACCGCGCACCACTTCCTGCGCGTTCGCTTTCACCAGCTTCAGCTTGCCGACCGGCGCGATAGTATTCGCCGGATCGCCAGGGTTCAGCGATGAAATCGTACCGTCAGCCGCGATACTAATTTGCGAACCTTCCGGTACCGAAATCGGGCCGCCGTCGCCAATCACCGGATGCCCCTGAATGGTCAACTGGCCGGTTGAACTCACCTGGATATTACCGTTACGGGTATACCCTTCAGAGCCGTCCGCCGTCTGTACTGCCAGCCAACCGTCCTGCTGCAACGCCACGTCCAGCGGACGCGAGGTATAGTCAAGTTGCCCTGGCGTCATATCGGCGCCAGGCGTAGAAGCCACTACCAGCGTACGGGTAGGCAGTGAAAGCCCTTCTACCGGTACCGCGCGCAGCGCATTGAGCTGCGCGCGAAAGCCTGGCGTGGACGCATTCGCGAGGTTGCTGGCGGTGACAGCCTGCTGATTCAGCGTCTGGCTGGCGGCGCCCATCGCGGTGTATATTGCGTGATCCATTAAGCCATCCCGTCAGACGATTAACGCAGGTTAACCAGCGTGTTAAGGATCTGATCCTGGGTTTTGATGGTCTGCGCGTTCGACTGATAGTTACGCTGCGCGACAATCATGTTCACCAGTTCTTTACTCAGATTCACGTTTGAGGCTTCCAGTGCGCCGTTGGTCAGCTTACCGAAGTTGCCGGAACCCGCTGTACCCACGATAGCAACGCCGGAAGCGGTGGTCGCAGACCAGACGTTATCCCCTTCGGATTTCAGGCCTTCGTTGTTAGCAAAGTTCGCCAGCACGATCTGACCCAGTACCTGAGTTTTCTCGTTGGAGTAGCTGCCCACCACGGTGCCGTCATCGTTGATGGCGTAGCTCACCAGCGATCCTGGCGGGTAACCATCCTGATCAACAGAGGCGGCGCCGCTGCTGCCAGTGTTCTGCTGCATGGAGTTCAGGAAGCTCAGCGAGTAAGTGCTGGCAGCAGAACCATTGAGGCTGGCCAGCGCGATATTGATTTGCGGCTGTGCGTTCGGCGCGGCGTTCAGGTTCCAGGTACGCGGCGTAGTGGCCGGCAGCACTTCGGTGTAGTTAGTCACGGAAGTGAGCGTACCGTTGGAGCTGAACGACATCTGCGCGGCTTTTTCATAAGAAGAGCCGGAAATGCTGGAGTCTTTGGTGTAGACATCCCAGGTGTTAGCGGCGGTTTTAACGAAATAGCAGTCAACCGCATGTTCGTTACCCAGGCTGTCGTAAGACGTTACCGTGGTTTTTTTGTTGTAGGTATCCGAGTTAGTCGGATCGAACGGTGTCGTCGTCGGAATGGTCGCCGTCGAGTTCAGGTTCATCGGCATCGTCGCCGTGGTGGTGGCACGCGCCGACATCACGGTCGTTGGGATGTTAATGGTCGTCGGGTTGGCACCGGTCTGTACTACCGGCGGGGTACCCGCAACCGGATAACCCGTCAGTTGCATACCCTGCATGTTGACCAGGTTGCGGTTCTCGTCCAGCTTGAACTGGCCGTTACGGCTGTAATAAACAGAACCGTTGGTATCTACCATGCGGAAGAAACCATTCTGGCTAATCGCAACGTCCAGACCGCGACCGGTGTTGGTCGTTGTCCCGTCGGTAAAGTCCTGAGTGATACCGGCAACTTTTACGCCCAGACCCACTTTAGAACCGGCAAACATATCGGCGAAGGACGCAGAGCCGGATTTAAAGCCATAGGTGGCGGAGTTGGCAATGTTGTTACCAATGACATCGAGGTTGGTGGCCGCAGCATCTAGGCCGCTGACCGCTTGTGAAAAGGCCATGACTTACTCCTGATAAGTGTTTTGGCTTAGATAATCTGCCGTACTTCGTCGAGTGTGGTGGTACCGTAAGTACCTAAATCCAGTGTGCTACCGTTGCTGCCGCGGGTAACACCTTGCACCAGAGCAAACTGCAGCGGCTGGGCAACCAGCTGTGTTGCGCCAGAGCTGGCGGCGATAGAGACTTTATAAGAGCCATCGGGTGCCGCTGTTCCATCCGTCATCTTTCCGTCCCAACTGAAGGTGTGGACACCGGCAGTCAGCGAGCCAATATCAATAGTGCGCACCACGGTACCGTCTTTACTGGTCACGGTAGCGGTCACTTTATCGGCGGCTTGCGTCAGTTCCACGCCAAACGGCGTTGAGGTTTCTTTGCCCACCAGAACGGTCTGTCCCGGGATCATCACGCCATGGCCAATCAGGTTTGTCGCCTGCAGCGACTGGCTGTTGTCGATCTGTCCGGAAATCGAACCGAGGGTGGTGTTCAGTTTTTCAATCCCGCTCACGGTGCTGATTTGCGCCAGCTGAGTGGTCAGTTCGTTGTTCTGCAGCGGGTTAGTCGGGTCCTGGTTTTTCAGTTGCGCGACCAGCAGCGTTAAAAAGCTGCCTTGCAGGTCGGATGCACTGTTTGTTCCGGTTGCGCTGGTGTTGTTACTGGTCGAGGAGACACCGTTATTTGTCGGGTCATCCACTCTTACGGCGATAGACATGCGCGTCTCCTTTACTGTCCGAGCGTGAGGGTTTTGAGCATCATGCTCTTAACGGTATTAAGCACTTCAACGTTCGCCTGGTAGCTGCGGGACGCAGACATGGTGTTCACCATTTCGCCGACCACATCAACATTGGGCATTTTGACGTAGCCATTCGCATCAGCCAGCGGGTTACCTGGTTCGTAAACCAGTTTGTCCGGTGCCTGGCTTTCAATCACATCAGCAACTTTTACACCGCCGGTCGCTTGCCCGGGCGCAGCGTCCACCTGGAACACAACCTGCTTAGCGCGATACGGCTGACCATCGGGCCCGGTCACGCTGTCGGCGTTCGCCATGTTACTGGCGGCCACGTTCAAACGTTTGGACTGCGCGGTCAGCGCGGAGCCTGCGACATCAAAGATATTCAGTAATGCCATTTAATTAGTTCCCCTGTTGCAGAACACTCATCATGCTTTTGATCTGCCCACCCAGCACGGTCAAGCCGGTCTGGTATTTAACGCTGTTGTCAGCGAACTGCGTACGTTCACGATCCATATCCACGGTGTTGCCATCCAGCGAAGGCTGATCAGGAATGCGGTACAGCAAATCGGTAGACGGTCCGCTCATCGCCTGCGCCGGGATATGGCGCGAAGAGGTCATGGTCAACGCAACGCCGCTGCCTTCAGCACGCCCACGCTCCATGACTTTTTTCAATTCGCTGGCGAAATCAATATCGCGCGCCTGAAACCCCGGGGTATCGGCGTTGGCGATGTTTGCCGCCAGAATTTCCTGACGCTGGGCGCTCAGGTTCAGCGCTTCTTGCTGGAAACGAAGTGCGGCATCAAGTTTATCGAGCATGGCTCCCCCACTGATGACAATTATTTAGCCAACAGCTTAAATCTCCGCTGACAAACTTATCGCTGGAATAAGGGCAAAATGCGTCGCTATTTATTGCGTTGATAGGTTGACCATGCGGTTAAAATCCCCTCAACCACTCAACAGGCAGGAGTCTGCGATGAACACGTTGAAAGGCGGTTTAGCCGCGACCTTACTGTTTTTAAGCGCCTTTGCTCAGGCCGCTAACTTGCAATCACAGCTGACGTCATTTTTTGCTCAACGTCTTGCTGGCTTTAGCGACGAGGTAGTGGTAAATATACGCACCCCGCAAAATCTGTTACCCAGTTGCGAGCAGCCAGCGCTGAGCGTGCTCGGGAACGCTAAACTGTGGGGGAACCTGAACGTGCTGGCGAATTGCGCAGATGTTAAGCGCTATTTGCAGGTGGAGGTTCAGGCGACCGGTAACTATGTGGTGGCAGCGCAGTCCGTTGCCCGTGGCAGCCTGTTGCAGCCCGGCAGCGTGACGCTAAAACGCGGCCGCCTCGATCAGTTGCCGCCGAGAACGATGCTGGATATTACCCAGGCGCAGGATGCGGTCAGTTTGCGCGATCTTACTCCAGGCCAGGCGATTCAACTGTCAATGTTGCGCCAGGCGTGGCGGGTTAAAGCGGGTCAGCGTGTACAGGTCGTGGCGTCGGGCGATGGCTTTAGTGTGAACGGCGAAGGTCAGGCACTGAACAATGCGGCGGTGGCGCAAAACGCCCGTGTGCGCATGGCTTCAGGGCAGATTGTCAGCGGTACAGTGAACGCTGATGGGAATATTCTGATTAACCTATAATCTTTTTAAAGAATTCATGTCGCCTGCCGATAATTAAGCAACGACTAAAGATATCAGGCCCGAAACGCCGGGATACCTCGATGAGGACAACACTATGAGCATTGATCGCACATCGTCTTTAAAACCGGTTAGTTCCGTTCAACAGCGCGAAACTAACGAGACCCAAACGCAGAAAACGCGTCTGGAAAAAGCGGCTACGGCAAACAGCACCAGCGTGACCCTCAGCGGCGCGCAGACCAAGCTGATGCAGGCTGGCGCGAATGACATCAATATGGAACGCGTGGAACAGCTGAAAACCGCGATCCGTAATGGTGAACTGAAGATGGACACCGGCAAAATCGCTGATGCCCTGATTGATGAAGCGAAGAGTTACTTGCAGAGTAAATAACAGTATGAATCGACTGTCAGACATTCTTGATCAAATGACAGTTATCCTGAGCGCTCTTAAAGACGTGATGGATGCTGAGCAAAAACAGCTTTCCGTAGGTAACATTCAAAGCAGCGCACTGCAGCGTATCACGGAAGAAAAAAGCTCATTGCTCGCGACACTGGATTACCTGGAGCAACAGCGTCGTTCGGCACAAAAAGCGCAGCATAGCGCGAACGACGACATCGCCGATCGCTGGCAAACCATTACGCAGAAAACGCAGCATTTGCGCGACCTTAACCAGCACAATGGATGGCTGCTGGAAGGACAAATTGCGCGTAACCAGCAAGCGCTGGAACTGCTAAAGCCGCATCAGGAACCGAGCCTGTACGGCGCGAATGGCTATACCGCTTCCGCCAGCCGTGGCGGAAAGAAAATCTCGATTTAATAAGACCCGTCTTCTTTGCCAGGGATAATTCCCTGGCAATTTGCTTTTCTGTTTTCCCGCTTCCACTTCGCTGAGCAGACTTACACCGTAGTCCGCCGCGCGAACTCTTTCACTTTAAAGCCCAGCAGCGCAAGCGTGGCGAAATAGGCCATCACCCCGACCAGCACGACAGCCATCAGCCGCAGCAGGCGATAAGGCATAGTGCCAGTTGACCACTCCGGCATGACATACAGCATGCCCATTAATGCCGCTGCCATCACCAGCACCGCAACCACCAGACGCAGCAGGAAACTTGCCCAGCCCGGCTGCGGCGTAAAGATCTGCTGCTTACGCAGTTGCCAGTAAAGCAGCCCGGCATTCAGACAGGCCGCCAGGCCAATCGACAGCGACAACCCGGCGTGTTTCAGCGGCCCGATAAACGCAAGGTTCATTAATTGCGTCATCACCAGCGTGACAATGGCAATCTTCACCGGCGTTTTAATGTTCTGTCGCGAGTAGAAGCCCGGCGCCAGCACTTTAACCACGATAAGCCCCATCAGCCCCACCGAGTAGGCGATCAGCGCGCGCTGGGTCATTGATGCATCAAACGCGGTGAATTTACCGTACTGGAACAGCGAAACGGTCAACGGTTTCGCCAGGATGCCGAGCGCTACGGCGCTGGGCAACGCCAGCAGAAAGCAGAGCCGCAGCCCCCAATCCATCAGGCGGCAATATTCGTCGTGGTTCCCGCTGGCGAAACTTTTCGACAACGACGGTAACAGGATAGTGCCAAGCGCCACGCCAAGCACGCCGGAGGGAAACTCCATCAGGCGGTCAGCGTAATACATCCACGACACGGAACCGGAAACCAGAAACGAGGCGAAAATGGTGTTGATGATAAGCGAGATCTGGCTGACCGAAACCCCCAGAATGGCCGGCCCCATCTGTTTGATAACCCGCATCGCCCCGGCATCGTGGAAGCTGATGCGCGGCAGCACCAGCATGCCGATCTTCTTCAGGTGCGGCAGCTGATACACCAGTTGCAGCACACCGCCGACCGTAACAGCCCAGGCCAGCGCCAGTACCGGCGGGTGGAAATAGGGAGCAGCAAACAGCGCAAAGCCAATCATGCTGATGTTTAAGAATGTCGGCGCAAACGCCGGCACCGAAAAGCGATTCCAGGTATTGAGGATCGCCCCGGCCAGCGACGCCAGCGAGATCAGCAGAATGTAAGGGAAGGTAATGCGCAGCAGTTGCGAGGTTAAGTTGAATTTATCCGCCGTATCGGCAAAACCCGGTGCGGTGACGAGGATCACCCACGGTGCCGCCAGCATCCCGGCCACGGTGACGATGGCCAGCGCCAGCGTCAGCAACCCGCAGACATAGGAGACAAACACCCGCGTCGCATCTTCACCCTGTTTGCTTTTGTACTCGGCGAGGATCGGCACAAAGGCCTGAGAAAACGCCCCCTCTGCAAAAATGCGGCGCAATAAATTTGGCAGTTTGAACGCCACGAAAAAGGCGTCGGTCGCCATTCCCGCACCAAACACCCTTGCCACAATGGCGTCGCGCGCAAAACCCAGCACGCGGGAAAACATCGTCATGGAGCTGACAGCCGCCAGCGATTTTAATAGGTTCATTCTGGTTTCCATAAGACACAACGCCTGCAATGCAGGCGTTGATGTACAGCGAAGCGCTTAGTCTACAGGGAAAAAGGCGAATTACTATCGCCAGATGTTACCGGGCATTATTCACTCATCGCCTCGCGCCAGAGCTTGTCTACCACGCGCTGGGCGAGGATCGCTTGCTCACCTGCGGTTTCCGGAACTGTCTGATTTTGCACGCATTCAATGAAATGGCGGGCGCATCCGGCGAAACCGCGCTGCTCCAGCACACTCTGCCAGCCCGCCACCGGACGGGCGACAACGCCCTGCCCGCGTTCTTCGCGCCACTCGCGCATGTCGGTTATGTCGAATAAGCCACCGTCCGTCACCGCCTGAACCCATTCCCGCTGGCTGCCCGCCCGGCGATGCATGCTGGTGGTAATTTGCAGGTGTTCAACACTGAAATGGTGCTCGGCATAAATCATAGCGCCGTCGTCATTGGTCAGCAGCGTACCGCTTTTTAATTGCGCGGCACCGCCCGCCAGCCATAGCGCGGTATCCACAACGTGCAGGTAGTCATCCAGCAGGGTGAAGCGTAAATCATGCGGCCCGACGCTATCGGTACGGTGTTTATCCATACGCAACGAAGCGGCCTGCGGCATCTGCTGTTTTAGCTCGCGGTAAAGCGGGGAGTAACGGCGGTTAAACCCGACCATCAGCGTCAGTTTTTTACGTGCGGCCAGCTCAATAAGCCGCTCCGCATCCTGTAAGTTTTCCGCCAGCGGTTTATCCACACAAACGTGTACACCGAGATTGAGCAACTCACTGACGACCGCATAGTGTGAAGCCGTGGAAGTGTGGACAAAAACCGCATCGCATTGTGCCGCCAGGGAAGCCAGCGAGTCGGCATACGGAATGCGCCAGGTTTCGCACACGCGCAGCGCCTTTTCCCGCGTTGGCGACCAGGCCGCCGCCAGCGTCCAGTCTGTTGCTGCGCCTAACACCGGCAACCAGGCCTTTTGCGCTATGCCGCCAAGCCCTACCACACCGATACGTAAAGTTGTCACTGTTAATCTCCCAGATGTGCGAGCAGCGAATCGAGACGCTGCTTCAGTTCAGCCACTTCCGCTTCCAGCGCATCGACACGCGCTGCCAGAGACGCATCCGGCGGGCTGACGGCTTCCACAACATCCACCAGCGTCTGCACATCGCCGCTGAAAAGATGCATAAAGCGGCTTTCGCGTTTGCCCGGCTCTCTCGGCAGACGCACCACATACGGCCCGTCTTCACGCGTTGCCAGATGTTCTAACGCATTTTCCACTTCAGCCATATCGCTGAACTGATGCATCCGTTCGCCGCGGGTGCGCAACTCGCCCGGCGTTTGCGGCCCGCGCAGTAACAGCGTAGTGATCAGCGCCACTTCGGCAGAACTAAGTTTGAGATCGCCAAATTCCGAATTACAAAAACGCTGCTCATATTTTGTCACCCGGTTACCAAAACCGCTTACCGTGCGCAGATAATGGCGCTTGACCAGTTCATCCAGCACCGTTTGCACCTCGTGTTCAGCAAGGTTCATCACCGGTTCACGGTTGGTTTTTTGATTACAGGCAGTGACAACACCATTAATGGAGAGCGGGTATTGCTCCGGCGTCGTCACCTGTTTTTCCAGTAAACAACCAATCACCCTCGCCTCGACGGCGGTTAATTGATACTTCATCAAAACTCCTTAGCGACCGGGGGTCCATTCCTGCGTGGTTAATGCGGTAAGCACGTGATCGCGCCATTGCCCGTCAATTAACAGATACGATTTGGCATAGCCCTCTTTTTCAAAGCCAAGCCTCGCCAGCAAATCACCGCTGCGTTTATTGTGCGGCATGTAGTTCGCCATAATGCGATGCATATGTTGCGTGCGTTGCATATAGCGAATGGCGGTGGTGAGCGCTTCGAACATCAGCCCCTGCCCCTGCCATTTCTGGCCGACGGAATACCCCAGATAACAGGCATGAAAAGAGCCGCGCACCACGTTTGAGAAATTCGCCACGCCAATTATCTCTTTCTCTTCCGGATCGAGCAGCGCAAAGTAGAATGCGGAACCCTGTTTATGAAATTCATTGATCATGCTCAGGCGCGCCTGCCAACCGGAAGGATAACAATGGCTTTCATCGCGCACGGGTTCCCAGGGTTTTAAAAACTGGCGGTTTTCGGCGTAATAATCCGCCAGCCGCCAGGCGTCACGCTCATGCACCAGGCGAACCACCAGGCGGTCTGTTACTAAGCGTACTTTCGGCACGTTACTGCGATAGCCAAACATGCATTACCACTCCTTCCGTTTTACGACTCTTTTAACCCCTTCCCTTTACTATACAGTTGCTCCGGGGCTGTGGGAAAACAGCAACATGGCATTTTCTGCGTCAAACACCATTTTCGATGAAAAGTCTCAATCAAAGGCAGACGTTGATAAAAAAATATTGTCACCACGAAGATGGGAAAAGGCCCGGCGAAACCGCAGAATAAGAAGGTCTTATCTTTCTTATTTCCCGGAGGGGAAATGGCGCGCATATCGCAGGCAAGGAGCCTGGGTAAATATTTCCTGCTTGTCGATAATATGCTGGTTGTTCTCGGCTTTTTCGTTGTCTTCCCACTGATTTCTATCCGCTTTGTTGACCAGCTTGGCTGGGCGGCGTTAATGGTCGGCATTGCGCTCGGTTTGCGTCAGTTTATTCAACAAGGGTTGGGGATTTTCGGCGGTGCGATTGCCGACCGCTTCGGCGCCAAGCCGTTGATTGTCACCGGCATGCTGATGCGCGCGGGCGGTTTTGCCGCGATGGCGGTGGCGCATGAACCCTGGCTGCTGTGGCTTTCCTGTATTCTTTCCGGGCTGGGCGGCACGCTGTTTGATCCGCCGCGCTCCGCGCTGGTGGTGAAACTGGTGCGCCCTAATCAGCGCAGCCGTTTTTTCTCGCTATTAATGATGCAGGACAGCGCGGGCGCCGTTATTGGCGCGCTGCTTGGCAGCTGGCTGCTGCAATATGACTTTCGTCTGGTATGTGCGGCCGGTGCGCTGATGTTTATTTTATGTGCCGCATTTAACGCCTGGCTGCTGCCTGCCTGGAAACTCTCAACGGTGAAAGCACCGGTGCGCGAAGGTCTGACGCGTGTGCTGCGTGACAAGCGCTTTGTGACTTACGTGCTGACCCTTACCGGTTATTACATGCTGGCGGTGCAGGTCATGTTGATGCTGCCGATTATGGTTAACGACATTGCCGGCTCACCGGCGGCAGTGAAGTGGATGTATGCCATTGAAGCCTGTCTGTCGCTGACGCTGCTCTACCCTATTGCTCGCTGGAGTGAAAAACGCTTTCGTCTTGAGCATCGATTGATGGCCGGTCTGCTGGTGATGTCCTTCAGCCTGCTGCCGGTGGGGATGGTCGGCACGCTGCAGCAGCTCTTCACGCTGATTTGCACCTTCTATATTGGCTCCATAATTGCCGAACCCGCGCGGGAAACGTTAAGCGCACAGCTGGCCGATTCCCGTGCGCGCGGCAGCTATATGGGGTTCAGCCGTCTTGGGCTGGCCTTCGGTGGCGCGCTTGGTTATGCCGGTGGCGGCTGGCTGTTTGACGCCGGGAAAGCATTTAACCAGCCAGAGTTGCCGTGGATGATGCTTGGCGTTATCGGGATGATTACCTCCATGGCGCTACTGTGGCAATTTAGCCACAAACGTATTCGCCCGACCATGCTCGAGCCCGGCGCCTGATTTGCACGCCGGTTTTCCCTCTTCCATACTGGTAATTGATGGATAAGCCAGTATGGAGGAGAAACGTGAAACTCTACATTTACGATCACTGCCCGTTCTGCATTAAAGCCCGCATGATTTTCGGCCTCAAGAACATCCCCGTCGAACTCAAGATCCTGCTCAATGATGACGAAGCCACACCGACGAAAATGATTGGCCAGAAAATGGTGCCGATCCTGCAAAAGGACGACAGCCGCTATCTGCCGGAAAGCATGGATATTGTTCACTATGTCGATAAGCTCGATGGCAAACCGCTGCTTACCGGCACGCAAAACCCGAAAATCGAAGAGTGGCTGCGCAAGGTTAATGGTTACGTTAATAAGTTATTGATCCCCCGCTTTGCGAAATCGGCGTTTGACGAATTTTCCACGCCGCAGGCGCGCGCCGGATTTGTGGCCAAAAAAGAGGCCGCCATTGGCGATTTCGCCGAACATCTCAGCCATTCGGCGGGGTTAGCGAAAAATATCAGCGACGATTTACGTGTGCTGGATAAATTGATTGTTCAGCCCAACGCGGTGAACGGAGAACTCTCCGATGATGATATTCATCTCTTCCCGCTGCTGCGTAATCTGACGCTGGTAAGCGGTATCAACTGGCCAAGCCGCGTTGCAGCATACCGCGACAATATGGCGAAACAGACACAAATTAACTTGCTGTCATCAATGGCTATTTAACCGCCCATGACGGAAGCGCGCCCGCTTCCGTCATGCCTTTCAGCTTTTTCCGCTGGCCTTTATTTAGCGTGTGTCGCATGCTACGCCCCTGCGTCGTAGCATGGCAATCACGTTGAGGAATTCATGAAGAGAATTATTTTTGCCGCAGCATTACTGTTGAGCGGCGTGCTGGTGGGGTGCAATCAACTGACCCAATATTCTATCAGCGAACAGGAGATTAACCAGGCGCTACAGAAGCGTAACGACTTCGCCAAAGACATTGGCGTGCCCGGTGTTGCGGATGCCCATATTGTGCTGAATAACCTGGCCAGTGAAATCGGTCGCGAAGAACCCAATAAAATCACGCTGACCGGTGATGCGAATCTGGATATGACCTCGCTATTTGGCAACCAGAAAGCCATCATCAAATTGAAACTCAAAGCGTTGCCGGTGTTTGATAAAGAAAAAGGCGCGATTTACCTGCAAGAGATGGAAGTGGTTAACGCCACCGTGACACCGGAAAAAATGCAGACCGTGTTACAAACGTTGATGCCTTATCTTAATCAATCGCTGCGCAATTACTTTAACCAACGCCCTGCTTATGTGCTGAAAGAAGACAACAGCAAAGGCGAGGCGCTGGCGAAAAAATATGCCAAAGGGATTGAGGTGAAACCGGGGGAAATTATTATCCCCCTCACCGACTAAATTACAGGGCGCCGCGAGCGCCCTTTTTTTCAGGAAAAGGATGCAAACGAAAACGTTTCCGCTTATTCTTAGTGCCCGGCAAAAAACACCTGTTCTCACCAGCCGGAGCACTCCAATGACCCAACCCCAGGTTTTGAAAATCCGCCGTCCTGACGACTGGCATGTCCATTTACGTGATGGCGAAATGCTAAAAACCGTGGTGCCGTGGACCAGCGAAACTTACGCCCGCGCCATTGTCATGCCGAACCTTGCTCCTCCTGTCACCACTGTGGATGCGGCTATCGCCTACCGCCAGCGTATTCTTGACGCCGTACCCGCCGGGCATGATTTTACGCCATTAATGACCTGCTATCTGACCGATAGCCTGAGCGCCGATGAAGTCGAACGCGGCTTTAACCAGCAGGTATTTACGGCAGCGAAACTCTATCCGGCGAATGCCACAACCAACTCCAGCCATGGTGTTACCAGCATTGATGCGATTATGCCGGTTCTGGAACGGATGGAGAAACTGGGCATGCCGCTGCTGGTGCATGGTGAAGTGACGCACGCGGATATTGATATTTTCGATCGCGAAGCGCGGTTTATCGAAACGGTCATGGAACCGTTACGCCAGCGCCTACCGGGGCTGAAAGTGGTGTTTGAGCATATTACGACCAAAGATGCCGCAGATTATGTGCGCGATGGCAATGAGCTGCTGGCCGCGACCATTACCCCTCAGCATCTGATGTTTAACCGTAACCATATGCTGGTCGGTGGCGTGCGCCCGCATCTTTATTGCCTGCCGATCCTGAAGCGTAATATTCACCAGCAGGCGCTGCGCGAACTGGTTGCCAGCGGCTTTACGCGCGCGTTTCTCGGTACGGACTCTGCGCCGCATGCGCGTCATCGTAAAGAGGCCAGTTGCGGCTGCGCCGGTTGTTTCAACGCCCCCACCGCGCTTGGCAGTTATGCAACCGTGTTCGAAGAGATGAACGCCCTCCAGCACTTTGAAGCGTTCTGTTCCGTCAACGGGCCACGTTTCTATGGCTTACCGGTGAACGAAACGTTTGTTGAGCTGGTGCGTGAAGAGAGCCAGGTGCCAGAGACGATTGCGCTGCCGGAAGATTCACTGGTGCCGTTCCTCGCCGGTGAAACCGTGCGCTGGCGGGTTAAATAAAAAAATTATCGCTCCCTGTTGTAATATTTTCCGCTTAACTGTATAAACATACAGTAAATTACACAGGGGGCTATTATGCGCATTGAAGTGACTATCGCCAAAACCACACCCTTACCGCCTGGCGCTGTTGATGCACTGGCGGGCGAGTTATCTCGACGTCTGAACAATTGTTACCCCGATCGCGAAAACAAAATTACGGTTCGCTATGCCGCAGCAAATAATCTTTCGGTTTTAGGCGGTGCAAAAGAAGATAAAGATCGCATAACTGAAATTTTGCAGGAAACCTGGGAAAGCGCCGACGACTGGTTTATCACCGACTAATTTCTCTTTAAGTTTGTGCTTATTGCCGGGTCGCCCCGGCTTTTTTTGTTGTTTTTTTAAGCGCAATCCTGGTGCAGATCTTTTTTAATAAAAATATATGGTTAAGAGCCCGTTTTCTTATTCAAAAAAATCTAACGGCCGAAAAAACATGTTGCAGAGTGTTTAATTATTCGATCTACAACCCCACTTGTTGGTATACTGAAAAAGCTTCAAATAAAACACGCATTGAACCTCAAGAGTCGTTGTCGAATTAAACACGCCAATAAAGGGGGTTATGATGGTAAAGAATAATGAAGTCATCCAGACCCATCCACTGGTCGGATGGGACATCAGCACCGTGGATAGCTACGACGCACTGATGCTCCGGTTGCACTACCAGACCCCAAACAGAGCCGCTCAGGAAGAGACCGAAGTCGGCCAGACGTTGTGGTTAACGACCGATGTTGCCCGCCAGTTTATATCGATACTCGAAGCGGGCATTGCCAAGATTGAATCGGGCGACTACCAGGAAGATGAGTATCGCAGGCATTAGTGATAATGCGCTATATAGACTCAACAGGCACCCTTGTGGTGCCTTTCTTATTTCTGTCCTTGTATAACGTTCCCAGGTTAATTACCCTCCTGAACACGCATTTGCCTGGAGAACACCACCATGAAATACGATCTCATTATTATTGGCAGCGGCTCTGTCGGCGCAGCGGCAGGCTATTACGCCACGCAAAGCAGGCTGAATGTGCTGATGACCGACGCTCACCTGCCGCCCCATAAGGAAGGCAGCCACCACGGTGATACGCGTTTAATTCGCCACGCTTACGGCGAAGGCGAGAAATATGTTCCGCTGGTGTTGCGCGCGCAGCAGTTGTGGGAGCAACTGGCGGCGGAAAGCGGCGAAGCGGTATTTGACCGTACAGGCGTTATCAATATTGGTCCGGCTGATTCCACTTTTTTGGCTAACGTCGCGCAAAGCGCAGCGCAGTGGCAGCTGGCCGTCGAAAAACTCGATGCCCCGTCACTGATGGCTCGCTGGCCGGAAATCCGCGTACCCGACGATTACATCGGCCTGTTTGAAGCCGACTCCGGTGTGCTGCGTAGCGAACTGGCGGTAAAGACCTGGATCCGTCTTGCCAAAGAGGCGGGCTGCGCTCAGCTCTTCAATTGCCCGGTCACCGCGCTGCATCATCATGAAGACGGTATCAGCATCGATACCCGGGAAGGGACATTCCACGGCAAAAAAGTTCTTGTCAGCGCGGGGACGTGGGTGCAAAAACTGCTGCCGGCATTGCCGATACAACCGGTCCGCAAAGTTTTTGCGTGGTTCCAGGCCGATGGCCGTTACAGCACCAAAAACAAATTCCCGGCGTTTACCGGTGAAATGCCCAATGGCGACCAGTATTACGGCTTCCCGGCGGAAGACAATGAATTAAAAATTGGCCGTCACAACGGCGGGCAGCTTATCAGCGACGCGCAGCAGCGTAAGCCGTTTGGCGAAGAGCCGGGAGATGGCTCCGAATGTTTCGCTTTCCTGCGCCAGTTTCTGCCCGGCATCGGTGGGTGCTTGTACGGTGCATCCTGCACCTACGATAACTCTCCGGATGAAGACTTTATTATTGATACGCTGCCGGGATCCCCGGACACGCTGATTGTCACTGGTCTTAGCGGACACGGTTTCAAATTTGCGCCAGTGCTGGGCGAAATTGCCTGTGAATTTGCCCACGGCAAACGTTCGCATTTTGATTTACAACCTTTCTCACTTTCCCGTTTTACCGGGTAACCTTTCAGCGGCCTCGTTCGGGGTCGCTTATCGCATTTTTACGGAGAGAATATGCGCCGTCTGTTTCATTACTTAATAAATAACGTGCGTGAACATTTGATGCTTTATATTGCGCTATGGTTACTTATCGCACTGATCGATATTATCTATATCGTATGGGCATCTTGATAAACACTGACAAAAACTGACATATACTTATAAAAATATATTTTCAGGGCAGAATATTTAAACATCCTCTCCGCAACAAAACCTTAATAAATTGAGGACTTACACCACAGTCCACCTAATGTGCTGAATGTTATCCAGCAAAGTCATTCAAAAACGATGATATAGAAAAAATAACGATCCAATAGCGTAATTTTGAGTTGCAATATTGTTTTTCTCCCGCCATTTTAATTTAACCAGTTATTAACCCAGATTAACAATTATGCCATTACGCAATTCACCTGAGCGCTACGGCGCCGTTTCTATTGTTCTGCACTGGCTGGTAGCCATTGTGGTTTATGGTATGTTCGCGTTGGGTCTGTGGATGGTGACACTGAGCTATTACGACGGCTGGTATCATAAAGCGCCTGAGCTCCATAAGAGCATCGGCATTTTGCTCATGCTCGGCCTCGTGTTCCGGGTAGTGTGGCGTTTTCTTTCCCCGCCGCCAAAGCCGCTCGCCAGCTATTCACGTCTGACGCATATCAGCGCCGTGCTTGTTCATATCGCGCTCTATTTGCTGTTGTTCGGCATTCTTTTCAGCGGCTATCTCATCTCCACGGCCGACGGTAAACCCATCAACGTTTTCGGCCTGTTCGAGATCCCCGCAACGCTTGCCGATGCCGGATCGCAAGCCGACCTTGCCGGAAATATTCACCTCTGGCTGGCATGGACAGTGGTTGTGCTGTCCGTATTACATGGCCTTGCCGCGATTAAACACCATTTCATCGATAAAGACGTCACTCTCAAGCGCATGCTGGGGAAATCGTCGCCTGACTCTGGAGCATAATATGAAGAAAATCCTGCCGGGACTCGCTCTCGCTTCGCTGCTGTTCACCACGGGTTCTGCTATCGCTGCGGACTACAAAATTGATAAAGAGGGTCAACACGCCTTCGTTAATTTTCGTATCCAGCACCTCGGCTATAGCTGGCTCTATGGCACGTTTAAAGATTTCGACGGGACGTTTAGCTTCGACGAAGCCAACCCGGCCTCAGACAAAGTGAACGTGACCATTAACACTAACAGTGTCGATACCAACCACGCCGAGCGTGATAAACACTTACGCAGTGCTGAATTCCTGAATGTCGCCAAATTCCCGCAGGCAACCTTTACTTCAACCGAGGTGAAAAAAGCGGGTGACGGGCTGGATATTACCGGCAATCTGACGCTGAATGGCGTCACCAAACCGGTAGTGCTGGCGGCGAAACTGATGGGCCAGGGCGATGATCCGTGGGGCGGCGTGCGCGCAGGCTTTGAAGCTTCCGGCAAAATTAAGCTGAAAGATTTTAACATCACCACCGATCTGGGTCCGGCGTCACAGGACGTTGAACTGATTATTTCCGTGGAAGGCGTGCGTCAGAAGTAAGATTGCGGGAGAGGGGCAACCCTCTCCCCAGGGTTTATTCCGGATCCGGAATCCCCAGTTTGGTATTCAGACGACCACGGGATTTGTTAAAGATTTTGTTGCCATTCTCCCGCCCGGCGCGACGTTTACGCTGCTCTTCTTCCGGCAATTCGCTCTCTTCTTTGCACAGCTCACTGCAGCAACCATTAAATTTCTCAGCGCAGGCCGGACACTGAATAAACAGCAAATGGCAGCCGTCATTGCGACAATTGGTATGGGAATCGCAGGGAGTGCCGCACTGATGGCAATGAGCAATAACGTCATCGGAAATGCGCTCGCCCATACGCTCATCAAATACAAAGTTTTTACCGATAAAACGCACCGGCAAGCCCTGTTCGCGCGCGCGGCGCGCATATTCGATAATGCCGCCTTCGATATGCCACACTTTAGTGAAGCCGTTATGCTTCATCCAGGCACTCGCTTTCTCGCAGCGAATACCGCCGGTGCAGTACATAACGATTTTCTTATCTTTATGTTCCTGCATCATTTCGACCGCTTTCGGTAGCTGCTCGCGGAACGTATCCGCCGGGATCTCCAGCGCACCAGCGAAATGTCCGACTTCGTATTCGTAGTGATTGCGCATATCAATGAACACCGCCTCAGGATCGTCGAGCATGGCATTCACTTCCGCCGCTTTCAGATAATCCCCCACATCGCTGGCGTCAAAACTCTCATCTTCGATACCGTCGGCAACAATCCTGTCGCGGACTTTCATGCGCAGCACCCAGAAGGATTTACCGTCATCATCAATCGCGATATTTAAACGCAGGCCGTCGAGCGCCGGATCGAACGCATAAAGCGTCTGGCGAAAGGTATCGAATTTACTTTGTGGCACGCTGATTTGCGCATTGATACCTTCATGGGCAAGGTAAATACGGCCAAACACGTTCAACTGGCTAAAAGCCTGGTAGAGCGCGTCGCGCGTGGCTTGCGGATTAATAATCGAGAAATATTTATAGAACGAGACGGTAACGCGCGGTTCCGTTTCCGCGAGCATCCGCGCCTTCAGTTCATCATTGGATATGCGGTTGTGTAACACTGGCATGGTGTACGTGTCCTGCAAAGTTAGGGGTGAAAAAACGGCGGCATCATAAAGCAAATACTGATAATTTACATCCACACATTTTGCGCTACATTTTCTCTCATTCTAACGATTACGACGCAACAATTCCTGACAAAACAGGCATTCTGTGCGCCATGGTTTTGGTTAATTCCGAAAAAATGCGAGAATACAGGGAATTGTTGCTTCAAACAGGACAGTCATGACGCATTTACCCAAGTTTACGGCATCGCTGCTGCACCCGCGCTACTGGGCTCTCTGGTTCGGGGTCGGCATGCTGTGGTTAGTTGTTCAACTCCCCTATCCCGTGATTTACCGCCTCGGCTGTGGCATTGGTCACCTGGCGCAGCGCCTGATGAAACGTCGCGCGCGTATTGCGCAGCGCAATCTCGAACTCTGCTTTCCGCACATGAGCGAAACAGAGCGGCAGAAAATGGTCGCAAAAAATTTTGAGTCGGTTGGCATGGGTTTGATGGAAACCGGCATGGCCTGGTTCTGGTCCGATCGCCGGATGTCACGCTGGATGGACGTTATCGATTTTGAACATGTCAGAAGCGTGCAGGCGCAGGGGCGAGGAATTTTGCTGATCGGCGTCCATTTTTTGACGCTGGAGATCGGTGCCCGCATGTTTGGTCTGAACGAGCCAGGTATTGGTGTCTATCGCCCGAACGACAACCCGGTTATTGATCTGCTGCAAACCTGGGGCCGCATGCGTTCTAATAAAAGCATGATCGACCGTAAAGATCTCAAAGGCATGATCCGCGCCCTGAAAGCGGGTGATGTCGTTTGGTACGCGCCCGATCATGACTACGGCCCGCGCGCCAGCGTTTTCGCCCCTTTCTTTGCCGTTAAAGATGCGGCTTCCACGTCAGGAACCTGGATGCTGGCCCGCATGTCCCAGGCCTGTATCGTTCCTTTTGTTCCACGGCGTAAACCGGACGGTAAAGGGTATGAACTGATTATTCTCGAACCGGAATGCTCTCCTCCGCTCGATGACGCAGAAACCACCGCAGCATGGATGAACAAAGTGGTTGAGCGCTGCATTATGATGGCGCCAGAGCAATATATGTGGCTGCATCGCCGCTTCAAAACGCGCCCGGAAGGCGTCCCCTCTCGCTACTGAAGCGATAAAGAGCCTGCAAATGCAGGCTCTTTTTTTGTCATACAAACCTGCGTCAGCGCATTGCGGCAATCATAACCCGGGCGCATAATTAGCATGCTTACTATCGACTATTATTAATGTGTGCTGTTATGGACGGTTATGTCTCACTCTGATGCCCCAATAAACTGGAAGCGCAATCTCACCGTTGCCTGGTTTGGCTGTTTTCTCACTGGCGCAGCGTTTAGCCTGGTGATGCCCTTTATCCCCCTCTATGTCGAGCAGCTTGGCATCACCGATCCCGGTGCGCTCAATATGTGGTCCGGTTTAGTCTTTAGCATCACCTTCCTGTTCTCTGCCATCGCTTCTCCCTTCTGGGGCGGTCTTGCCGACCGTAAAGGACGCAAAATCATGCTACTGCGTTCCGCGCTCGGCATGGCGATTGTTATGGCGTTAATGGGCATCGCACAAAATGTCTGGCAGCTCCTTGTGCTGCGGGCGTTGCTCGGTTTGCTGGGCGGTTTTATCCCCAACGCAAATGCCCTGATCGCCACGCAAATGCCGCGCAATAAAAGCGGCTGGGCGCTGGGGACGCTCTCAACGGGAGGCGTCAGCGGCGCGCTGCTTGGCCCGCTGGCCGGTGGTTTGCTGGCCGATAGCTGGGGTTTGCGGATGGTCTTTTTTATTACCGCTTCTGTGCTTTTTATCTGCTTTCTGCTCACGCTACTTTGCATCCGCGAAAATTTCACCCCGGTGGCAAAACGCGAGATGTTGCACTTCAAAGAGGTTTTCGCCTCGCTAAAAAGCCCCAAACTGGTGTTGAGCCTGTTCATCACCACCATGATTATCCAGGTAGCGACGGGCTCTATTGCGCCGATTCTGACACTCTATGTGCGCGATCTTGCGGGTAATGTCAGCAACATTGCCTTTATCAGCGGCATGATTGCCTCCGTGCCTGGCGTCGCGGCACTGCTTAGCGCACCTCGTCTGGGCAAATTGGGCGACAAAATCGGCCCGGAGAAAATCCTCGTCGCGGCATTAATAATCTCCGTCCTGCTACTGCTGCCAATGTCAATGGTGCAAACGCCGTGGCAACTGGGCATTTTGCGCTTCCTGCTCGGCGCTGCAGACGGCGCCTTGCTCCCTGCGGTGCAAACGTTGCTGGTCTACAACTCCACCAGTCAAATTGCCGGACGGATATTCAGTTACAACCAGTCATTCCGCGATATTGGTAATGTTACCGGCCCGCTGATGGGTGCGGCGGTCTCGGCCAGCTACGGTTTTCGTGCGGTGTTTTGCGTGACGGCGGGCGTCGTTCTGTTTAATGCCATCTATTCATGGTGCAGTTTGCAGCGCCCTGCCCGCCGGGCCAGAACCGAGGCAACCCGCAGCGTTCAACGCCAGGAGTAGCGTAAAGCGTGATCGCCCACCCGATACAATAGATATTTACCTCACATCCATGCTGTCCCGCGCATAAAAAAGCGACGCTGTTTCGTGCGTATTTCCCGAATTAATCAAAACCGAAAAGCGAAATAACTGGCATGACTGACCATCTTTATCTTGCAACACGTTAAACATAAAACGCAGTCACAAACATTCGTCACGGCTCCCGCAGATGTACTGTTATTCAGCGCGACACCTTTCTCGTTATGCCATGAAATCGCTGATTTATTTATGACAAATTTGACGCTCGCAAAGCCAGCGTCTATAGGTTTGTGCATACCTTTTTTACTGTTATTTCAGGAGCGATGATATGGCCGAAACTGAACTGGAGTATTACTCAACACTGTCGGAAGCAATTGATGCCGCGCGGGAATTATTTATTGCCGACAACCCGGATCTTGATGAAGAAGAAATCAGCGTGCAGCAATTCAATGTGCAAAAGTATGTTCTTCAGGATGGCGATATCGCGTGGCGCGCTGAGTTTTTTGCGGATGAAGAAGAGCCTGGCGAATGCTTGCCTCTTTTCAGCGGTGAAGCCGCACAAAGTGTCTTTGACGGCGATTTCGATGAGATCGAGATAAGCCAGGAGTGGCAGGAAGAGAATACGCTGCATGAATGGGACGAGGGTGAATTCCAGCTGGAACCACCGCTTGATACCGAAGAGGGACAGACAGCCGCTGACGAGTGGGACGAGCGCTGATTACTCGTAAGGGCCGTGATGAGCATCCAGCGGTAACAAAAGTGTGTCAAACACCAGTGAGAAAGGTAAATCAAGTACGGTAATGTAGCGCCACGCGGAGTCGCGGACATCCCACTTAACGCCGGGGTAATACTGATTACCGTGTCCCTGGCCAGGGATTGTCCGGCTGACGATGCTGCCGCAACCGCTTAGCAGACACGCCATGACGACTACCAAAATTACTCTCACAGACAACCTCTTCTTATCTGATACAGATAAAAAAATACCGGCTCTCAGGCCGGTATTTCCTTAATGTCGGCTTACTTTGCCTTCAACGCCAGCGGGTTAAGCTTCAGCGTTTCATAGTAGCTCGCCCATGACAGATATTTCTCCGGTGCCGCCCACAAGCGATAGTGCATACGCGCTAGTGTGACCGGGTCGCTCAGCAACACCAGGCGACGGTCGCGGTTCAGCTTCTCTGGTGTTTCATTCAGCGCCTGCTCAACATGGCGATCGCGGGCAATCTCCAGCACGTGGCTTGCGCGGTGGCGAGCCGTTGCCATCGCCGTTGCCAGCGCGTTGAATGACGGGTTAAACACCGCATGCATAAAGCCATCATCCAGGCTGCGCGAGCGGTTCAGCTCCAGATATTTATCCGTGTTTACCAGTACCTGCGGCGGAGAATACTCTTCCGGGATGAGGAACAGTTTCCAGCGTTTGGTACGCAGTCCGACGGTAGACCGGCTGGAGATAACCGACACGAACGGCGACAGGATCAGCGAGAAGACAATCGGTGCCAGCCAAAACAGGAAGCGGAGATCAAGCCATGCCATCCCTACTGCCCATACCAGCCCCAGCAGCAGCTGAGAACCGTGGCGCATAAAGGCTTCACCCCACGGCGTGGAGTCATCGTCACGCTGCGGCGAGTTCCATACCACTTCCCAGCCAAGGAACGCGCTGACCACAAACACGGTGTGGAACAGCATACGCACCGGCGCAAGCAGCACCGAGAACAGCACTTCCAGCAGCAGGGAAATCGTTACGCGAATGAAACCACCGTACTCTTTCGGCCCCTTGCACCACACCAGGATGATACTCAGTAGCTTCGGCAGGAACAGCAGGACCATTGTCGAAGCGAAAAGCGCAATAGCCAGCTCCGGACGCCACTGCGGCCACACCGGGAACAACTGGCGCGGCTGCAGGAAGTATTGCGGCTCCGTCAGCGCATGCACCACCTGCAAGGCCGTGGAAAGCGCAAGGAACATAAACCACAGCGGCGCGGAGAGATAGGACATCACACCGGTGAGGAACACTGCGCGGTGAACCGGGTGCATACCTTTTACCAGGAACAGGCGGAAGTTCATCAGGTTGCCGTGACACCAGCGGCGGTCGCGCTTCAGCTCATCGAGCAGGTTCGGCGGTAGCTCTTCATATGAGCCTGGCAGATCGTAAGCAATCCACACCCCCCAACCGGCACGGCGCATCAACGCGGCTTCGACAAAGTCGTGGGACAGAATCGAACCGGCAAACGAACCTTCACCCGGCAGCGGCGCCAGCGCGCAGTGCTCAATAAACGGTTTCACGCGGATAATCGCGTTATGCCCCCAGTAGTGGGATTCACCCAACTGCCAGAAGTGCAAGCCCGCAGTGAACAACGGCCCGTAAACGCGGGTCGCAAACTGCTGACAACGCGCATAGAGCGTATCCATCCCGGACGCTTTCGGAGACGACTGGATGATCCCGGCGTTCGGGTTCGCTTCCATCAGGCGTACCAGCCCGGTCAGACACTCGCCGCTCATCACGGAGTCCGCATCCAGCACCACCATGTAGCTGTACTGGCTGCCCCAGCGGCGGCAGAAGTCATCGATATTACCGCTTTTGCGTTTTACGCGACGGCGGCGGCGACGGTAGAAAATCTGCCCTTCGCCCTGCACTTCCGCAATCAATTCCATCCAGGCTTTCTGCTCGGCTACGCAGATATCCGGGTTGTAGCTGTCGCTCAGAATATAGACGTCGAAGTGCGCCGCGTTGCCAGTGGCTTTCACAGATTCCCAGGTTGCGCGCAAGCCCGCGAACACGCGATCCACGTCTTCGTTACAGATAGGCATAATCAGCGCCGTGCGATGTTCCGGGTTTAGCGGTTCATCGCCCACCGTCGAGGCCGAAATGCTGTATTTATCGCGGCCAATCAACAGTTGCAGGAAGCCCATCAACGCAGTCCAGAACCCGGCGGAAACCCAGCAGAACAGCACCGCGAACAGGATCAAGATACCGGTTTGCAGCACATACGGCAGGAGCTGCATAAAGGAAACCCACAGATCCTGGCCCGCCATATCCGTTGGGTTGATAAGCGCCCAGCCCTGATAAGGCAGAATGGTTTTCATATACCAGGTGGCGACGACGGTTTGCGCCAGCGTCAGCACCAGCAGGATGTAGCGGCGGATAGAACCGACGGTACGCCATTTCTGCTCGTGTGCTTGCTCCTCTTTGGTCAAACGCGCAAGGTAACGGGGCGCAACTTCGCGCCCGCGCAGACGATCCCAAAAACGGCCAATCGGGTTAGTGCGCCACGGATCGGGGAACATCGAAGAGCGTTTGGCTTTCGGCATCGCCTGAAGCTGCGCACGCCCTTCATCGTCTTTGATCAATTGCCCTTCAGCGAGCGAATCCGGCCAGCTATGTTCCAGACGTGCTTTCACAGAACCCAGCGGCGTATCATCTTCACGCGTCCAGCTCGTTTGCTCTTTATCCAGCGCCTCATGCACGCTGCGAATGCTCTCTGTCGGCAGCGCCGCTTTTTCCGATGCGGAAAGCGGCAGCATGTCGATATACTCAGTTGTCTTATTCATTGGCAGGTAGCTGATAGCTCCAGGTTTCACTCAGGTTCTGGTCGGCGTTGACCAGCGCCGCGCGCATATCCGTGGTTTTCTTCGGATCTTTGACTTTCACGCGCAACATCAAACGCCAACCTTGCGTAACCGGATTATAGCGAACGGTGTTTTCCACAATCTCACCGTTATCGCCAATGCTGGCTTGCGCGGTTACTGGGGTATCCTTCGGCAGCTTTTTCATATCCTGGCCGGTGAAATCCACCACAAACGCGATAGTCCCGTCAGGTTGACGGATAAGATTTGACTGTTTCACATCCCCTGTGGAGCGACGCGTCTGCAATACCCACGCATTGTCTGGCGCATGCAGCTTGTCTTCGTCACGGCTAAAGGTGATGGTGTATTTGAAGTTCATCTCTTTACCTGGATCCGGCAGTTGATCCGGGGTCCAGTAAGCGACAATGTTATCGTTAGTTTCATCGTTGGTCGGGATTTCGACCAGTTCGACTTTGCCTTTGCCCCACTCGCCTTTCGGCGTTACCCACGCGCTCGGGCGCAGATCGTAGCGGTCATCGATATCTTCAAAACGGGAGAACTGACGACCACGCTGCAGCAGACCAAAGCCCTGCGGGTTTTCCATCGCATAGCTGCTCACAGCAAGATGTTTCGGGTTATTCAGTGGACGCCAAATCCACTCGCCGTTGCCTGCCAGCATCGATAACCCGTTAGAATCATGCAATTCCGGGCGATAGTTGGTCGCAGGGGAGGGTTGCGTCGGCCCAAACAGGAACATACTGGTCAGCGGCGCAACACCGAGTTTGCCCACTTTATCGCGCAGGTAAACTTTGGACTGCACATCCACCACGGTGTCGCGGCCTGGAATAATCACAAAACGGTATGCGCCTGTTGCACGCGGTGAGTCCAGCAGCGCGTAAATAGTCAGGCGTTTGTCAGTTGGTTTTGGACGCTCGATCCAGAACTCACGAAAACGCGGGAACTCTTCGCCAGATGGCAGTGCGGTGTCAATGGCGAGACCGCGAGCGGAAAGGCCATACACCTGCCCCGCACCAATCACGCGGAAGTAGCTTGCGCCCAGCATGCTGACGATTTCATCGTTTTTATCTTTATTATTGATGGGGTACAGAACTTTGAAACCGGCGAAACCGAGGTCTTTGACCGTGTCTTTATCGTGCTGGACGTTGCCGAAATTGAAGTAATCCGGGCTGTATTTGATTTTACGTACGGCAGTGGTAGTCACTTCATTGATGGTCACTGGCGTGTCGAAGTACATACCCTGGTGATAAAACTCAAGCTTAAATGGGGTGTTGATCGCGTTCCAGTAGGCTTTGTCATGGTTAAACTGGATCTGCTGATAGTCCGCGTATTTCATCTCACGGAACACAGAGGGCAAATTGGTCTTGGGTGCTTCGTAGCCTTTACCGGCCAGTGATTGTGCCTGTTTTGCGACATCATCAATAGAAAAGGCCCAGCCTGATGACGTATAAAGTGACAACAGAACAGCAGCACCTACCCAACGCATTTTCATCATTCGTAATTTAGGTTTCATAATAACTAAGCACTTCCCCCTTTGTGTGCTTAAATCGATCCGATCCATTTTAATGGAAACTCAGGCTATCCGACAACTGAATCCCCGCATTGTTCTCCATGCAGGCTCATTGAATAAGCAAATGAAACTAACCCTTTATCGTTTTGCAGGCTTATCCTGGAGACAGGTTATCGGTCATAGTGTAGGGTTGGTTGCGAATGTAATCATTATTTGTCTTATGGATAAGACGAAAAGTCTGAGAATGTACGGAGTGATATGACCAAAACCCCCGCACAACGAGAATATTTCCTTGATTCCATACGCGCGTGGTTGATGCTGCTTGGGATCCCATTTCATATTTCGCTGATCTACTCCAGCCATATGTGGCACGTGAACAGCGCCTACCCTTCATGGTGGCTAACGCTGTTCAATGACGCCATACATGCGTTCCGTATGCAGGTGTTTTTTGTCATTTCCGGTTATTTTTCATACATGTTGTATTTGCGCTATCCGCTTAAGCGCTGGTGGAAGCTGCGCGTTGAGCGCGTCGGCATTCCAATGCTCACCGCGATCCCGCTGCTGACGCTGCCGCAATTTATTATGTTGCAATATGTGAAAGATAAAACAGCCGAATGGCACACCCTATCGACTTATGACAAATTCAACACGCTGTCATGGGAACTCATCTCCCATTTATGGTTTTTGTTAGTCCTTGTGGTATTAACAACGATCAGCATGGTGCTGTTTAAAAAACTAAAAAATAGCGCTAACCGGCTGGCTGGTAATATTTCGCTGGCGAAACTGTCGCTTTGGTTCCTGCTGTTAGGTATCGCATGGGCTGCGTTGCGTCGAATTGTGTTGATGATCTATCCGGATATATTACGTGACGCGCTGTTTAATTTTGCGGTCATGCAGACGTTGTTCTACATTCCGTTCTTCATTCTTGGTGCGCTGGCATTCATTAACTCGCGCCTGAAATCACTTTTCACCACGCCTTCGCCATGGTGCATGCTCGGCTCAGCGCTGGCCTTTGGTGCTTATTTGCTTAACCAGCGCTATGGCAGTGGTGATGGCTGGATGTACGAAACCGAGGCGGTTATCACCATGCTGCTGGGGCTGTGGATGGTCAATGTCGTCTTTTCATTGGGCCACAAGTTGCTGAACTTCCAGTCAGCGCGTGTGAGTTATTTCGTGAACGCATCCCTGTTTATCTATTTGGTACACCATCCGCTAACGTTGCTATTTGGCGCGTGGATCACACCGCATATCCAGTCCAATCTCCTTGGTTTTCTTGCCGGGCTGGTCTTCGTCATTGGCATTGCGGTGCTGCTGTATGAAATCCATCTGCGCATTCCGCTGCTACGCTTCCTTTTTTCCGGCAAGCCGCAGCAAAACGACGCGAAGCGTCATGCTCACGCCAGATAAGGTTTCCGGCTGCCCTGCCCGCAGAGCAGCCGCGCCTTATTGGATGTGCTGAGTCAGTAAGCGCTGGTAAAGCTGCGTCATTTCGTCATCGAAACAAACAAAGATCACCTGCTGGAGTTGAGGCCGGCGTATAAGGTGCGCAGCGACGGTATTAACGGCGATTTCGGCCGCCGCGGCTTTTGGGTAACCATACACGCCGGTACTGATAGCGGGAAAAGCAATGCTCGTGTAACTATTGGCTTCCGCCAGTTGAAGGCTATTGCGGTATGCATCCTCCAGTAAGCGTGCTTCATTCTCTTCTCCGCCACGCCAGACCGGCCCAACGGTATGGATCACCGCTTTCGCCTTTAAATTTCCTGCCGCCGTGATCACCGCATGGCCTGGCGGACACTCGCCCTGCTGCTGACGTACCTGCCGGCACGCATCGAGCAAAGCAGGCCCAGCGGCACGATGAATCGCGCCATCCACACCGCCGCCGCCAAGCAATGATGAGTTTGCTGCATTCACAATCACATCCACTTCAAGCGTGGTGATATCCCCCTGAAGCACCTGCATACGTGGTTGCATTTTTGCCCCCTATCCGGCCAGTAACCCGTTAACACCGTTAAGTGTATCCGGAAATAGCAAGGGCAACATATTCAAAATCATCAGTTATAGGTGATGGTAACCTCGGCGCGGGATTGCTGCGCATCGAGATAGCGCATCTGGACTTGCGCAACCTGCGAAGAGAGTGATTGCCCGGTTACCTCGTTGACATGGATTTGCCGGGTCTGCATTTGATTGTTTTGCAAACACGAAAGCTGCAGATTTTGGTTCTGAGCGCGAGTTTCGCAGCCGCCTTCAACGATGGCACCACGAAAATGGATCGCCCCTCCTGCCAGCTGGGTTCCGGCATAAGCGGATGACATCATAAAAAAGCAGGCAACAGGAAACACGAACGCTTGAAACAGACGCATAAACACCTCGTAAATCACTCATCCCTGACGGTTGAGCTTCGGCTATTGGTAAGTTAAATATCGGCACCGTTAGCGCGTTCCTTAATTAAAATTAGCATTCAGATGAGGAATATGTTCGCCGTATCCTGGATTAAGTAAATTATTATTCGGCGGGCCACTGCCGGGAGAGATGGAGCGACTGACCATCAGATACCGTGACGAGAATTTTGACGTTATCGTGCGCGGAAATATTCAAATGAATGCGCGAAATTGCGGTTGTTTGATTCGCCGGGAGAGTCATTGTGTTTCGTTGCCGGCTTTGGCTCACCCCCGCAGCACCTTCGCGCTCGGTAATAATCTGCACCTGGCAAACACAATCCTGTGTAACCTGCACCAGCGGAGTAATGGTGTAATTGTCGCCCTCGCGGGTGGTGTTGAACGTGATCTGGCTGGATAACGCCGCCAGCAATAATAAGGTATGCATAGCGCCTCCAAAAAAAACAGGGCCGTAGCCCTGTTTATTCCTGCCCGGGGGATCAGTACTGATTCGCGGTAGCGTGGTTACCGTAACCGGTTTGCTGAACAGTGACACTCGAGCCCGATGCAGTCTGGTTAACCAGCGCGCCGTTACCCACACCATACTGGCTCACAGAAATATCAGAGTTGCGGCCATTCCACTGATCGATAGTGGCATTGTTTTGCGCCCCGTTCTGGACCAGATCGATAGAGCTGGCATCAGAACCCTGGCCCACATCGGCGGCGTTGGCGGAACCATACTGATGGATAGTCAGGTCAGATTCACGTGCATCGCTTTGCAGAGCAAGGGCGGCGTTGGCGCTGCCATATTGATAAATGCTCAGTTCAGAATTTGGGCCATTGCTGCCACCGCCATGACCGCCGCCATTGCCATACTGCGGGACACTACCTGCAAATGCGCCTGCTGAAACAACGATCGCTGCGAATGCTGCCACTTGGAAAAGTTTCATGGTAAACCCCCGTTGGATTGAGATTAAAGCCGCAAGACTTTCAACGTTGAATAACGCGAATAGCCATTTGCGACTGTCGTTGCACCACTACTGCCGTTTTTTGCGTACCGTACTGCGTGATATTTGCCCGGTTGCCTGAGCCTTTCTGAATAATAACCGCGCTATTACCATAAGCACCCTGCGTAATACTCGCATCGTTGGCACTACCGGCCTGATCGATATAAGCAAGGTTATAACTTCCTGACTGGTTAATTTGCGCTGAATTGTTTCCGCCATTTTGCGAAATAACACCTAATAATTTCGAACCTCGTTGATCAATATGCGCATTATTACTCGCACCATGTTGATCAATATTGGCTGATTGATTATAAGGCACCTGGCTTAACTCATTAATCGCCAGATTATATTCCGGGTTTGCCAGGTCATATCCGGCTGCTGTTACAAGGCACGGAATTCCCAGCAGGGTTAACATCATAAAGGCTATTTTGTTCTTCATGCTGTCACCGCCAAACTTATTTGTTAATACCTGGTTGCAAAACTGAGTATGCCGTGGATAAAAAGAAAATATCTCACCAGCAAGTTGGATTTTCATTAGCCTTGTCATTCTAAAGCATGAAGAATAATTATTCCCCGTTTGCAGCAGAGGCGGCATCAGATGATTTTTCTTAAATAATTACCCCTGCGTTATAAGCGTCAATGCCCAGGATACGTGGCCAGAGCAAAACGTGAAAATAAGGCGAACCTGAAGTCAACAAAAGTCAGGTCATTGTTCTTAATATAAATTCTCGCACCATATTCTTTTGTAACCCGCCCTGCTTTTGCCTTTGCATATCTACTTGCCCGAACATCAAAATAACATTTCAATATTTAATTTTACATTCTGTTACATGATTCACACTTGCTTTAAGGTTTGCAAGCGTTAGATTGAATTCGCAGCACTCATTACTTTGTATTATTTCTCCCTTGCACGGGCTGATCACTTATTCCTGAACACAGCATAGCGAATCCGACAGTACATCTGGTTTCCCCGGTGAATAACCGGGGGGTTGAAGTTGATGAACAAAAAACAAATACGCGGGGTTTCATCATGTTTAGTGAAGTCCATAGTTCAGCTATTTCAGTCTTATTATTAATAACCAAACCTTCATTACAGGCAACGGCGCTTCTCCAGCATTTAAAATTTGCGCTCTCTTTGCCCGGAAAGCTCCATAATATTCAACGGCCTCTCGATGATATTCCCGCATTGAGCATCGTCTTATTCGACATGATGGATGCGGATAAAAAACTGATTCAGCAATGGCAGAATATCCTGTCACAACGAAATGGTGATATTAAGCTATTGCTGATGAATACCCCTCTTGATTACCCATTCCAGGATGTAGAAAACTGGCCGAATATTACGGGCGTCTTTTACATTTCCGAGGACAGAAGTCAGCTGGTCGATGGCTTACAAGGCGTACAACGTGGTGAGTGCTATTTCTCGCAAAAACTGGCGAGTTATCTCATCACTCATGCCGGGAATTATCGTTACTACAGCACTGAATCTGCACTGCTCACCCACCGGGAAAAAGAGATCCTTAATAAGCTGCGTATCGGCGCATCAAATATTGAAATAGCCCGTTCACTGTTCATTAGTGAAAACACAGTTAAAACGCATCTTTATAATCTTTTCAGGAAGATAGCGGTAAAAAACCGCACGCAAGCCGTCTCCTGGGCTAACGATAATCTCAGGCGTTAGTGCGATGAAACGCTATGGGTATCGTCTGGCAACTGCCACTTTGCTGATCGCCTGCGTAAACGTATCGGCTGTTGAAGTCGAAGTTCCCGGGCTGTTAGCCGATCACACTGTATCGTCTGTCGGACACGATTTTTATCGTGCATTTAGTGATAAATGGGAAAGTAACTGGAAAGGGAATTTAACTATCAATGAACGACCTAGCGCCCGTTGGGGAAGCTGGATAACGATAATCGTCAATCAGAGTGTCGTATACCAGACGTTTCTTTTCCCGACGCACCGCGACTTTGAAAAAAATGTTGAAATCGCGTTGGCGCAAACCCAGCAAGCGATCGATCACCTGCAAATAAACCAGGCGCTGCTGAGCGTTGGCGATATGGCGAGTGATGAATTCTAAAATACGTTAAATCTCCGGAGGCTATTATGCGAAGCATATATACCCTGCTTGCGCTGTTGCTTATCGCGCCTGCATGCTGGGCGGGAACCATGACATTCCAGTTTCGTAATCCTAATTTCGGCGGTAATCCTAATAACGGTGCATTTTTATTAAATAGCGCCCAGGCACAAAATTCTTATACCGATCCCAGCTATAAGGATTACGGCGTGGAAACCACTTCCGCGCTGGATAATTTCACCCAGGCAATACAATCACAAATATTGGGCGGATTACTTACCAATATTAATACCGGTAAACCCGGGCGAATGGTGACCAGCGATTTTATCGTGGATATTTCCAACAAAGACGGACAACTGCAATTAAACGTCACCGACAGAAAAACCGGCAAGACATCTACGATTCAGGTGTCGGGATTGCAAAGCGGTTCAACGGACTTTTAAGCCACTGTCTAACAGGACAACAACTATGTCGCGTCTATTTATTTTATTCGCCGTGTGTTTATTAAGCGGTTGCCTCACTGCGCCGCCAAAACAAGCCGCTAAGCCGACGCTGTTGCCGCGGGCGCAAAGTTACCAGGATCTGACGCATCTGCCGATGCCAAGCGGGAAAATTTTCGTCTCGGTGTATAACATCCAGGATGAAACCGGGCAATTTAAACCCTACCCGGCAAGTAACTTTTCTACCGCCGTCCCGCAAAGCGCGACCGCAATGCTGGTGACGGCGCTGAAAGATTCGCGCTGGTTTGTCCCGCTGGAGCGCCAGGGTTTGCAGAATCTGCTAAATGAACGAAAAATTATTCGCGCCGCGCAAGAAAACGGGACTGTTGCCATCAATAATCGCGTTCCTCTTCCCTCGCTGACTGCCGCGAATATCATGATTGAAGGGTCCATTATTGGCTACGAGAGCAATGTAAAATCCGGCGGCATTGGTGCGCGTTATTTCGGCATCGGCGGAGACACACAATATCAGTTGGATCAAATTGCGGTGAATTTGCGGGTGATTAATGTCACGACCGGGGAAATTCTCTCGTCGGTCAACACCAGCAAAACCATCCTCTCCTATGAAGTACAGGCTGGGGTATTTCGCTTTATCGACTACCAGCGGTTGCTGGAAGGAGAAGTTGGCTATACCGCCAACGAACCGGTCATGCTCTGCCTGATGTCAGCGATTGAAACGGGGGTGATTTTGCTGATCAATGACGGGATTGATCGGGGACTGTGGGATTTGCAACAAGGCGCCGATCGCCATAATCCTGTGCTGGCTAAATACCGCGAAATGGCGGTGCCGCCGGAGTCCTGAAAAAAGAAAGGCGTGACTTGCGGTCACGCCTTTTCTTGCTCTTTAAGCAGCGGCTGCGCGCGGCGGGAAGCCAGCCACAGCCCGCTGTTTTTCATGGCATAGCCAAACACTAACCCCACTGCCAGCGACGGGATAACCAGACGCCAGTCGCCCTGCCCGGCAAACGTCGCGCAGGCACCAATGAATGTCCCCGGTACAAAAGAGAGCAGCACGTTCCGGGCCTGCAGACACATCAAAAACGCCACCACACCGGTCATCAGATAGCCAACGATCTCCAGATGCGGAGCCAGGGCTGCGCCATGAATCATGACCTGCGCCCAGGCCACGCCACTCATCACCGTACAGGCGGAAATAAGCAGCCCTTTCACACCGCCCTGCGGACACGCGAAATAGGCGGTGCAGCCGAGAAAACCGGCCCAGCTTAATAAACCGAAAGCGACAGCCACCCAGCCCCAGATACCGGAGAGAATGCCTGTCGTAATTGCGATAGAAAGGAGAATGTTCATGGCGCGCATCATAGCAGATGCACGCCCCGGATATGCGACAATACGCACACTATTTGAAAACCAATTATCTCAGTTGCATTTTAATTGTGATTAAAATCACAATTAATCTTCTGACTCTTCCTGCAACTCATCCCACATCGCGGCAATTGCATCGCGTGTCAGTGGCGCCATGGTGCGCCAGAACGGCGTTGTCGCATGGGCTTCAACTTTGCCAAAGAAGGTGCCGCACCAGGGCAGGATATAATCGGCGAATAAGGTCTCCTGCGCTTCGCTTTCATCTTCTGCGGCCTGATCTTCCAGCCATGATGCCGCCAGCAGCAACGTGCCGATGTGATCGGCTGGCGCATCGGTTAACGGCATGCCGCGGCTGGACAAAAATGAACGCACTTCCGCTTCCGTAGCACCTTCCACCCAGGCACTGCGATAAGGCGAGACGCGACACTCTTCCCCGACAAACAGCGCGTTGTAATCGGCCGCCAGTGCCTGCGCATCGCAGTTTTTCTGCAACCGTTCAAGCAGCTCATCCTGCTCCAGCGGCCAGCTTTCCGCCAGTTTCCCCTCCCGGATCATGGTATAGAGCGGCACCAGCAGAGGATCTTGCGGCTGGCGGTAAAACAGCGAGCCCAGTACACGGCAGAGAATTGAAAATTCGTTCATTCAGTTGTTCCAGTCAGTATTAAAGTTCTGCAAATTCGGGAATTGGCGCCATGCCGCGGGATTCGAGGAAATCCAGCAGACGACGCGGCGAGACATTCAAAATACGATCTTCCGGGAAACCGACGTCATCCAGCACCTTACGGCACTCACTGAAATCGCCCAGCGTAAACGCGGTGTGAGAATCCGATCCCAGCGCCACCCAGCCGCCGGCATCACGCACGGCGGCAGCCACGGCGCGGCAATTCGCCTCGCTGCCTTTGCGCGAATGGACAAACGATGAATTGTTAATTTCAAGCGCGACGCCATATTTCGCGGCGGCAGCGGCAACGGCCGGAATATCAATGTCAAATTTCGGGTTACCGGGATGGCTAATAATATGGACATTGCCGCTGGCGATAGTCGCAATCATGGCCTGAGTATGGGTGGCTTTATCCTGCGGCGGAAACACCGGCTCATGGAAACCTGCAATGATCAGATCCAGCGACGTCAACATCGGTCCGGTGCAGTCGATTTCACCCTCGGTGTTTTTAATATTGGCTTCGATACCGCGTAAAATACCCACGCCATCGACCAGCCGTGGCCAGATGCGCATATTCACAAAGTGCCAGTAGTGCGGCGCATCCGCCATATCCGGCCCGTGGTCGGTAATGGCAAAGAGCTTAATCCCTTTGCGTTTTGCCTCGGCAATATAATCGTGAAGCGTACTGTAAGCGTGGGTGCTGGCGACGGTATGCATATGCAGGTCAACGGGATACATGACTCACTCCTGTAGTTATTTCTGCAAAGGATAGCAGTTATCGTTCGCGAGTTTAATGACAAAACCCGGCGATGCCGGGCGTCTGTCAATAACCACGCGCTCTGTCTACCCGCCCGCTCACCGCTTCGCCCCGCTCAATAGCCTGAATAGCCTGCGCAATAAAAGCCACGGCTTCACTGCGGCGTGTCGTCGCCGCCATATGCGGCGTCATCGCCACACGTGGATGCGCCCACAATGGGTTATTGGATGGGAGCGGCTCCTGGCTAAAGACATCGAGCATGGCGCCTTTCAGCTTGCCGCTCTCCAGAGCAGCAAGCAAATCACGCTCGACAACATGCACACCGCGCGCAAGATTTATCACATAGCTGTTGTCAGCGAGCTGATTGAGCAACGCAGTGTTAATAATGCCAGCCGTTTCCGGGGTATTGGGCAGCAGATTGATCAACACTCGTGTGCCATGAAGAAAGTCGGGCAACTCCTCGCCACCCGCAAAGCTGGTCACGCCGGGCATGTTTTTACGGCTGCGACTCCAGCTACGCAGCGGGAACCCCCACTGGAGCAGACTTTCGGCCACTTTCGTGCCGAGCACACCCGCGCCGAGGATGCCAATGGTGAAGTCTTCACGTTCGTATTCATCCAGCGGTTGCCATTTCGCCTGCAGTTTTAGCGCCTGGTAATCATCAAAGCGCCTGAACCAGTGCAGCACCTGGCTCACGGCATACTCCTGCATTTGCAGCCCCATGCCGGTATCCTCCAGGCGAAACAGCGGAATAGACTCGGGAAGCATCTCAGGATGAGCCTGCAACTGGCTAAGAATCGAGTCAACTCCAGCTCCCAGTGCAAACACGCCTTTTAATTGTCGGCCTTTGAGCATCGCAACCGGTGGATGCCAGACCAGCGCATAATCGGCATGGGCATTATCGCCCGGCGTCCACGCACGGATATTTGCCTGCGGCAGCGCCTGCCGCAATGCGCGGATCCAGTCATTGTTATTGAATGAGGGGTGATAAAAGATAATTTCCATATCAACTCCAGAACCTGATGTGATGTATCCGGTTATTTTCCGGAACAATTATGCTTTTTCGCGAAGGCCGCTCAGCATAACAAATTTCTCTCATACCTCGCGGAGAAAGTGCCGTGCCGAGAAAAAAAGCGATTTCAGAACGTTTAAGAAGCAGGTTGTTTGAAGTTTGTCTAAACGCGCTAATTTATTGAAAAAGAGGATTGACGGCGTTCCGGGTTTTCCCTACATTAGCGCCCGTCCCGGTAACACCGGGAAGACAATGTGGTGAGGTGTCCGAGTGGCTGAAGGAGCACGCCTGGAAAGTGTGTATACGGCAACGTATCGGGGGTTCGAATCCCCCCCTCACCGCCATCATTCAAAAAAGAGCTCGCAGGCAAATGCGGGCTTTTTTTTCGCCTGTCTCACTCCACAAGGGGGGGTGAGAAGCCCCGACCGGGGGTCGACAACTGGCGCAGCCAGTTGGACAGACCATGAACGCAGTGAATGGGCTGCCCGTAGGGTGAGCGCAGCGAATCAATCCCCCCCTCACCGCCATCATTCAAAGAAGAGCCCGCAGGCAGATGCGGGCTTTTTTTTCTCATATCGCACTCCCCAGGGGGGATGAGAAGCCCCGACCGGGGGTCGACAACTGGCGCAGCCAGCTGGACAGATGACGAGCCCGCGAGAAACCTGCCCGCACAAAAAAACGGCAACGTTTTGGAACAACCGCTCGTCAAATATCCTCGCCCTTATATTGTAATTCCCTATCCAGTAGTCCTCTTTCGTTAAACGCATCATATTTCAGTATTTCGGCGGTCATTCGTTGCTGCCATCGGGTGATAAATGCCCGGGTGTGGGGAGCGGCCAGATGCGCGGTCAGCGCATCCTGATCTTTCCAGCGTTCCGATATGAGCACGTTTCCCGCCAGGTGATCCTCTACGGCCACGTCATACGAGAGGTTTCCTGGACGTTTTCGCACGGTTTGAGCAAGCACTTTCATATCGGCCATAAAAAGCGATAAATCAGAGGGGTTGATCTTCACATAGCCACAAATGATGAGCATATCGTCGCCTTTAATCTGCTATTCCCGATCGCCATGGCTGGCCGATCGGGGATCGTGATTATCAAAAGTTTGTCAGCACAATTTTGCCCTGAATCCTTCCCATTGCTGCGCGCTGGTGGGCAGCAGATGCCATTGCGAGCGGATAGGTGCTATCAATCACCACCCGAACCACACCTTCTTCCAGAAGACGGCCTGCTTGCGCTAATTGCGCACCGCTGGAGCGCACTTGCGTGGATGACACCGTCACCGCTTTTTGCGCGGCCTCATGATGTGCGGAAAAGCCTAAAGGATTAACCAGAAAGAGTGCGCCGCCAGGTCTGATACAGCGCAGAAAGCGCGCCATAGTTGCGCCGCCCACCGCATCAAAAACGAGATCAACATTTTTTACTGCGTTCTCGGCTGCGGTTTTGGTGTAGTCGATAAACTCGTCTGCCCCCAGCTCGCGTAAAAGCGCTTCATTGTGGGAGGAAGCCACGGCGATGACCCGCGCACCTTTCCAGCGGGCAAGCTGAACAGCAAGGTGTCCCACGCCGCCGCCGGCACCATTGACCAACACCGTTCGCCCTTTTAATGGAACGGCTTTATGTGGAAAAGACTGGAAAGGATTCGGCGCGTCATGCCCGGTTTCGATAAGAAACTGCCAGGCCGTGAGCAGTGACATCGGGGCACCGGCAGCCTGAACATGCCCGATTCCCTGCGGTTTCAGCGCCAGTTCCGACGAAGGAACACTGACATATTCTGCATAAGCGCCACTGCCCTCCATCACCTTTTCAGGAAAACGCACCATCGAAAAGACCTCATCCCCGATGCTGAACCCGGTAACATATTTACCGACCGCCGCGACAACACCTGAGATGTCCGTTCCCAAAATAAGCGGAAAAGTGGGTTTGGGCCACCATTCACGGGGAAGTGCCCGATACCCGTCACGCAGATACCAGTCTGGCGGGTTAAGGCTGGCCGCTTGCACATGAACCAGAACCTCGTCGTTTCCCACCCGGGGCCGGGGAACGTCTTCATAACGCAGGTTATCTGGCCCACCAAACGCATGTAGCTGTACAGCTTTCATCATCTCAGTCATCACCGTCTCGCTCTAAAAACAACTCAGGTAACAGAGCATACGGCTAATATTCAGGATTGATAATGTGGCTGTATTTCGCTTTAATTGTGCCATGAAGGAACAAATCGGTTTTGAAAGACTCACGGGTCTCATCGCATTCGCTCGTGCCGGCGCTCTGGGCAGTTACAGTGCCGCTGCCCGTGCGCTCTCCGTTTCACCTTCCGCCATCAGCAAAAGTATTCAACGGCTGGAGAAGCATCTCGGCGTCACATTATTCACCCGAACGACACGCTCGCTCGTGTTAACGGCCGAAGGCCGCGAGCTGCATGAACGGGCGTTGCGATTGCTACGTGATGCCGAGGAGATCGAGCAGATAGCAAAACGCGCGCGCGCGGAACCGGCAGGTACATTGCGGATTGCGGCATCGTTACCGGTGGGTATCCACATGCTCGCCCCCGTGCTTGCGCAATTTTGCGCGCTTCACCCAAAAGTGACGATTGATTTACGGTTAAGCGACCAGGTGGTAAACATCGTTGATGAGAATATTGATATTGCCATTCGGATTGGCGATCTCGCGGATTCAAACCTGCTGGCGCGTCGCCTCCCGCCGTATCAGATAGGATGCTATGCCTCGCCTGAATATTTAGCCGGTTGCGCTCCACCGCAACATCCTGATGACTTAATCAGCCACCAAACGATTAATCTGCGTTACCAAAATACAGGGCAACTTTTTCGCTGGCCGTTCCGTGTCGGTGAGCGGGAGATTGAAATTGTGCCTTCGTCAACGGTGATTGTTGATGCCAGCGAAGCCGTCATAGCCGCAATGACTGCCGGGGCCGGAATAGGTATGGCGTCGAATTTTATGGTGGCATCCCTGGTCAGGGATAAAAAGTTAGTTCCCGTACTCGCAGATTTTACGGTAGCGCGGCGTAATATTTCGGCTGTCTGGCACGAAAGTCGCCGTTCCAATCCGGCGGTACGCGCGTTTCTGGATCATATGCTTAAACATTTTTAAATTAGCTGCCAGCGGCGATAATCAACGCGGCATGAACCGCAGTATCCACGTTGGCACGCAGGAAATGCTCAGGACAAAATCCGTGCCAGTCTGGTTTTACGGCCCCAGAGCGCACTAGTTCGCAATGAAGAAAAAATAGAAAGGATATCGAAAATGAAAGCAGTGGAATTTTTGCTATACACTCTCAAACCCGGCACCGGGAAAGAGTTTCACCGGATCATGACCGAGGAGAGTGCCCCGCTTCATCGTTCAGCAGGTATGGATATCGTTTCTTTCGGTCTTTCAGCCCATGACGATGATGCTTACTATCTTATCAGAGCTTATGACAGCCTCTCCCACCTGGAATCCTCACAGGAATCTTTTTATAACAGTGAAGCGTGGCGGCTTGGCCCCCGGCAGGCCATTATTGACAGAATAAGCGTCAGCGTTAAATCGGTGCTCACGCTCAGTGACAGCGCAATCGAAAATTTACGATCCAGCTGATTGCGCAACCAGAAATGATTATAACGCCGCGCCAGCGGCATTTTTTTTCACCAGCCCTTAACGTCGCGCTTCACCACCAGTCTCTTCAACGCCAACTCACTGTCTCAGCGCCTGCAGAATTGTTCAGTGGACGACATCCCCATTCGTAAGCCATCTGGTCAGTGATCAGAGCCATCTGAACGGCAGCAATGCGCGAGGAGCAGACATTCTGCCCTCTGAAAAGGTTCACAGTAATGACATTTCTGACAAATTGAGGTCGCGGGTATTTACATGCGATTTCTGCCTACCTGCCCAGATATTCCGTCACCTGCTGCCGTAGAAGTAGCCGTCTTCATGTCCCTACGTTGTTGATATAAGCCTGTAAGCCTGCTGCGAGAATATCGAACACCGTTTTACAGGCCTTACTGTGCCGCAAGTCCTCATGCATCACCAACCAGGTGTCGAGATGAAATGCAAAGAAATCAGGCATCAACCTCTCTAACGGAACAGGGAAACCGGCCAGTTGAACCTGACACATCCCTATGCCCGCGCCTGCGCGGATAAGGTTCAGTTGCGCGACATCACTGTCAGTGCGCACGGTAAAGCGTTCACGATTTAACTGAGGAAAGTGTTTCAGTGCCTGTAAAATAAAGGGCGTCGTTTTATCAAAGCCCACAAGCGTATGGGTGAACAACTCGTCAATACTTTCCGGTGCGGCGTGGTGTGCCAGATAGGACGGCGAGGCATGCAGACCAATTTCAATACTGCCCAACCGACGCGCAATCAGTTGTTCCTGCACCGGTGTGCTCATGCGTACCGCAATATCCGCTTCCCGGTTCAATAAATCCTGTATTCGGTTAGACAGCACCAGTTCAATGGTAAGTTGAGGATAATCTTCTTTAATTTGTGCAATCAGGGGGGGCAGCACTTCGGTGCCGATAATTTCGCTCGCAGATACGCGAACCACGCCATGTAACCCGGCGGAGTGGGCACTGAAGCTGGCAGCCGAACGCTCAATCATACTGGCTGTGTTTTCCATCGCTTGCGCATGTCCCTGAATCGCTACCGCCGCATCCGTGGCCTGCAGGCCAGTCTGAGAACGTGTAAACAAAACCAGACCAAGGGCGGATTCCAGTGCCGCTACGTGACGCCCCGCTGTGGGCTGGGTGATGGAAAGCATGCGTGCCGCTCCCGACAGGGAACCTTCTTTCATCACTGCCAGGAAGGTTCGATACCATTCCCATGGAATATTTATATTCATACAAAAATGCATACCTGCTATCTGATGCCATGCAATTACATTTAGCTTGCACAGGCACTACGATGTCAACAGATATCCGGAAGAGGTAAGACAATGAACAGCAATAACAAGGTACTCATACTGGGCGCAACAGGCGGAATCGGTGGTGAAATCGCCCGTAAACTCATCCGCGAAAAATGGGACGTTCATGCGTTGCGCCGCAATGCCCCGCAGAATGAAGATCACGAGAGTATGACGTGGATAAAGGGTGATGCGCTGAATGCTGAGCAGGTTGCGAGTGCCGCGTCAGAGTGTGATGTGATTGTTCATGCTGTTAATCCACCAGGTTATCGAAACTGGGAACAACTGGTTTTGCCCATGCTACAGAACACAATCAATGCCGCAGAGCGAAATGGTGCATTAATCGTTCTCCCGGGCACCGTTTATAACTACGGCCCGGACGCCTTTCCACTCCTGCGCGAAGACTCTCCCCAAAATCCTGTCACCAGAAAAGGGGCAATACGGGCGCAAATGGAGAAGGCTTTGTTCGCTTACGCACAGCGTGGCGGAAAGGTGCTGATTCTGCGGGCCGGTGACTTCTTTGGCCCTGACGCAGGCAACAACTGGTTTTCGCAGGGATTGATCAAACCGGGGCACCTCCCGCGGATAATTAAAAACCCAGGCAAAGCCGGGACAGGCCATCAGTGGGCCTACTTGCCGGATGTCGCCGACACTCTGGCTGCGCTGTTGGCACGTCGGGATCAACTCGACCCTTTTGCCTGCTTTCATATGCGGGGACACTGGGACGCCGATGGTACGGCGATGACCGGAGCCATACAGCGTGTCGCGCAGCTTGCGGGGGTTAACGCGAAGGAAAAATCATTTCCCTGGTGGCTCATCACGGCGATGGCACCTTTCAACACCACACTGTATGAAATGCTGGAGATGCGCTATTTATGGGAACAGGCAATACAGATGGACAATGCAAAACTGATCGCTTTCTTAGGCCACGAACCTCATACCCCGCTTATTGAGGCTGTGCGTACCACTTTAATCGGCCAGGGCTGCGTTAATCACACATTGTTCACGCATTCGTGAGTGGATCTAAGTATCGTTTCTGGCACGAAGCGGCAAACCAAGGCACAGCCATGTCTGCTACAAGCGAGGAGCGGACATAAATTCTCATAAGCCGATTGCGATGCGTTAAATTGCAGACTTAACAATAAGCTGAACACTTTAGGATAGAATGCTCTTGTACAGGGGCAGAATGTGAGCCGTTCAAGCAGCTAATAGGTACATTATTCATGAGTAGACGACTTAACAGAGATCATAGAACCAAAGTCAGAAATATTCCCCGACGCATAAAAGCCCTTAATCGTTGGGCTGGTACTTTTCATAGCCCAGAACGTAGCATTTTTCCAGAAGAAGAGCATTACTGGAATTTCAAAATTCCAGTAGAAATAAATCTCGTTCAGGGGAAATACAGTACGCTAAAAACCAAAGCAGCTTGTGCACAAGCTTTAATTAATGCCTGTTCAAACCTCATAACGGCTACTGCCAGTATGAATTACAGCCCTCGAATTACCGCTGTGGTATGTCTTCCAGATATGTTTACAAGTGAGGTCTGTCTTTATCGCTCCGAAGAATATTATCAGGGCTTCATAACTGAAGATCGTTCTGAAAATGGTGCTTCTGCTTTGATCAAAGAACGTAGCCTTGCTGCTGAATGGGGACTCGTTCTGCCAGATAACGTACAGGAAATAGGCATCACTCTCGAATATTATGGAAGCGAGGATCGGGATGAATGGTTCACGGGAGAACGCTGGTATTATGGCCAGGTGATTTAAGAGAGCTTCATCCATTTGATTAAAAATAAGGCACTTATAAAAGGGATGTTACTTTTGTCTAACGTCCAGTTCTGGCGCTGAGCGGACGAGCTAACTGAGCTGAAGGTCCGCTGTGAGCGAGGAGCGGAAGTTCTCAAGCATTTTTGTCCATTATAAGCATTGCTATTATTACCGTGTTTTTAGCAACGGGGGCAGGACAGAGCGGTCGGGCTATGTTGACGTTGGGAAAAGGGACTGGCCGCAATCAATTGAAAATGGGGGAAGGTTTATTGAGTGAGTAAATTAATATGATAACGAACAGAACCCAGCCCTGTTATGTACGATACTCAATGATTACTAATAACGCACACATAGGGCTGAGATTATTCAAATTTAATGCTCTATATTTGCATGTAATTTACCATTACCAAAGACATGCATTGCAGCGTAAGCACCTACGCCTACAAATTTATCTTTTACGGCCATATTAGCTATATAATTTGATTCAGCTACGTCTTTTCCATTTTTAAAAGCATCAACAAATGTTTTAGACCATATACCAGCAAGCATAACGTTATAGCTCCACGCTGGTGCGATCACGGTTTTGTACCCCATAGATAGGACTTTGTCAATGAGTGTATTAATTTTGTTTGAATACCACGAGGCTTTCGAACTGCCAGAATGACAAATAAATAATATAGCTATCTCACCCGTGCCAAATATTAAACGTTCATCTGTTACATATAGCCCTGAACCGGTAGATATACTCCTGAATCCGTATAGGTCATCTTTACCACCGTGAGAAATAAAAATATTTATATCTTGATTTAGCTCGATTTTAGGATTAAGGCTATCAATTTTAATCATTTCTTGATCAGTGAATTCATCAGATATTTTGCTATATGCCAGTTGTATGGCGAAGTCGCTATTTTCCATTGGTGCCCATAGTTTAATTTTCCTTGTGTCAATAACGCCTTCTTTATAATTAATATATTCTGTTACTGATAGGGGGGGTAATGATAACATGATCATCACACAGCGGCGTATTTGAATTTTTTTTCAATAAATTTATAGGGATAATTGATATCTCAGAATCTCTAAAAATAACAACTTTCTGGCATTCGATATTTGGTATTAGAGATGGAGTTTTTTTCATTAGTTCTCTTGACTCATTAAGCCAGAATTCTTCTTTTGATTGCAAAACTTCATTTATAGAGGGTTGGTCGTTAAAAGCAAATTTAGCAATTTCATTTTCATTCCAATTACGAGCATCATTTCGTTTGAAGTCATCATTCTGTGAAATGGAAAAAATGCCTTTGTATAAACTGATATAATATGAAAAATACTCATTACACCCAATCCATAAGAATTGTTTATTCTCTGATTCTATTATGATTGATTCAAGATACAACATGTAATTGTCATAAATAGAATCTGACTCATCTTTATCTAATATATCTATTGGGTATTGACCCAACCCAAAAATATCTTTACATATAGGAAGATATGATGTGTCAGACATTAATGAATGAGCAATTAAAGCACCTTCAATATCTTCATTTATGATACTATTTTTCAATAAGTTATAAACCAATGGTCTGATTGCAGTTATTTCATAGTTAACATCTTGATGGTTTCGGGATTGTTGAATTTCCTTTATGTGCTGCTTAACGATTTTTTTATTTTGGGAGACATCATCATCTAGCCCCTGGAAAATATTTTTGATCAGGGGTTCATTTTTTATATCTTCATCATTAAGTAGCCTTGTATATAAATCGACCAAATTGTTATTGTTTTTAAACTTCTCTGAATCCAACTTGTGAAGGTTATGTAACAATGTAAGCCATGGGATTCCTGCATTTTTCCCAAATTTCATCACGTCGTTTTCTTCTAAATGGCTCTGAATTACTTCAAATAACTCATCTGAACGACTCAAAAGCAACATATTAAAATATGCCATATCAAATTGATGAAGATCATATTCATCATCTACTATTAATCTTTTTCGTGCGTCTCTAACTCTCTCTGCATATGGATAAAATTGAAAATTTCTTAACAGAATAAATAACTCCAAAAGAATTTTTGATAAAAATAGATCATGTTCTTTGTTAGAGAAATTAACTCCGTATAACAACATATTTGCTGAAAGTAAGGAGTCTATGACGTTTCTCTGCCTGGCAAAGTTAGCCATTTTAATATAAAAAGAATAATGAAAAACCTTATCTTTCAGAGATAGAAGAAGTGCCAATTCAGACAAGTCTCGAGCTAATTGATTTTTCCCAAGAAAATTTAATTTATGTAACAGAGAATTGAAATATATATAAAACTCGTATAGTCTGTCATTCTTTTTTGATAGTTCCCACATATTAACCATCGAAGTCAGTGCAGTAGGTATATCATCGTTCCCTCCTTCTTTAAGAAAATGTTCAAATACTCTTCGTAATCCTATATATAATTTCTTTTTCCCTATTAATGACCGCCCCTTTTTATGATTGAAGAAATTGATATTACGCTCAGTGTTTTCAATTAGGTCATTCATTAAAAAGTTGCCAACATCTTCTATATTTACCTCGCCTTCAAGTGTGGTGCTGACTAGAACGTTAGGCGTATTAACATTCTCCAAATTGTCTAGGAGATATTTTAGTAAGATGATAACGGCAGGGTCACCAATTTCATGAATTGCTGATGATAAATCAAACAACTTGATTCTTATCTTATCTGCATTTGTTGCTTTATATATTTCAGAAAAAATTAAATTGAGATAATTATTTATTTCTTCATAATTATCATAGCATCCTGTTATTATGGTTTTTTTTATCTCTTTTGATAACGCCGCGATATTTTCCATGCTTTCCATTTTATTTCCTATCAGTAGCTGATTTTTTCAACAATATACTATTTTATTTTATCTTCTTCAGCTCCAAGAATCTGTGATCCTTAGTCATTTCTTTTATAACTATTTGATATTGAAATAGTAGCCTTGTTGCCTCTCAATCAAAGTAAGATACGGATTCCTTTCAGGAATAGCCACTTCATCACCAAACAGTATGGCAGGGATTTTCTAGAATATAGTCTTTAACCTTGCGAGTTTTACACGATCCTTTCACTTCACAGTGCCAAATGTTGATCCCTTTCTTACCCCGACGGTGCTGTTTGAGTACTAAGTCTGCTCTTGGCACAGCGCTGCCGTTGGTCATTACCTGCACAACTGAAATATGACGACTGAATCTGTGGCGATTAACTGTTGAGTAAAAATAGAGTAGCGCGAAGGGATTTTTACAACGAGTGATATGTGAAGCGGTTCCTGCCGGTAAGACTAAGTGACAGGCACAAAAGATAAGAAAGCCGACTCTGCCGAGTCGGCTATTTTGGATGTCAGAGCTTGAAGCTGCCAACCACGTTTTCGAGCTGGACGGTTTGTTCTTCCATGGACTGCGCGGCCGCCGCCACCTCTTCCACCAGCGCCGCATTCTGCTGCGTTGCGCTATCGAGCTGGTTGATGGCGATGTTGATCTGGGCAATCCCGCGACTTTGTTCATCGCTAGAAGAGCTGATTTCTGAGATCAGCACGCCCACGCTTTCGACTTTCTCCATCAGGCCGTCCATCGTGGTACCCGCCTGACGAACCAGCCCGCTGCCCTGCTCAATGCTGCTCACCGACTCTTCAATCAGTTTTTTGATCTCCTGAGCTGAGCGGGCACTGCGCTGCGCCAGAGAACGAACTTCACCGGCCACCACAGCGAACCCGCGTCCGTGCTCGCCCGCCCTTGCCGCCTCCACTGCAGCGTTAAGCGCGAGGATATTGGTCTGGAAGGCGATGCCGTCAATCACACTGATGATTTCCACCACTTTAGAGGAGGACTCATTGATGCTATTCATCGTGGAGACAACGTTGTTAACCACACTGGCTCCTTGTTTCGCCACCGCCGAAGCCTCTTCCGCCAGCTTGTTCGCCTGCAACGCGTTCTCTGCGTTAAGGCGCACGGTGCTGGTCAGTTCTTCCATGGACGCTGCTGTTTCCACGATCGAGGCCGATTGATCTTCGGTGCGCGAAGAGAGGTTCAGGTTACCGCTGGCAATCTGGCGCGAAGCCGATGAGATCGCCATCGAGCTATTCCCTACCTGCTGCATCAGCTCATTAAGGAACGAAATAAACTTATTGAAGTTGTTGATAATGGCGTTGAATTCCGGGCTCTTACTTTGCGCAAGACGCTGCGTTAAATCCGCGCCGCCGCTGGATAACGCTTCAATATTACGATTGAGCAACGTCACATTATGGAAAATATTGCGCACAATAATCATCATGATAAAGACGATAAGGATGCCGATAATCGCCTGTACGATGGTGAGCTTGGTCATGATGGCGTCAGACATGCTCACCAGGTGGCTGCTCGGAATATCAACCGCCATGAACCATGGGCTACCGCTGATGGGCAGAACGAACAGGGAATGCGCGCCATCTTCACCGTCATAGCTCCCGCGTACTTCCGTTGTTTTACCCTGGCCTAACAGGCTAACTAACGGTGCCGCCGCCGGAATACCGAGATCGCGAACGTTTGACAGCGCGGGTTTATCCTGTACGGAAGAGCCGTTACCGACGATTTTGCCGTCCGCTTCAACAATCAGTACGCTGCCGTTTACCGCTTTGCCCATCTCAACAGCCAGCTGGTTAAAGAAGCCCAGCGTCACGTCGATGGTCGCCACGCCCCAGGCTTTACCGTCTTTCCAGATCGCCATAGCACAGTTCGTCCGGGGCTGCGGGCTGGCCGCATCCTGATAAGCTTTCGCCCACGCACACTCGCCTTTCGGCGCATTCATGCCGTCTTTATACCAGGGTTGTTCCCAGTATTTTGCCGACTCCGGCTGGTTCCATACGGTGTTGACCTGCAGGTTGCCGCTTGCGTCGCGGGCATAGAAGGTACTGAATTTGTCCCGGGCCGGATCTCGCTGGCCGGGAAGAGGCCAAATCCCACCGCCGAATACGTTTAAATCGCCATATTGGTTAACCAGACGCGGTAATAATGCGTCGATTTGCTCACTTTGCAGACCGACAACCAGTTCAGTGATGGAGCGTTGCTGAGCCTTAACACGGTTCATCTGCTCTTTAATCGCGTTACTTTGTAATTCAACCGTCGCCTGAATATTTTTGGTCTCGGTTTCAATAATCTGCGGGGAAACGAATTGTTTGATAACAATATAGGTAACTATCAATAAGATAACGAAAAAGCTTATAAGTAACAGGCCTATTCGGCCCTGAGTATTTTTCCATGTCATAATAGCGGCACCCGTTCTGGTTGAATTAGGTGTAATAACGACATTTATTTGAAATTCTTTAATTTAAATCGTGCCATGGTTTCATATACACGCGCATTTCATTGGTCAAAATGAGGTTTTAGAAAAAAACGTTCTGTTGTTCACATTTTTTAATGTTCCCCACTTGTTTCTATAAAAGATAATATCAACGTCATGCGTTATTTCCCGTAGAAGAATTTATTTTGATGATATCTATATTATTTTCATCAAGATGCGTACATTCTGATGAAACTGAACGGTACGGACAGCAACATGTTCATTCGTACTTTTTTATCAGGCACGGTGGCAAGATACATAAGGCATGAAACTGAAGGACAGACATGACGGCATATTCAAACTCTGATGCGGCAAAGGACTTACGCTCGGCCTTAGACAAGGCACCCGCTGGCGCTGTTAACGGTGAATGGGTCTTTATCACGGAGCAGGCTGGAGTCGCCTCGCAAACCGGAGGCTACAGGTATGCCGACGGAAGTCACATTACTGCTGGTGACCACGCCTTTCAGAAGGTTCAGAAGGTTGTCGAGAAACTCGAAGCATCACGGATACAGCCCTTTAATAAGGTTATTGTTCGCTGGAGTAAATCTAAAATACCGTTAATGCGGGGTCGCGTTACGGTTGACATAATTTTCGATGAGGCCATTGTGCCGCGAGGCCCTCAGAGTCCGGTGTATGAGGCTGCCGCTGTCGCAAGGCGAGCATTCTGGAAGAAGTATGGCGAGGTGTCGGATGGTTTTATTGCTGAACGCGGGGATGCAAACATTCACAACCAGACGAAATGGTTCGGGCCCCATCGCCGGGTGCTCAGCACTAAGAGCAGCAGCAAATTAACGCTGGCTACCGATGGCCTCTCGACGCCATGGGCTGGCGTTGCAGCCGCAGAAAACGGCGTAGAATGCGAACTTTTCATGGAGCTGGATGTTTCAGATATTACCGGCCATCAGAGGGATGACTGGGCGCATCTGTTAATGAGCCTGGGAGATCTCGTTGCCAATGGCTATGCGATTGCCGCCGATGTTGAAAAATATGAAGCCATTCTGTTCTGCTCTCTTACGGACGATTATCAGCCAATGACCCGGATCGTTCTCAGCCGTGATGGTCGTCGAATTGAGGGGCTGCCCTTCGGTTCAGTTCCGCTGATCCGTGTAACGCCGATAACCGAAGCAGAGATTGAACATCAGGACCAATCCGATGAATGGGCATCAAACGCGGCAAAACATGCACTCGCGCAACGGCGGATAGAAACGTAGAGATTTATCACGACGTTATTCCCCCCCAGGCAGAGTGAAGCAGCCAGCTTTCTAAAGAAAGAGCAGCTAAAACGATGACATGGCGATCCGGGCTAACGATATTTTGTAGGCTCACCAGAACGGCAGCTGCTTCAGTAAGCTGCCGATTGATGTATGAAATTGCCATACCCCATCTTCATTATCATCAGAAACAAAACTATCCCTTCCCCAGAAGAGATAATTTTTCTATTCGCGATTACCGCCGTATTTGGCTGGCCCTCAAATTACCATGCTAAATTGCTCATTACTGTTGCCGGTTTTATTTTTTTATTCCGTTCTCAGAACGGAAAGTCGGGCATGCCGGTAATCGTTAATACCCAATCAAAAACCGGTTCAACAGTAATAAAAGTCGCCACTCCCCCGCTCAGCAACTGAGTAACCACCTGTTATTGCTGATTTTCTCCGAAGGGGTCAGCAGCGTAAAAGAAATTGAAAAGCGGATGTGAAACACCGGTGGTCTTTTTATCAGCCTCATCCGCTTTCAAAAAATATTCCAGTAAGGTTTTTGGCGTTTTTGCCAGGTTCTCGAACAAATTTACGGGATGCTGCACCACTTTCCCGCCTTCCAGACGAAAGCCATGTTTCAGTCCGGTTGCGGTTACAAAGAATTTACCATTTACACTGCCAAAATCAGGCTCCGGCGTTTTCAACGTCACTTCACTGGCCGCCTCAACAATAAAGTTTTGATTCCCTTTTTGCTGATAAACCGAAAACTGCGCGTCGGAAATCTGCTCCATGCCAGCGGCATTTTTGCCGGACTGATTGACGATGCTTTCAATAAAGTTAAAGTTTGCCAAATGCGTCGGAGAATATCCCGGGTCCAGTTCATAGCGTAAAAAACCTTCATCCAGCGCGGAGCCAGATAGTTTCCCCCCGTTGAGGATACGTGAGGCTGTTGCCTCATCTTCTGCAATAAATTTGTAAGTCAGTACGTGCCCGCCGGTGTCATACATATTCCCGTCATTGAGGTTTGCCATCACGCCATTAAACATACGGTAATCCCCTAAATCGCGGGCAAGATCGTCCACATAGCGCAGATCCGTTCCCTGTTGCTTTGCCTGGGCATACAACCCGGCCAGCGTATTGCGGTCATTATTTGTCAGAAAATTAACCGAAGACATGCCCATCGTGTCTTTCGTCAGTTGAGTTTGTACAGGCGGGTTGCTGTCCGTATCGCCGAACAGACGGGACATCAGCAGCCCCATACCGCTGAGAGTCGTTTGCCCTGATGCCGCCGGCGTCTTCGCTGACGTCTGTACAGGCTGAGAGAGAGTGGTTTTTGAAATATCCTCAGAGGTGCTTTGCGTCTGTGTGTATTTCGCTGTGGATGTCGTGATAATCATAAAATCCATTTCCCCAAGACCTGAGATGTAAAGTGGATCCCCGGTGAGTCCATACCGCTTTTTTCCGTAGTACCCCACAATCCGAAACACGGCGGAATAGATACGCTGCGCTTATTGATGTGAAATCGTACATCGATATAACTAACGGCATAAGACCGGATAACTTGAGCGTTTTTCCCGCCAGGAACGATGCACCAGGTTGACGCCTGACCGCCATTAACATCCCCATCATCACCAGCCCGGCACCCGCTGAAGAGATCAGCGCCCAGCTATGCGTGATCTCCCAAACCCAGGCGGCAGCCAGTGAACCGCCTGCTCCGCCCAGAAACATGATGCTCATAAAGAGTGTATTAAGACGGTTTCTGGCATCCGGGCGCAAAGCATAAATTGTGTGCTGGTTCGCTATCAGTACACATTGCTCACCCGCATCCAGTAGTAAAATGCCCACCACCAAACCCGCCATGCTGTTCCAGGCCCAGAGAGCACCCCAGGCAAACAGCATGAGTAACACACCCAAAACCACCATCCGGAATGGTCCCTGACGATCGCTGAAACTGCCTGCCAGAGGCGCACACAAAATACCGATTAATCCCAGAGCGGCCAAGGTTCCGGTTACCCCTGCCCCATAACCGTAGCGATGCGCTAACATCATGCCGATCAGCGCCAGTAAGAGCACCTGTGCCTGACGCAGGATAAGCCGCTGGCGCTCAATATAATCACCTAATGAGATCAGCAGGAATAAACCCGCCGCATAACCTAACTGGGTGGCCATGGGGATCAACGAAACAGCAGCCCATTCATGGGGAAAGGTCGCTGCGATCAGATTCAGGACAGATTGATTAAAATAAATATTCGCGACCACCATGCAGCAAATAATCGCCAGCATCAGAATTCTGGCTGATGAAAGCGCCTGGTTCTCCGTACGCACTGACTACACCTCGCTCTACATTCACGCTTTTTTGCAGCATAAGCAGAGGCGGCGCCCAACGCTTGGCGCGTTTTTTTCAGACATCTGAATTATGTGGCACAAGCGTCTGAGATCGGGATGAGTTAGTAATGGTTCTCATGTTGTTAACGGTGCTGAGTGTGAGGAGTAACAAAATGGATTTAAAACTGACAGGTAAAGTGGCTCTGGTAACCGGAGCGCGAACCGGGATTGGTTTCAGTATTTGTGAAGAGCTGGCTGCAAATGGTGTGCATGTCGTTATGGTTTCCAGACAAGAACCAGAACTTATCCTGGCGGCGAAAAAGTTCGCCGATAAGTATGGTGTTTCGGCGCTGCCGGTTGCCGGGGATGTGACCGATCCCGGCCTGCCCTCGCGGGTCGTTGAACAAGCGGAAAAGGGTTTTGGGCACGTTGATCTGCTGGTGAATAATGCCGGAAAAGCCCATGCAGGCACGCTGTTAACCACCACCGAAGAGGACTGGCAGTTAATGACCGAGACCAAATTCTCCGCCATGCGACGCTTTTGCAAAGCTGTGTTACCCGGAATGCAAAAACGAAACTGGGGGCGAATTGTCACTATTTCTTCTATTGGCGGCATCTACCCAAACCCGCAACTTACCGTCTCACATGCACTGAGCGCCGCTATCAACAACCTGACCCGAAGCCTTGCTCTGAGCGTGGCGGCGAACGGCATTCTGGTTAATGCGATTGGCGTAGGTGCTGTCGCGACGGATAACTGGGCGCAGAATATGCTGCCGAATGTCCGCCATCGCCGCCCTGGACTGGCTGATAAAACTGACGACTACGTCATGGCATTACTGGGAAAAGAGAAAACGCCGGTAGGCCGCTTTGGGCTGCCTGAAGATATCGCGGCAATTGCCGCCTTTCTGCTCTCCGAAAGGAATCAGTTTGTTACCGGGCAGACCATTGAAGCTTCAGGTGGCGCAGACAGATTTATGTGAATGTTCCCCCTCAAAAGATGGTTTGAGGGAGGTTAATCAGAACCCGCTAATCAGCATTCCTGGGCCAGCGGAATAAACGGATGCCGACGCCCATTGCCAGGGAAATAATTCCGCGCGCGTTGTGCAGGAGGATAATACCTGGCTGCGGGAGAGCCGGTGACAGCAAGAGCGGCTTGCCATCACAGTCGATGTCATATGCAGGCGTGCCGATGAACTGAACGAAGCGTCACCGGCCGCGCGGAGACTGCGGTTATGTTCGCGGCAGCAGGCCATCCTGTTTATCAGGATACCGGGGGATTAACCTCCCCCTTGTTTAAGGGCCGCGTTGCCTCTATCCATTGAACTCACGGACCTAAAACCCGGCGCGTTAAAGCCCGGTGCCTTCAACCAGTACAAACGTTCCGCTGGCAGCCCCTGAACGTAGTGATCTTGCGGCCTGGTATTCCGGACTTTCATAAAAGCGTTTAGCTTCCGCAAAAGAATCGAACTCAAAAACGACATGCCGTTCATGCGACTCTCCTTCAAGATTTTCGTACTGCCCGGACCAGGCAATGATCTTCGGATCGAAATTCTGCATGGCCGCCGCCGCCGCTCTGGCATATTCAGCGTAGGCAACGGGGTCTGAAACGGTTACATGGGCGATGAGATAACCTTTATTCATGGGTTTTATCCTTCGTTAGCGGCTGGATATGCCAGCGTAAGTACATAGACAAGTGAGAACGAAAAAGCCTTTTCAGGGGATGATTGATCTTCAACGCATCCAGACAGCGTTGTGCGATTACGCGGTGTGAAAGCAGTCTATTAAGTATTAACATGGCCATAAATAGCGGAAAAAATAACGTACTGTTACCCAAAAGGTGAACAATGAAAAATCTGGAGCCACTGATCATTTTTGCGCGCGTGGCGGAAATGAAGAGCTTTACGCAGGCAGCCGAAAGTCTGGGCATCCAGAAAGGACGCGCTTCACTGGTGGTCCGTGAACTCGAGCAGGAAATTGGCGCTACGCTACTGCACCGGACAACGCGGACGGTACAGTTGACTGAAGACGGGCGGGTTTTTTATTCGCGCGCCCGCGACTTTCTCTCGGAGGCTGAGGAACTGAAATCCATGTTCTCTCACGGCGATCAGTCATTAAGGGGGAGGATTCGCGTTGATATGCCAGCGGTACTGGCACAAAGCGTGGTGATCCCTGCTCTGCCACAGCTGCTGGAAGCACATCCTGAACTGGAAATCGAGCTTTCGAGTACTGACCGCCGTGTCGATCTGGTTCAGGAAGGATTTGACTGCGTTGTGCGCCTCGGCCCCGTTGTTGATGAAACGCTTATTGCACGGCCATTGGGGCATCTGCGCATGATCAACGCAGCCAGTCCGCGCTATCTTGATCGCTTCGGTGTTCCGCAGACGATTGATGATCTTCTCAGCCAGGGACACAGGATGGTTCACTATATGCGCAACTTTGGTTCGAAACCTGACGGATGGGAATATCCGGCAGGCGATGGTTACCACTCAGTGATGTTACCAGGCACCATAAGAGTTAACAGCGTACCGGCTTATCATGAGGCGGGGCTGGCGGGGTTAGGTTTAATTCAGGGAGGCTATTCCTCACTTTTACCCCATATAAAAAGTGGCGCACTGGTTGAAGTGTTGCCCCAGTTTCGCCCCGCGCCGCTCACTGCATTTTTTGTTGTCGCTCACCGGCGCAACTTGTCGCAGCGTGTAAGAGCGTTTATGAACTGGACCGAAGAAATGTTAAAACCTTACTTTGACTGATACCGGCATTCATAATTGGTTGTTATTGCTCTTCCCCGCCGCAGCCTGGTTAAAACTCGCCGGGCGTTGTCCCCATTACTGAACGGAACGCCGCAGAAAACGCCGCCGGGCATGAGAAGCCGAGCTGGTAGGCGATCTGTTTCACGGGGATGTTATCAGCGAGGAGATCTAAGGATGCGTATATTCTGGCTCGCTGTTTCCATGTCCGGAAGCTGAACCCGGTGTCCCGTAAAAACTGGCGAGAAAAAGTCCGTTCCGACATGTTCGCGATGTCAGCCAGGTCAATCAGTGACGCGCTCCAGCGATGACTGAACACCAGCTCTCTTGCGGCACGAAATAAACGCGCATCACGCGGCATGGGAAGTTCCGCGCCCCTGGAGGGGGTCTCGCTGAGGATTTCCAGCAGTAAAAGCGCCATTTTTCGCTTTATCGGCGCGTTATATTCACCCGTAAAAAGGCCATTTATGAGTTCTTTCACCAGTGGCGTCGCGCTAATGGTATGAACCTGGCTGTTCCTGCTGAAGTTTGTACACGCCGCAATCAGGCTACTGCTGACATAGACCGCTCGTAATTCCGTATCTGACAGAACGCTATAAGAGTGAACCATAAACGGGGGGATCCAGAGGGCGCGCTGAGGGGGAATAACCCACTGTCTGTCAGCGGCTTCAACCAGCATTACCCCTCTGGTAGCAAATAATAGCTGCCCTTCAAGATGGTAATGCGGGGGATCAACCTCTCCACGGCGGTAAGAAATGGCCGTGCCTGACCATCCCGTCGCCTCATCATGTCTTGGCGTTTTATCAATGCTGACTGGCATTTCAGATGAGAACCTCTTGTTTACCATGACCTGGCTGATCTTACCCGCGCGATAGTGTTGGCGGGTAACGTGCGCTTAATTAACTTTATGACCCGTATTACAGGAGCATACATCTGTGCGAGTACATTTCATTGTTCATGAACGTTTCGAAGCGCCCGGCGCTTACGAAATCTGGGCCACGCGTCGCGGCCATCAGATCACCTTTTCCCGCGTTTATGCCGGTCAAAAACTTCCCGCAGATGCACGGGACATCGATCTGCTGGTGATCATGGGCGGCCCCCAGGATCCCTCCGTCAGTGTGGAAGAGTGCGCGCATTTTGATTCTCACGCTGAGCAGGCGCTGATTGCCTCGGCGGTGAACACAGGTAAAGCCGTTATCGGTGTCTGCCTGGGCGCTCAACTGATTGGCGAAGCATTGGGCGCCCCTTTTGCTCACAGTCCGGAAAAAGAGATTGGCACGTTTCCCATTTTTATGACTGATAAAGGAGCGATGAACGAGATGTTCTCTCACTTCGGCAATACCCTTAACGTAGGTCACTGGCATAACGATATGCCAGGGCTTACGCCTGAGGCGGAAATTATCGCCTGGAGCGAGGGATGTCCACGCCAGATCGTCGCGTATTCTGATCGGGTTTACGGGTTTCAGTGCCATATGGAACTGACACCGGAGGTCGTCGAACTGTTGATTGCTCATTCCGAAAACGATTTACGCCGGGCCGCTGAATATCGTTTCGTTCAGTCAGCAGACGAACTACGGGCGACGGATTACAGCGAAATGAACAGAAACTTATTCATCTTTCTCGACAAACTTGCGTCACGTTACGCCCAGTCAAACGCATGACGACATTCACCTCAACGGAACCGGCTCCTGATGTTAATGAACATCTGGCGTTATTTTTGCGTTGAGAAAAGCCCCCGGCTACCACTGTATCCGGGGGCTTAGCGACAAATTTACAGACCCAGTTCCGACAACCCCGGATGATCATCCGGACGACGTCCCAGCGGCCAGTGGAATTTGCGTTCACTCTCTTTGATAGGCATGTCATTGATACAGGCGAAGCGGCGTTTCATCAGGCCATCGGCTTCAAATTCCCAGTTTTCGTTGCCGTAAGAGCGGAACCAGTTGCCTGAGTCATCACGCCATTCGTAAGCGTACCGGACCGCGATACGGTTGCCGTCAAACGCCCATAACTCTTTAATGAGACGATACTCAAGTTCCTTTTTCCATTTACGGGCCAGGAATGCTTTGGCCTCTTCACGATTATTGGCAAACTCGGCGCGGTTACGCCATTTGGTATCCAGTGAGTACGCCAGTGAAACTTTTTCAGCATCGCGGCTGTTCCAGCCATCTTCAGCGAGACGCACTTTTTCAATCGCTGACTCGCGAGTGAAAGGCGGAAGTGGCGGGCGGGTTTGCGTTTCGGACATGGTGAAGCCTCCTGTAAATTCGGATATATGAGTAGAAATCATTTTTTGATACGCAGGCGTTATGAAGAGGCCTGTTCCAGCAAGATTTTCGCCACGTCTTTTGCGCTATCGGCGGCGCTGCAATCGCCCATTACGTACGACATGGTGATAGCGCCCTCCAGCAGAATCAGTAGCTGTCTGGCCAGCGCGACAGGTTGCCCGATATTTAATTGCTCAGTGAGTTCGAGCGTGTAATCCAGCAATTTTTGTTTATGCAGCTTTGCTATCTGGCGAACGGGATCGTCAGGGTCTCCCACTTCTCCGGCTGTGTTGATAAATGCACAACCACGAAAGCCTTCTGATTCAAACCAGCCCCTGAGGACAGTGAACATATTCAAAATGCGATCCTGAGGGGTATCGCCTTTATCAGATTCGGTTCTGAACCAGTGCATCCAGCGTTCATCACGCTCATTCAACGCGGCGGCTGCCACGTCATCCTTGGTCGCGAAATAGCGATAAATACTTTTCCTTGCTACGCCTGAGGTCTTGACCAGAAGATCCATGCCGGTGGCATGAATACCGTTTTGATAGATCAATTGCTCTGCGGTAGACAGGATTTTTTCTCGGGTATCGGTCGTTTTCTTGTTCATGCGATAAAGGTAGAACGATCGTTCTACCTCGTCAACCTTTTTCTCAGAAAGAACTTTCGAAAAAGAAAAAAGCCGTCCGTGAGTGATAACGAACCACTAGCTGTTTTTAAAGCGCAGATGAGCTGGAGGCGCGCTCTACGGGCACGCAGACGTCGAACGCGTCGGATTGAAAGCCTGGCATAAGTGGGGAGCGGATATTAATCGTGCGTTTTATCATTCCCGGGAATCATCTTCGACGGACTGTTTTCTCTGTTTAACTGGCAGAAATTCCCGCGCTGCATGTCCTACCTTCTTACTCAGTATTTGTCTCTTTTATTTATGTCATGAATAGCTAATATCACAACGTCTGAACAGACGTGCCGGTTCAAATTCGTCGTAATGGCGCTTTATGACATCGGAATAATAAACAGAGAGTGACTCAACAATTTCAAAAGGAGAGACAAGTATGAAGCGTCCAAACTGGTTTCAGGTTTCTGCTGAAGGTGGAAAGGCTATCGGAGCGCTCCATCATTACGCTACTACCGGGACAAATTTACCCGCTGATCTTATTCACTTAATTTTTTTAAGCGTTTCACAGATTAACGGTTGTGCGCACTGCATTGATATACATACTCGCGACCTTATCAAGGCTGGTATGTCCATCGAAAAGATAGTCCTGGTGCCTGTCTGGCGCGAAGCGACCTATTTATTCTCGGAAAAAGAGCAAGCGGCGCTCGCATGGGCAGAAGAAATTACCCGTATCAGTGAAACACACGCTTGCGATAAAGCCTATTCCGCCGCGCTTTCTGTATTCGGTGAAAAAGATCTGGTTGAACTGACCATTGTTATTGCCACTATGAATGCCATTAATCGTATGGGCATCAGTTTTCGCATGAAGCCGCTCGCTAAACCCTGAAATGCGGTGCTGGCGAAGCGAGGTTATACATAATCTCCTGAATTTTATAATGAAATAATTATCGGGGGATGCACCTCTTTAAAGATAAAACACCCCTCATACTGATTTCTGGGTGTGACGGTTTCACGTTCGAAAGCATGATGCCAGGCAGTGCTGACATCCGGTATTTGTTGCGCTGTAAGCAAAGTGTATGCCGCCGCACCGGATAAAAGTTCGACCGAGAGTGGATCGGTAATTTGAAAATTAAACAGCGTCAAATCATTGTGTAAAGCACTACCGCGTTGGGCAAGCTGAGCAATAGAATGACTTTGCAAGGGAAATGCATCCTCAAAATATTCTCGGACGGATTTTAACTGTAATTCTGCCTTCTCAAGGCTACCGCGCCGTTTTATATGAAGATTGTGAAGCATAATTAACATCCGGTGTTCTGGATACGCTGAAGTGAAGTTGATCAAATTTTCAGCCATGCGGAAGTCACGCCATGCAAAAAAGTGTCTTCCCGATCGGGCCCTGAAATATTCATCCCTTTCTCGTTGTTGAATGGGTTGCCGTTCCGCGGGGAAGGCAGTTACAGGTCGACGAGAAATAACGTCAATTCCAAGACAAGGAATTTGCCTTGATATTGCCCATGTCAGTAAATTTAAGGTTTCCTGCGTACGTAATATCCTGGGGAAGTTTTGAAGCCGGCAAATGGCAGATTCATTATGTTGATGCGAAAATAACATCCCTTTACTATCCGCTTCAAAAATTAATACAGCCGAATTTTTAAAATAGCGCTCTGCTATATCCTTTCTTAATTGAGTATATTCCGACACACCATGTATGGATTCGCCCAGAAAAATAAAACGCTTGTCGCGAAAAAGCGGTTGCTCTTTAAGAACATAATCCGTAGATCTACGCATCAGAATTATGGCCGCAAGTAATAATTACATGCTATTACCTTAACTTTATACGGCGACTACGGACAAGTGATTTGCAGTCACTGAAGCATCTCTACTTTACATAAACGGCCTTTAGTGAACGGTGGCCGTTCTGTTTAGCATCAGCGGGCTCAGCCCCGACTACTAAGATCTTCGCGCGTTGGCCCCTGAAAGTAGATGCTACTGATATGGCAACTGCGCGGTTGAGTCAGCACAAAACGAATCGTTTCCCAGATCGATCACCCAGTCAGTAAACGTTCCCCCATTCTGGAGTGATTATCGACAGCCATATCTAACCCGGTCAGTTCGAAATCCGGTGGGTACAGCCCGGTAACACGTATATTTTCCTCAGATAGCTGCTGTGACAGTTTCGTTGTAAACCCGCTAAGCCCATGCTTACTGGCAAAAAAAGCGGGATGCGCAATTGAATCCGTAAAATGCGGGATCGCGCATGAAGATATAATGGAGACGATATCAGCACTGTCTGAACGTCTTAATCCAGGCAGCAATGCCTGCGTCAGTAAAATCGACCCCGTAAGTCCTGAACTGATGGTAGTGATAATTTCTGTGTCAGGCTGATCGTCTAACGTCCCTGACAACCACTGGGCGGCATTGAGAATTAGAATGTCGATGGGCTTGTCTGAAGTTAATAACGGTGAAGAAAACGAAGAAAGGGACTCAGGTCGGGTTAAATCACAGAGATACCCTTCTGCAATGCCGCCTTCGGCAGTAATGATGCTGCAGGTTTTTTGCATATCATCAGCCCGCCGCGCGCAAAAATTCACCTCGACGCCCTCTCGCGCCAGCCACACGCACAGCGCCCGGCCAAATCCCCCGCCGCCACCGGTAATAACCGCTCTCTTACCTCTCAGCATCTTCATGCCCCCTTTTCTTAATGGATATGTGTGATGGAGATATACATGAGGAGACTGAATGACATCTTTCCGTTAGTGCCATTTTTAATAAATAAACGGCGCGACAAACTATTGAAGAGAGTACAAGGGGATTAGCGACTTTCGCCTCTGGCACAAGGCCGCCCACGAAAATATCATCGGACGGCGATTTGCCCGAAGTTGTAATTTGGGTTCAGGTAGTCCTGTATTTACAACTTGACGGTATAGCGGACAAAATTATCCAGTACGGCAAGCTTATCATACAGTGCCCGGGCCGGATTGGACTCTCTGGTAACCCAATAGACTTTCGACCATGACTTCGTCCGGGCTTCCTCACATATCGCCTCAATCAGCGCTTTTCCCGCGCCAAGGCCGCGCATAGTTTCATCAACAAAAAGATCTTCAAGGTAACAATGAGGCTGTGTTACCCATGTTCCCTCATGCAACACGCACATCGCAAAACCAACCACGCCCTGTTCGGCTTCCGCAAGCCGGCAGATGACATCAGAGTCTGGAGACAGCACCCGATGCCAGGTCGATGAGGTAACATCATCGCTCAGCGTACTGCCAGAAAATTGCAAATATCCGTTCCAGAGCCTTAACCATGCATCGTAATCCTTAGCGTTAGCTTCACGTACCTTAAACGACATGTCATATACCTTGATGAGTAAGTGTTAATTCCATAATAACAAAGCTGATTTTGGGCCCTGGCGCTGCTTCCAGGCTTAAAAGTCCCGGATCGCTAATATCCGTTTCTGCCACGAAGCGGGCAGCGCCGGAAGAGATGATATGCGCTCTGAGTGAAAAACGGGAGTTCGCCGTTTATCCCACCGTTGCTGGCGCATGTTAATCATTGAGGAGCATTAGTAATCATTCGGGGTGTTCCAGGCGAGCTTGCCGGCCGCGAACCATCCTGTTGGCGATGGGATAATGTGGATGGAGTGAGCTGGTTGATACGCTTTATGCAGGCGCTTTACCTGACGTATAACATCCGTAACGTATATTTTTGTACGCTTGGGCTTTAGTGCCCAATGATGAAATAAGTTTCGGCGATTCTGGCAACCTCCCCCAGCAGGAAGTTTATGATATGCACACAGATAAAAAATTTCGGTTATATCGCCCCCTGAAAGGCATTACGCATACTTTTGGCGACGAGTGGTTTGCGTTGAAAGCAGAAGCGTTCGCTCGTTTTTTCGGTACGCCGATATTTCTGATTGGACAGACTATCGTTGTGATCGTGTGGATTATTCTGAACGTGGCGGGTGTCGTGAAGTTTGATCCCTATCCTTTTATTCTCCTCAATCTTGCGTTCAGCATTCAGGCTGCTTATGCCGCGCCGCTGATCCTGCTGGCGCAAACCCGGCAGGCGGAGCGAGATCAGGCTCATGCGCTGGCGGATGCACAACACCGCGAAGATCTGGACGACGCAATGACGAAACGCCAGATCCTCGCCGAGGAGCAGTCGGCACAACTGCTGGAATTGCTAAAACAAAATACTCAGTTGACCGAAATGACCCGGGAAATGGCCGAGCGTATCGAAACAATCACCTTACAGCTTGCACAGCGTGAGCTTCACAAATAGCAGCAGTAAATATCTCGTAGTGACTGGTGCCACCGTGAGATCTGCTGGCAGACGTCGGGCGTTATGGCAGCGATCCGCTCACGTCGCCAGTATTACGAAAATGCCCCGCTAAGCCTGCTCCCTGAGCAGGCATGACAGGCACTATTGAGCGAGGAGCGGATATTCGGCGACTTTTTGTCGTTACGAAAATACTGCATATTGCACAATCTACTTTCATTATTTGGATATTGGAAAATTTACGTACTGTTTCTTCCCGTATGAAGATAGATACACTCACTCTTAATAATTTCGTTCGCTACCAGGAAGATTCCTGGCCTATGCACTTGATTAATTTATAGAAAAATCTTAGGCTACCGGAAAAACATTATTCATTATTGGTGACCAAAGGCTAAAAATGAAAAAAACAACTCCAGAATATACAACTGTCGACCTATCTCGTTGGGCAAGGAAGGAGCATTTTGAGGCATTTCAGACCTTTGCTCAGTGTACATTTAGTCAAACTGTACAATTAGATATTACCGCGTTGTTAAAACATATAAAGGCGGTTGGCTGGAAAATTTATCCTACTTTAATTTTCCTCATTGCTAAAATAGTAAACAAGCATACAGAATTTCGTATGGCTATAAAAGACAATGAGCTTGTCATCTGGAATGACATTCACCCATGCTATACGATTTTCCATGATGAAACAGAGACTTTTTCGTCATTATGGAGTCACTACGATGGTAATATTCATCACTTCCTGGATATTTATTCAGAAGACGTCGCACGCTATGGCAATAACCTCTCCTATCTGCCTAAAGAAGAGTCTCGGGAAAACGTATTTTTCGTATCTGCAAACCCCTGGGTAAGTTTTACCGGCTTTAATATTAATATTGCAAACATGCAGAACTTTTTCGCCCCCATGTTCACGATTGGAAAATATTACCAACAAGGTGAAAAAGTACTGTTACCTCTCGCCGTCCAGGTACATCATGCCGTTTGCGATGGTTTTCATGTATCCAGATTAATCAATGATTTACAAACTATGTGCGATGACTTATTGCGACATTCAGGGGAACCCGAAGCGTAATGTGCCAGAATACGGGTAAATATCTTTTTACCTGGGGCATACAGCACGACGCAGGCGCTAAAGCTGAAACGGAGAGAGCTTTGGCATGTTTGAATTATCCTTTGGACTCTTTATTATTCCTTGCAAGCGCAAGTAACTCTTCGATATTCTTTTTGTCCTCCTGCTTAAAATAAACGTCAAAATCATGAGTGTTATCCTCTTTCCAGGATAAATTGGCATAGTTAAGAATATCGAGATAAATCACTTTCTCCTCATCAGGTAACTCGGGGATTTTCTCATGAATGATGGCTATTTTTTACTATCAATCCAGCTAAAATCACATAAACAATCGTTTAATGCATCCCAGTTGAATCCAAAATATCCGGGAAACCACAGCAAATAATAAAAGCTTTTGAGTAATTCCGAACTCAGTCGTATTTCGGGATCGATTCGCGCGCAAAAGGCCTGAGAAATATCTAAAGATGGGTATTTTTCATAGAATTTAAAAGACATTAAATTTTATCCTTTACTTCCTGGAGGGAAGGCTTACGGTCCACTATATCCTGGATCTCACTATCTTAACCCATAATCATTAATTTCAGCGCTGGAATATGAGTATCCGTTCCTGGAACCGAGATCCTCTATTTAATCGCGTGATGGTTTCCAACGTACGTTTCAGGCACCAGGCAGCCGGCCATGAGCAGGCATCTCCGCTCATCACCAGAAGCGGATGTTCGCAGTAGTTCCCCTCCTGACGAAGGTATTACGCAATTTGCGGTGTGTTAATCACTGTGGCGCAAGTCATACAATCCGGGGCACTTCACGGTAGCGCTGAGTGAGACGCGGGTGTCGTGCTAGCACGTTTTATCGCCGCCAGCCCAGCGCTTAATATCACTTATCTTTGGTGAGCGGATGCCCGCGCTCAGGAGGTTCTTGGTGGTGTAAAGGCTGACCTGCGCGTTGTCGCCATTCCGGCTTTCGATCTCAATTAACGTGTTATTAATCAATAATCCTTGTGAAAGGAACTTTTGATTGATCTCCCCTTTTTTGCGCTCAACGTCAAACTCGCTTAATACGATAACCGGATTTCCTGAATATGCCTCATATTCGAGGCACTGCCTTGCCATGTGCCTGATGGTTCGATAGGCATCAGAAGCCCCTGCGTTGCTTATGAAACTGCCGTCAAAAGAGGACTGGCTGCTTTTAAGTTCGCTGACGGTTATGGCGCACCCGCTGAGTGAGAGAGAACACAACAGGCCTGCCAGGGCAACGTATTTCACTTTTAACTCCATGGTTCAGGTAGATGCCCTCCGCCGGGTCGGGATCAGCGTTGCGCTTTCGTTCAGGAGGACTTGTGGTCTGGGAAATCAACCGTAACCATCAGTCCGCCTTCTGCAGACGTAGTGAGACTTACGCTGCTGTTGTGTTGCTGCGCAACCGCTTTGACGATGGCAAGCCCCAGCCCACTCCCGCTTTGCATCTGATTAGGATCGCGAAAAAACCGGTCAAACACGCGCTCCCGCAATTCAACCGGAATGCCAGGCCCGGCATCTGAAACACGTAACTGCGTGGAATTATTTAAGGATCGTAACTCCACCTCGACCCGTCCGCCCTCAGGGCTGTACTTCACGGCATTTTCAATAAGGTTATCGATAAGCGACATCAACCGTTCGCGGACACCTGTTATCCAGATTTCATCTTCAGCGTAGAATTCAAGCTCTATCCTGCGCTCAGCCGCGAGCGGCGCCAGCCCGGCCATTCGCTCTTGTATAAGCGTCGTCAGCGGCACAGGCTCCATAACCGTGTCAATGCGCGCTTCGCTGTGCATCATCAGCAGCAACTGATTGACGAGACGAGCCGCACGGCTATTGCTGCGAATAATCCCTGCCAGTAACTCTTTTTGACTGTCACTGCTGACATAGGACTGCAAAGCCTCAACATTGATTCGCATCGCAGCCAGCGGGGTGCGCAGCTCGTGGGCGGCATCGGCAATGAAAACGCGTTCCCGTTCCGTGCTTTCCCGCACCCTGGCAAGAAATCCGTTCACAGCGTCGACCATCTGGCGAAGCTCCCTGTGCTTTGGCACGGCTTTTAAGGGCGAGAGATCGTCCGGCGTGCGTAGGGAAATTTCATTGACCACCCGATTCCACGGGCGCATCGCAATGCGGATGGACAGCCACGCGGGAAACAAAAGAAAAGGAATGCATACCAGTAGCGGCATGACGTAGTAGCCACGCGAATTCAGGTAGATAAAGAAGTTCCAGCCTCCGGCAGGGGTGATGAGTGTGACCTCCGTGTCGGAGTGCGCGGATTTTAAGGTACGGCTGGTCCAGGCGCGGCCTTCACTCTGAATTCGCTCAATTTTCCCATCGCGGGTGTTTGTCACCCCGGCCGGTGCGCCATCAGAGGCATAAATTATCGCTTTGTCCTTGCGCACGATAAGGCTGATGGAGAGTTCTGGATCTTCACCGCCACCGTAATCTTCCCGCACCGCTTTACTGAGCGCAGCCAGCACATGCGTTCGCTCCTGCGGGCGATCCTCCATACTCTCAACGACAGTAAAAATGGTTTCGTAAGTCTTGCTGCCCGTTAATATCGGCGGGCTACGCAAGTCCTCCCACAAAACGTAAGTCAGAAAAAGACACCAGAGCAGTGTGAGTAGTAGCATTTGAGCTACCATAATACGCCGTACGAACGTTGGGGTTCTCAGATGGCGCCAAAAATTTCGCATCAACCTGCCCCCTTCAGGATCGGGACGGTATCAATGACATACCCAACGCCCCTCACCGTTCGCACATAGCCGTCGCCGATTTTGCGACGCAAATTCCCCATATGCACATCGAGCGCATTACTCATATTTTCTTTTGCGCCAAAGATCCGTTCTTCCAGAAAACTGCGGGTCAGCACGCGATCGCTGCGCAACATCAACGTTTCAAGCAGCGCGTATTCACTTGCCGTCAACTCAACATGCCGTGCATTCACGGTCACGCATCGCGTCGGCACATGAAGCGATAAGCCGCGAATCTCTATCGCCTCGTTCTCAAAACCGTAACTGCGGCGCGCAAGCGCTCTCACTCTGGCCAACAACTCGGCGAGAACAAACGGTTTGACAAGATAGTCGTCGGCACCGGCGTCCAGCCCGGAGAGGCGATCGTGCAGTGTGCCGCGCGCCGTCAGGATGATGATGGGGATGCCCTTGAGCTGCTGACGCAAGCGCGCCATCAGGCTCATGCCATCACCGTCGGGTAAGCCGAGGTCGAGTAACACAAGTTCAGGCACGCAGGCATCAAGCTGATGCAGCGCATCCTCTTTGCGGCGAACCCATATGACATCAAATCCTTGATCTGCAAGAGCAATACGCACGCCATTGCCGAGATCCAGGTCGTCTTCGATTAGGAGAATTTTCACAATGGTTACGGTATCAACAGTGAATGAAGAACGTCTGAAGAAAAAAACGGTAGCAGGAAATCTATCAGCTTTGCAGCACCTGTACTTGCTTCATCCTTTCTTCATTTTTGGCTCACGAGAACTTTAGGGGGCGCATGCAAAATGAGCGTTCTGGCGTTTAACACCCGCTTGTATCGTAATCATTTGAATCCACAAGGACTTCTTTAATGAGAAACATCAAACTGCGTCATAAGTTCCCCCTTCCACTTTCGGGGCGCAGCCTGAAAAAAATGTTGCCGGGCGCGGTCCTGGCGTTACTGACCACCCCGATACTGGCGGCAGAGCAGGATCCGGGCAATGCGTTGACCCTGGGAGGCGGCGCGAATGTTACGCCACGCTACTCTGGTGCGGATAAAAGCCGTGTCACAACGGCCCTGGTGCTTGATTACACAATGGCAAATGGTTTCTTCGTTAGCACCACACGGGGCATCGGTTACGGCAATAACATCGGCAAATTCGATTACAACGCGGCACTGAGCTATCGCGCAGGCCGCAAGGATCGCAATGCAGATAGCGACTCGCTAAGCGACGGCAGCGACTACCTGCGCGGTATGGGCGACGTCAAAGGCTCGGCTCTTGGTGTGCTTGGCGTGGGGTACGGGGTGACCAACTGGCTTAATGTGCAATTGCAGGCCGAGGTGCCGGTTTCGCAGCGAAGCAATGGTGCGGCCCTGCATTTCGGCATCAATAGCCCGCTCTATGTCTCATCGAGCAACTCCGTGACGCTGGCGCTGACCGGCAGTTGGGGAACGGAAAAGTACATGCAGACTTACTACGGGGTCAGTGCATCCCAGTCGGCCGCCTCGGGGTTTACTCAATATGATGCCGGATCGGGAATTTATGCCTGGTCAACGAATCTTACCTGGACCCACAAATTCAACCAGGACTGGAGCGTGGTTGCCGCAGCAGGCGTAACGCAGTTGACGGGTGATGCGCGCAATAGCCCGATTGTGCAACGAAACACATCGCCCACAGGAAGCCTGCTGGTGACATATCGTTTCTGAATCGTTGTTCAACACGCTTACCGCCCGCTTATGGCTCCGCACAGCCAATAAACAGGCATTCGTTCCGCCCCGGTTCAGCGAACGGGGCGGAACTCAATACAGTGAAGATCCGAAAGCATCTGCCCCAGGCCCGGATAAAACCTGTTAGCTGGCGCATCAGCAGAAGAGCAGGCTCACGTTGCGGACGGGGCGGGATCCGCCAGCAAGGCATCGACGATATCCAGCATGACCCGCAGGCGATCCATATGGCGCAGATCATAGTGATACCCCACCCAGATATCTTTGGAAGGCGGCGGTTCCGGCATGCGAATGCTCTGCAATCCGGGGATGGCATCGCCAAGAGGCCGTGGCAAAACAGCAATTCCCATTCCCCGCTGGCACATCTGCGCCTGAACGGCCCGGCTGGTACTGGTAAATACACGCCGCGACTGCGGAAATCTGTCAAGCAGCCAGGCAACGTCAGAAAAGTGGGATTGTGCCGTATTCATAAGAATAAGCCCCACTGCGGCCGGGTCGTGCTCCGCGAGATGCGCGATTTCCGGCGTGCCATACAGCGCGTAGGGCATACTCATCAACCGGCGCTGAACAATATCCGGTTCGGTAAAGGGAACGATGCGAAATGCGATGTCGGCATCACGGCGCGACAGATTAAGTAAGCGGTAGCTGGCGATAATTTCCGGCACAATCGCTGGATGGCGGCGCGTCAGTTCGACCAGCACAGGGGCCAGAACATAATTAGCAAACCACTCGGCTGACGATAACCGCAATATCCCTTCAAGACGCTCATGGTTTCCTGCCAGGCGCCGCTCCATCGCCAGCGCGGAGTTTTCCATCGCTTCTGCCAGCGTCATAACCCTGTCGCCGGCATCCGTCAGCACCAGACCATCCTTTGTCCGGCGAAATAGCGCCTGCTGCGCCTCATCCTCAAGCGCCTTTATTCTGCGCCCAACCGTCGGATGGCTCACGCCAAGGCTTCTGGCCGCTTCGCCAAAAGAGCCCTTACGAATGACTGCAAGAAATACCCGGACGTCGCCCCACTCCATGCCATGATCTCGCCGTTCAAAAATGAACATCGAATATACAAAAGTGTCAGTTCCAAAACAATTATGTAGATATCACCATAGCCTCCTCAACCAAACCGCCCCGGGCGGGGATATCAGGAGGCTAAAGATATGCACAAATTAAAAGACAAAGTTGCCATCGTGACCGGTGGCTCCAGCGGTATCGGCGCTGGCATTGCCCGCCAGCTGGCGGCTGATGGCGCGAAAGTCATCGTTAATTATGCCTCAGACAAAAGCGGTGCCGATAAGGTGGTCGCTGATATTGACGCCGCCGGTGGGCAGGCCGTGGCGGTCGCGGCAAATGTCACCAAACATGCAGAAGTCGAGGCGCTGGTCAACGCGGCCATCGACACGTTCGGGCGTCTGGACATTGTGGTGAATAACGCCGGTATTTATCAGTTCGCCAGCATCGAAGAGAGCACTGAAGCCCTCTATCGCAGACAGTTCGACATCAATGTTCTGGGCCCGCTGTTGCTGACTGGCGCAGCCGTGCCACACCTCGCTAAAGGCAGCAGCATCATCAACATCAGTTCGTTCGTCACCCACGTTTTTATTGCCGAAAGCGCCATCTACAGCGGCACCAAAGGCGCGATTGACGCCATCACCGGCGTACTCTCACGCGAACTCGGCCCGCGGGGGATTCGCGTCAACGCGGTCAACCCTGGCCTTATCGAAACGCAAGGCAGCCACAATGCGGGCGCGATGAACTCGGACTTCCAGACATGGAATGAGCAGCAGACACCACTCGGTCGCATCGGTCAGGTGCAGGATGTTGCCCCGATCGTCTCATTTCTCGCATCAGACGACGCGGGATGGATAACCGGTGAGGTGATTCTGGCCTCTGGCGGCATGCGCTGATTTTCCCCACTCACCGTGGCCGCGTCGGGGCGAAATGCCCCGAACCCACATGGCCAAACAGCTTATTGCACCTTTTGCCCTAACAACACGTCTCTTACCGGGGACGGAACCGCTACCGATGGAGTGTTCTATGTCGGCACATAGCCTCACGCAAGCCGAGCCGCGTCGCTGGGCGATGTTTGTTATTTTACTGGTCGGCGCATTCTTGCCGCCGCTCGATTTTTTTATCGTCAATGTGGCGCTGCCTGCGATCCAGAGCGAGCTGGGTGCCTCTTTCTCCGCTGAGCAACTGGTCATTTCATCCTACGCGGGTGTGTATGCGGTAACGCTCATCACCGGCGGTCGGCTGGGGGATATTTATGGCCGCGGAAAGATGTTTTTTCTTGGGCTTCTCGGGTTTGCCGCTGCATCGCTGTTGTGCGGTTTAGCCTGGTCACCGTGGGTGCTGATCACCGGGCGCATGTTACAGGGTGCCACAGCTGCTATTATGGCGCCCCAGGCGCTGGCTTCCGTACAGGCCATTTTTCCGGAAGCGGAGAAACCGTTAGCGCTGAGCATCTATGGCGCCGTGTTTGGCCTGGCCTCGGTTATCGGCCAGATATTAGGCGGCATCCTGATTTCAGCGGATCTGTTTGGGCTGGGATGGCGGGCTATTTTTCTCGTTAACCTGCCGGTAGCGCTACTGGTTATTCTCTTTGGCCTGCCGCTGCTGAAAGAAACGCGGGCACAATCTGCGCAGCGACTGGATCCCATTGGCATGCTGCTGGCAACCGTCACTCTCAGTACGCTGATTGTGCCGTTGATTGAAGGCCATGAGGCGGGTTGGCCGTGGTGGACGTGGCTGTTATTGCTTGCTTTCCCGCTGCTGAGCGCGTTGTTATGGCGTTATGAACGTCGCCTTCGCTGGAATGGCGGTTCGCCGTTACTTGACCCGTCCGTGTTACGCGCGCCGGGACTGGGCCAGGGGCTGGCGATCGTGTTGCTGTTTTATTCCATCGCGGCTTTCTTTCTTTTGTTTTCTGTCTATCTCCAGGGCGCGTTGCATCTGAACGCCCTGAGCGCAGGCCTGCTTTTCCTGCCCTTTGGCGTTGGCTTTCTGATTGGGCCGTTGCTGACGCCTTACCTGCGGCGTTTTGTCGGTAATTACCTGAGCGCAATCGGGATGGGATGCGAGACCGCAGGGTTAGCCGGTATGGCATGGTTGATTGCCAGTACGCTGACCGGCAGCGCGCCTGCCATAGTGCCGCTCGCCGTCCTGCTTTTTGTCACCGGTCTTGGCCAGGGGCTGGCAATGCCAACGCTGGTGCGGATGGTAACCGGCCGCGTTGCGCCAGAGTTTTCAGGCATGATTGCTGGCGTCACCAGTTCGGCATTACAAATCAGCACGGCGCTGAGCGTCGCCGTTATCGGCGGCCTTTTTTACAGTATGTTGGGTAACGGTAGAAGCGGCGCAAATATCACGCATGCCTTTATCGTCGCGCTGCTGGCGATGGCGGTATGTCTCGCCACAGGCGCTGGATTAAGTATCCGGCTTATCCGGCGCTCCAGCGGTCTGTCTTCAGCGTCGGCCAGCCTTTCCCTTAAGTAACGCAACCAGCGTCAATCGGCTGAGCGAATAACCAGCGGAGTCGCCAGCCAGTTGAGGCGCCGTTACTTCACGCATCCACGCCTGGTACACGCCGCGCGGCCTCTTTTCCGGGATCAAAAAGCTAATTGTCGCTGCCAGACAAAACATCCTCGCCAGCCTGATACGCGGCGAAGAGATGGAAAACGGCAACCATTGCACTTTGCTAAAGCTCAGAGGGGAATATCCCCTCTGTGACTTTTTTGCAGTTCTCGTTCGGCGCAATTAGTAAGAGAAGGGGGAACGATGCTGTGCCTCTTTCAGCATCATTTGGGCATCTTCACCCGCCGCAGTATAGAGCGGCGCACTGGCATCCCGCGCAACCGCGAAAATGGCATTCGCGACATCATCCGCATGCGTCACGGGCGCGTTGCTATCGCCCACACGCTGGATAAACTCCTGCACCATTTGCCCATAGGCGGGATCATCGATGCCGGCAAAATAGGCGCGCGCATTCTCGCCAAACTTCGTTTCCGGGGAGCGCCCCGGTAACACCACGTGAACACGAATACCAAAAGGCCTGGCTTCAATGGCGAGTGACTCGCTCCATGCATTCAGCGCCGCTTTACTGGCGCGATAAAGGCCAATCAGCGGCATCGCCCGGGTCGTTACGGATGAAGAGACGTTAATGATCACCCCTGCTTTTTTCTCTCTCATCAGCGGCAGAAACGCCTGGGTTAATGACAGCGTCCCCAGCACATTGGTGTTCATTAACTGCTGCGCGGTGGCAAGCGACGTAAGTTCGACCGGTACAGGTGCGCCAAAACCCGCATTGTTCACCAGAACATCAATCGCGCCCGCCGCTTTCACGACATGGTTAATGCTCTGCGCGGAAGTAATATCGAGCGGCAGGATCGTCAGTTTATCGCTTGCAGGCAAACAGGTTGGGTCAGGTGTTCGCATGGTGGCAATCACTTCCCAGCCCTGCTGTAAAAAAAGTTTTGCTGCGGCAAGACCAAAACCTGAAGAGCAACCGGTAATCAGTACAGTAGACATATGTGATCCTCTTTGGTGGCAAGAGCAGCGATCATAGCGGCTACCAGCCGGACAATATATAATCAAACGTCCCGCAAACTTTAGAGAGCGTCCAATGTCAGATCCGCTAACCGATATTGTTGCCCTGCTCAACCCCAGGCCATCGCATTCAAAACTCGTTGAAGGGCGCGGCCAGTGGCGTATTGTTCGGGAATCTGGCGGAGAGGCCTTTTACTGCGCCGTGCTGGAAGGCGAATGCCTGATCACTGTTAACGGCAAAGGTCCAACGTTGCTGGTTGCCGGTGATTTTATTCTGATACCCGCCGCGTACGTTTTCGAGAACACCAATGCGGGCGGAGCTGGCTCAACTGACATCACAACGCCAACGATTATCAGCGAAGGACATGTGCGGATTGGCGCAACCAGCGGACCCGCCGATCTGATCATGACTGTCGGCCACTGTGAATTCGATACGCCGGATAAGCAACTCATCGTCTCTTTGCTGCCAAATGAGATCCTGATTAAAGGGCAACGGCGTTTCGCCACCTTGCTTGAACTTCTGCTGGATGAAAGCCGGGCCCGGCGACCAGGGCGCGACGGGGTATTAATGCGGCTTTTACAACTGCTGCTGGTCGAGTCGTTACGCAGTAATGATGATCTGCTGAAAACAGCTGGCATCCTGAAAGGGCTGCAACATGAAAAGATCGCCGTCGCGCTGCATCTGATCCATGAAAAACCGGGTGTTGAGTGGCAAATTGCCCAGCTCGCCCGCCACGCCGCCATGTCCCGCTCGGCTTTTTTTGCCGCTTTCAGTGAGACAGTCGGGATGCCGCCGGGGCAATATCTTCTCTTCTGGCGCATGTCGTTAGCGAAAAAAGCGCTGATCAGCAGCAAAGAGAAAATTGAACAAATTGCCTTTCACGTCGGCTATCAGTCAGCGAGCGCCTTTAACGTGGCATTCACGCACTATGTGGGCGTTCCACCAGGCGTTTTCAGACGCCAGAAGATCCCGCAAATGCGTTCCCCGGCGTTAAGCAAGGAGCAGGCTTTTCCTTAAGCCCACGCCCGCGTGCCAGAAGGGTATTTTATTGCGCGGCAAGTGCCGTCACGACGTCGCGGTAAGTATGCAGCGGGCGGCCAAGAAGCGTGACCAGTCGCTCTCTGTCGCCATCCTGCGGGAGCATGCCGTGGCTGACGTAGCGCTCAGCCATCAGACGCATTTCGTAGGCCATCCATTTCGGCATAAATTCCGCCATGCTTGCTTCAAATGCACCCGGGTTATCTCCGCCGTAGATAATCTCGCGGCCCAGCACCTCGCTCCATACGGCGGCGGCGCTCTCGCCGGTCAGCGTATCGGGGCCGACAAGATTAATCGTCTCGACAGGCAGTTTTTCGCTCGCCCGATCGCGTCGTATCAGTTCAATGGCCGCCACTTCAGCGATATCGCGGGTGTCGACCATTGCCAGGCCAATCCCGCCGATCGGCATCGGATAAACACCGTGATTCATGACCACATCCTTAATCATGGCCTCATTGTCAATAAAGTAGGTTGGCCGCAGGATCGTGGCGCTAAAGTCCATCGCGTTAAGCATGCGCTCGGCCCCATATTTCACGGCGAAGTGCGGCACATTCACGGCAACCTCGGCGCCAAAGACAGAGAGGTAAACCACACGTTCAACGCCGCACTCGCGGGCAATGTTGAGGGTAATCATCGTCTGGGTATATTCGTCGCTCGTGACCGCATTCAGTAAAAACAGCGTCTTGATGCCGCTGAAGGCGGCGCGCAAGGCGTCGATATCCAGCATATCGCCTTTCACAACCTCCACATTTTCGGCAAAACCGGCCTTTGCGGGGTCACGGGTCAGCACGCGGAAATCGGCGCCGCGGCGAAGAAGCTGGTTAACAATATGGCGGCCGACGCGGCCGGTAGCTCCGGTGATCAGGATGGACATGGTATTTACTCCGTGGTGTTTGGTTGGTGTGAGCAAACACTATCGCGATCCATTTTCGCTTTGAAGATGCTATTTTTTAGATGGTTCGTTCCATAAATGAGACACCCATGGATATTAATGCCCTTAAAGATTTCCACCTCATCGCGGCCTCGGGCGGGATCGGCGCGGCCAGTCGCGCCAGCGGAAAGCCCAAAGCAACCCTGTCACGCAGGCTGACGGATCTTGAAGAGGCGCTCGGTGTGCGTCTTATTGAACGCGGCGGGCAGAGGCTGCACATCACTGAGGCGGGTGAACGCCTTTTGTCACGCACCGTTGGCGCAATCCGTGACATTGATGAAGCGGTCGAATCCGCGCGGGAAGCGTCGGCAACTCCCGCGGGATGGCTGCGTATTGCGGCCCCGCTGCTCTTTTCGCAACTCGCTCTCGGGCAGCTTCTGGCTGAGTTTCGCCGCCGCTACCCTCGCATTTACGTTGAAGTGATTTCTGAAAATCGAATCAGCGATCTGGTGGATGAGCATTTTGATGTCGCGATCCGTATTAATCCGCACAAAAACAGCACGCTGGTTGGCAGACAGTTTGCCAGAGACAGACTGGCGCTGGTGGCGGTTCCCGCGCTTGAGATGCCGCTCAGCGATGCGCAAAGCACGCCTGCGATCCCGGCAATTGTGATGTCAACTTATTCGGACGGCGAGCTCTGGACCATTCAGGGCGGAGAGCTCTGGACCATTCAGGGCGGAGAGCGTCGTTTCGCGCCGCAACCGGTGATGCGCCTCTCTTCCCTGCTGACCGTGCGCGATGCCGTGCTGGCAGGTGCCGGCGCAGCGATGCTTCCGCAATCCATCGTCAGCCAGCAACTGGAAAAAGGTGAGCTGGTGTGCTGGGGAGAAGCCGATACATTGACTGAACTCTGGGTGCTGCACACCGCCCGTCGCCTTCAGAGCCCCAAAGTTAAGGCTTTTGTGGAGTTTATCTGCGAGCACTATCCCACCGGCTGGTTCTCTGTCTGAACCAGCCGATTCGGGTATTAACCGGAGATAACTAGTTGTTAAGAAAAAGATTTAGCACCGCGCTGTGAGGGCATTATTGTTGATTGCCCAACCACGAGCGAATTCTCACGCTGTGCTGTGCTGTGCTGTGCTGTGCTGCGCTGGTGTCCGGTGTCCGGTGTCCGGTGTCCGGTGTCTGGTGTCTGGTGTCTGGTGTCTGGTGTCTGGTGTCTGGTGTCTGGTGTCTGGTGTCTGGTGTCTGGTGTCTGGTGTCTGGTGTCTGGTGTCTGGTGTCTGGTGTCTGGTGTCTGGTAAGAGAGTGTTATTCTGTGTAGAAAACCACCAACGCTATGCGAGGTTACTTTGCCTTTAAATCTCCATATTCGCCCGGCTCTTGCTGATGAGGCCTCAATGCTGGCTGAACTCCGCGTTGAAGCAATGCGCCCGAGTCTTGAGGCGATCAACAGATTCGATCCCATCAGAGCACGCGAACGCTTCCTTTCGACATTTACGGATAAAGAGACGTTCATCATCTGCTACCAGCATGAGATCGTGGGATTTTACGTGCTGCGGGATTTCCCGACGTACCTCTATCTGGATCACTTCTATATCAAAAATCAATTTCAGGGTAAGGGCGTGGGAAAAGAGGTGGTGCAGCGCATACAGCAAAAAGCCAGACATCCCGGGAAAGCTATCCGACTCATCGCGTTGAAAGCAAGCCCGGCGAATGATTTCTACCGCGCTCTAGGGTTCATGTTTGAGCGAGCTGAAGGCGTTGATAATCACTACATATGGCCATGTATTGACGCTGAATGATGCGCTCCTTTTCAGTGACGTTGAAGTAAAACAGTACCGCTGGCAGCGGGCGATACTCTCGCTTTAGCGGAGGTCGCCGCTAAGTTTACAGGCGGTTTATGACGTCAGCCGATAGTGCGACTGCACCAGACCCGAAGGGAAGCTGCGGCTTGATAACAGAGTCAACTCTATATCCCCATTCAGGGCTCCGAACAACGGTTTTCCCGAACCGAGCAGGACAGGAACCGTAGTGATAACGATATCGGCGACCAGACCTTCGCGCAGGAACGACTGTATTACCTGCCCGCCATCGATATAGACGCGATGCGCGTTATGCGCCGCCAGGTCAGTAAGCACCTCCCCTGGCGTGCGGCATGAGAACTGCACTTTGCCCTTCAGCTTCTCGGGCACGGGAGTATCGCTTAGCTGTCGGGAGAGCACCAGCACGGGTCGATCATAAGGCCATTCGTCAAAGGTCAGCACCTTCTCATAGCTGCCCCACCCCATAACGATCCAATCTTTGTCCGCGATAAATGCTGCATAGCCATGATCTTCTGTCGGGTCATCGCGCTGCAACAACCACTCGATGTCGCCATCCTGTCGGGCGATATAACCATCAAGACTGACCGCGATAAAAACATGTGTGGTGACCATTATGTGCTCCGTATTCAGGTTGCATATATCCCGTAGAGTTTAGGGATGTGAGCGATAAAGACCTGCTCCCTGCGGAAAAACGTAGCATGAGAGCAGCAACGTTCCCATTATGGATTAAGGCAAAAAATCGTGTGGTGTTGAGTCCAGGATGGAGCGAAAAGCCGTGATCTGCTCCCCATAAAGTAACCTATCGCCATGTTAACAACGCCCGCTCCTGGCACTCAGCAACTGGTCAAGGGGCAGGCATGTCGGCAGTCAGTATTTATCAATGATGCCCTGACTGACGACATAAAAAGCAATCGCCAGGGGGCTATTGACAGCCTGTTTACGCCTGAGTAGGCTCACCGGCACGTCGCGAAAAACGATCCTTTCTGCTGTTGAATTGATCGCGTACACGTCGATTCTGTTTCCTTACAGTTTGACCAGCGTCTTCGAAATCAACCGCGTTGTTGCCATGACATGGCGAAAGCGCTTATCGCTACCCGTCGGTAGCGGTACGATAAACGGAGCGTACCTATGTCAAACTCAAATTCTGACCCGCAGTTATCTGTCCGTTCTTTTCCTGCTTTTTCTGCTCCTGTGTGTGTAGATGGTAGTAACACGATGAAGGCGATCCGTTATCACGCGTTCGGTGGGCCTGATGAATTACGCGTTGATGAAATTCCTGTTCCTCACGCCGGGCCTGGCGAGATTCGTATTGCGGTGCATTATGCCGGGGTGAATCCATCGGACTGGAAACGCAGAGAGGGCCAGTATCAGGCATTCGAAGATGGGGTGTTGCCACTCACGGTGGGCGTGGAGGCCAGCGGCGTTGTTGATGAGATTGGCGATGGCGTTTCCGGCGTTGCCATCGGCGATGCGGTATTCGGTTTTGGTGATGGCACCGTCGCGGAGAAAGCCATCCTCTCGCACTGGGCGGTCAAACCCGCTGCGGTATCTTTTGCGGTGGCAGCAGGCTTGCCCGTAATGACTGATACGGCCAGCCGGGCACTCGATGAAGTGAATATAAAAACGGGGCAGACGCTGCTGGTTAGCGGGGCGGCAGGCGGTGTAGGAACGGCTATCGTCCAGCTTGCCTGCCTGCGCGGCATAACCGTTATTGGTTCAGCAAGTTCCCCAAAACATGGCTATCTCGCCTCATTAGGCGCCATTCCGACCACGTACGGTCCCGGTTTACAGGAACGAATAACTCACTTAGCGCCGGGAGGTGTTGATGCGGCCATTGACGTTGCGGGTTCCGGGGTCATACCTGAATTAATTTCAATCGTGGGACATCCCGCTCGCGTGCTTTCCGTCGCGGATTTATCTGCAGAGCAGTATGGCGTGAAATTTTCCCACGGCCCGCCTGTACACCCGGAGCTGATCCTCGCAAATATTGCCCGTCTCTGTGCCGATGGCCTGTTTAAGCTTCATATTCCGGGCGTATACCCACTGCAACAGACTGCCGATGCACATCGGGTAAGTGCAGAAGGCCACGTGACCGGCAAACTCGTCATCAAGGTTTGCTGAAGTGCAGCTTGCCGGAAGCAATGGGTTACCCGTCACGTCTCGCTCTTCCATTCGGGTGCAGCCTCGATGCCTTCCGCCATGCAATGCACAGCCATCAGGTTGAGGTTATCGGTTGTCAGACATAGACAAATTTTTCGCCAGCCATTGATAACGCAGAGAGCGATTTATCTTCATGCCAGCCGGATGACAGGCAGCGTGGGCCACAATTTCCGGCCCACGAGCCTTGTAAGTTTCCTCGCCGTTAACGGTGTTCGCTCAGCGCGGCAATATCCTGCGGGGTTGTACGGCAGCATCCGCCAATAATTCTCGCTCCCGCCGCTAACCACTGGGGCAAATATGCCGCTAAGGATCCGCAGCTCCCGCCGTGTGTATGCCACGCCTTGGTAACGGCATCATAGGTTTCACCAGAGTTAGGATAGACAACCAGAGGCAGCGCACTGAGGCTTTGCAGATGTTTGAGGGCGGCAGTGGTTTTGCTCAGCGCAATACAGTTAATCCCCAGCGCAACAATTTGGGGACAACCAGACAGCGCATTTACCACCTGGACCAGCGGTGTGCCGTCGCTCAAATGCTTGTCGTCACGTAAGGTAAAAGAGAACCACGCCTGCGCTTGCGGATATTCAGATAGCAGGTCTGCCAGCGCGACGATTTCGGCGAAAGAAGGTAACGTTTCACAGGCCAGCAGATCGGTACCGGCATTGAGCAATGCGTCAATGCGCGGGCGATGAAATGCCTGAAACGCCTCGTGGCTGCACGCGTAGTCGCCGCGATACTCCGAGCCATCTGCCAGATAAGCACCGTATGGCCCAACAGAGCCCGCCACCAGCAGCGGACCGGCATTGGGGTTTTCTGAGCGATAAATGTCACTCGCCTCTTTTGCCAGTTTCACACTCTGTGCAATCAGCGCTTTCGACTGCGCCTCAGTCAGCCCGCGAGCCGCAAAACCAGCGGGTGTGGCCTGGTAACTGGCGGTAATGGCTATCTGTGCGCCCGCCCGAAAGTAATCCAGATGCACGTCCCGAATACGCTGCGGATTTTCCATTAACACTTTGGCCGACCAGAGATTATCGACAAGGCTGCATCCGCGCGCTTCAAGCTCAGTGGCCAGGGCACCATCCAGCACGGCAAAGGGATGATGTTCAAGCAGCGTGGTCAGGGAGTTACTCTGCGGCATAGTCAGCCTCCTTCAAGGTTGTTTTCCGGGTGAGAAAATAGGCACCGTAGCAAAAGGCGACAAACGGCAGACCACAATAGAGCGCAATGCGCTGATCCGCATCGAACGCCAGCCCGATGCAGGCCAGCAGACACAGCACGAATCCAAGTACCGGCACCAGCGGATACCAGGGTGCCCGGTATTTCAAGGCCGCAGATGACTTGCCCGACTGTAAGTGGCGGCGACGAAAGACAAAGTGGGCCGCGCAGATGCTGAGCCAGACAGCGACAACGGCAAAGCCTGAAATGGCACTGAGCGCAACGAAGACAGTATCAGGGGCAATCACACTCGATAACAGCGCCAGCAGACCACCAAGCATCGAGACAGAAAGTGCTATCAACGGCACGCCATTTTTGTTGACGCGGGCAAAACAGCCCGGCAACGTTTTTTCGTTTGCCAGCGACCATAGCATACGACCCGACGCGTAGAGCCCGGAATTCGCCGCAGAAAGGATAGCGGTCAGGATGACAAAGTTAAAAATATCTGCCGCATACGGAATGCCGATTTTTTCAAAGACCAGCACAAACGGGCTCTTCTCAACCCCGGCCACATTTGTCGGAACCAGCGCGGCAAGGACAAAAACGGTGCCGATAAAAAACAGGATCAAGCGGGCAATCGTCGCGCGGATCGCAACCGGGATAGCCTGGTGCGGATTTTCTGTTTCACCCGCCGCGATACCGATAAGCTCCGTACCGGAAAAAGCAAAATTGACCGCCACCATGGTCATCAGAATGGGCAGACCGCCGTGCGGGAACCAGCCTTCGCGGGTGAGGTTAGAAAGCCCCGGAGACGGTGAACCATCCTTCAGGGAGATAAACCCGAAAATCACCCCGCAGCCCAGGATGATAAAGACGAGAATGGTCGCGACTTTAACCAGCGAAAACCAGAACTCCCCTTCGGCAAAGAAACGGGTTGAAATCGCGTTAAGACAAAAAATTACCGCACAAAACAGGGCGCTCCATATCCAGACTGGAACCTGCGGAAACCAGTACTGCATACAAAATCCGGCGGCGGTAAAGCTTGAACCCAGTGCAACTGTCCAGGTAAGCCAGTATAGCCATGCCACGGTATACCCTGTCGCCGGACCGATATAGCGCGCCGCATAGACATGAAAAGCGCCGGTAACCGGCATCGCCACGGAAAGCTCGCCAAGGCACTGCATCACCAGCCAGACGACCAGCGCCCCAATCAAATACGCCAGCAGTGTCCCTGCCGCCCCCGTAGTGGAGATGATGTATCCGGTATTAAAAAATAATCCTGTGCCAATGACGCCACCCAATGACAGCATAATCAAATGGCGGGTTTTCATGGTGCGCTTAAGCTCGCCATTTTCTTGTTGTGTTTGCATACCACCTTCTAAACGTATAGATGTCTAAATGTCCGTTCCGGGGTACTTTATATCGTCATTATCAACAAAAGGCCAGCACCAGGCTGACATCCGGGTTGAGACACGCAGAAGCAAGGGGCGTACAAAGATCGGGAAAGCGGTTTTTTCAGCGCACTACCCGGAGGAAACAAGATAAGAATGTCGGGTATCCGGATGCCCCGCCGCAGGAGTGAAAATATCTGTGGCTGTGGGAATGAGTCCTTTTGAAGGGGTTATACCAGCGGGCTTTCGCAGCGCAACGACGCAAGCGATACAACCCTGCGCCCTCTGGTGTAACCCGACGAGACGCAAATCCATTATTTTCAATTACATGGATTATGGACTCAGGTGAAATCCGATAATTTTTGCCCGGAAACGATCAGCTCGTTGAGCAACATCTGACGGCGCTCCTCCGGCGTATCGCGACTCACCATAAAGCAGATTGCGGCGACGGCTTGCCCGCTTCGGGAACGAATCGGTGCGGCCATACAGCAGGTAAAACTCTCTGATAAGCCTTCCGTCAGGCAATATCCCTGCTGTCCGGCACGATGGATATCATCGAGGAAGGCCTGTTTGTCGAGGACTTGCCCGCTCGCCAGACGGTAGTCCTCTTCGGGAATGAGATCGAGAATGGCACTATCCGACCAGTTACTGAGCAGCAGGCGACCGGTGGCAGTCCACGGAATCGGTACTCGCACCCCGACATCTGAGGTGATTTTGAACGGATGGGCATTACTTTCCGACAGCACGACGGTGTACTTATTCCCTTCCAGCATACAGAGCTGCACCGTCTCGCCATGACGGGCAACGATCTCAACCATTAACTGATGTGAGCGGCGGATCAGATCGTTATGGGCCATGTAGTCCGCACCGTAATAGTGCATTTCACGGCCGAAGAACACCGCGCCTTCGGCATCCAGTTCAAGCAACCCGGCCTCACTCAGCAGGTTAACAAGTTCATATACGCTGGAACGCGGCGCGCCGGTGGCGTCGATCAAATCGCGCATCGCCATGGGCTGACGAGCGATATGCAACTGGCGAAAAATGTCGATAACCCGGTCAACACCGCGCGCCCGCGATGGCTTCTCGTCCGGCATAAGCAAATTCTCCTGATGCAGTCGGGCGGTCGCGCCAGACAGTAAAAAAGAAAAGCATCATACACCCAGCGTCGTCGTTAACCCATCCCCGTTAATTAAAATTTCATCGCCAGCATTTATATTTCTTTGTTCTATTTTGGGGCCTCATTTTAGCGCATGAGCTGCAGGTTATTTTTTTAAATAACGACAGCGATAACATTTCCGGCCAGGAATTTCCTTCATTACTTTTTTATTTTGCGATCGCGACGACATCACGAGAAATTAAATTCTCCGCGATATATTGCAAAAGCAAAAAACCTGTGCAAATCTTGCTCTATCCGATATTGCAGATATAAGTCTGATATACCAGACAACAAACACCCGGCACTAACGGGTATTCTCAGAACCAAAAGGAGCAGCGTTGCATGACGATTAAGCGTTATGGCATTGAAGGCGGCACCGGTACGGGTGGGCAGAAACTGCCGTTCGCACGGGCAGTTGAGGCCGATGGCTGGCTGTATATCTCAGGCCAGACACCGATGCGCGAGGGCGAAGTGGTGGAAGGCGGTATCATCGAACAGACGCAACTGGCGTTCGATAACTGTCTCACCATCATGCGGGAAGCAGGGTATCGCGTGGAAGATGTTGTGCACGTTACGGCGGTATTAACCGACGCGCGCTATTTCAGTTCATTTAATAAAGTATTCAGAGAGATATTTAGTGATAATCCGCCAGCACGTATTTGTAGCGTGCAGGATTTAGTGGTCGACTGCAAAGTGGAAGTGGATATGAAATGTTTCCGCGCTGACCGCAAATAATTAAAACCGTTAAAACAGGCTGCGCTTTTTATTTTTTTCTTCGTCAACACCAGGACCGCCTGTTATTAATTGATGCTTTTGCTTTTTCACCAGAATATCCCGAAATAATCAGCGCTGCCGCTGCGCGGGCGATCGCCTGACTTATCACGGGTGACACGGTATTACGCCGTCTCGTCAAACATTAAAAGAGAGCATAAAAAATGAATGCAACAACATCGCTGAAATTAAGTGCCGCAGCACTGGCCGGCGCGCTGGTTTTGCTGGCTGCCGCAGGCTGTACGCCAACCGAAGAGAAAAAAGAAGCGGGTGCAGCGCCGCAGTCTGCACTGCAAACCGTCCTGCAGCGCGGCACACTGCGCGTGGGCGACTGCCTGAGCTTTGCCCCGTTTGGTTTTTACGATAAAGACGGTAACCCGGATGGTTATGACGTCGATCTGGCCAAAGCGCTGGCGAAAGAGATGGGCGTCAAACTGGAGATGGTCAACACCACCAGCGCCAACCGCATTCCTAACCTGCAAACCAATAAAGTCGACGTGGTGTTCTGTAACTTCACCCGCAATCTGGAGCGCGCCAAAGAGATCGGTTTCACCAACCCATACGTCGTGGCGAGCGAAGCCATGCTGGTGCGTAAAAACAGCGGCATTCAGTCCGCGCATGACATGGCCGGAAAAACCATCGCCACGGTGAAAGGTTCCACCAACGGCGACGAAGTGCGCAATCTCGGCATCGACGTGAAAATTCAGGAGTACGACTCATCCCAGGCGGCGATTCTGGCGGTGAAGCAGGGACAGGCTGATGCGATGATCGAAGATAACAACTTCCTCGCCTATCAGGCGAAGCTCGATCCGTCGCTGACCGTGACCAACGAAGCGCTGGTGCCGCTGGAGTACAACGCCTTTGGCGTGAAACTGGGTGATCAGGTGTGGACCAACTATCTGAACGAATTCCTTTTTGAAATCAACGCCTCCGGCGAGAACGCGCAGCTGTATGAGAAATGGTTTGGCAGTAAACCGCGCTACCCGCTGAATCCGCAATACTGATTGTTCGCCCGCGGTGCAGCAGCCGATGCTGCACCGCCTGAAGGAGTCACACCATGAGTTATCAATGGCTAACCCTGTGGCGCTACGCCGATACCTTTCTGGACGCTGCCTGGCTGACGCTACAGGTCACGCTGCTGGCGTTTATCCTGGCGGTGGCACTCGGGCTGCTGGCTGCGCTGGCAAAATCCTCGCCGCTGGCGCCAGTACGCTGGCTCAGCCACTGTTACGTCGAGTTCATCCGCAATACCCCGGTGCTGTTGCAAATTTTCATTATCTTTTTTGGTCTGCCGTCGTTGGGTATCACCATGAGCGCCTTTACCGCAGGCGTGCTGGCGCTGGGGATTAACGTGGGCGCTTATCTGTCGGAAACCTTCCGCGCCGGCATTCAGTCAGTCGCGAAGGGGCAGCTCGAAGCGGCGTATATCCTCGGGATCCCGCGCCGACAGATCTTCCTCAGCGTGGTGCTGCCGCAGGCGGCACGCGCGGTGTGGCCTGCCATTATCAATAACCTGATTCAGTTACTGCTCGGCACGTCGCTGCTCTCCGCCATCGCGTTGCCTGAACTGACCGGCACCGCAACGGTGATCAATGCGCGCACCCTGCTCTACATCCAGACCTTCAGTATTGTCGCGCTGGTCTATCTGCTGCTGAGCAATCTGTTCTCATGGCTTGGCAACATGGCAGGACGCCGGATGTTCCATCCGCCGCTGGTGACGCCGGTAAAAAAGCCCGGCTGGCGGTGGGCAAAAAAATGGCTGATTAATCCAGCGAAACGGGAGAATGCGCTATGAGCGAACTTATCATCAACTCGCTGCCAATCCTGCTGAAAGGCCTGGTCATCACGTTACTGCTCTCCATCGCCGCTATCGTTGGCAGCACGCTGCTCGGGTTACTGGCGGCAGTGTTACGCACCAGCCGTTTGCCGGTCGCCAGGCAGATCGCCGTGCTCTATACCGAACTGTTTCGCGGGACGCCGGTACTGATCACGCTGATGTTTATCTATTTCGGCGTGGCGTACTTCGGCTATGAAATCAATCTGTTCGCCGCCGGGATCCTTGGCCTGAGCATTTATCAGGGCGCTTACATTGCCGAAGTATTCCGCGCCGGGATTGAAGCTGTCCCCAAAGGCCAGTGGGAGGTGTCGTGGATCCTTGGTCTGACAAAACGCCAGACGTTTCTAAGCGTGATCCTGCCGCAGACGCGCGGCATCGTGCTGCCGCCGCTGGTGGGTCAGTATCTTTCGTTGATTAAAGATACCTCGATTGTCAGCATGATCGGCATGTCGGAATTGATGCACCAGGGCCAGGCCATTGTCGATCGCATCGGTCAGCCGGTGGTGATTTACGGCCTGGTGGCCCTGCTCTACTTCGTTGTCTGCTTTCCGCTTTCCCGTTGGGTTCAACATCATCAAACCAGGAGCCAGTTATCATGAGCAAATCCGCCATTACGCTGAGCCGGATCACCAAATCCTTTGGCTCAACCCAGGTACTGAAAGAGATAAGCCTTGATGTGTCGCCCGGCGAAGTGCTGGTGCTGATTGGCGCATCCGGTTCCGGCAAAAGCACTGTATTACGCATCATGAGTGGGCTGGAAACCGCCGATGGCGGGGAAATCTGGGTGAATGAAGTACCGCTTCACGACCGCAAACGCAGCAGCGAAATCTGTGGCCACGTCGGCATGGTGTTTCAGCAGTTCAATCTGTTCCCCCATAAAACCGCGCTCGGTAACGTGACGCTGGCGTTGATTAAAGCGCAGAAACTGTCCGAGGCCGAAGCCAATAAACGCGGTATGGCGGCCCTGAGCCGTGTCGGGCTGGCCGAGCGCGCGCACCATTATCCGGCCCAGCTCTCCGGCGGTCAGCAGCAGCGCGTGGCGATTGCCCGCGCGCTGGCGGTGGAGCCGAAAATTATGTTTTTCGATGAAGCGACGTCCGCGCTCGATCCTGAACTGGTTGGCGAGGTGATGGAGGTGATGCGCAGCCTGGCGCGTGAAGGTATGACCATGGTGGTGGTCACCCACGAAATGGGTTTTGCGCGTAAAACCGCTGACCGCGTGGTGTTTATGGATCAGGGCGTGATCGCCGAGCAGGGGTCGCCGGAGCAGATCTTCGTCAATCCGCAGAATCCGCGCACCCAGCAGTTCTTATCGCGTGTGCTTGAGCACTAACAGGAGGCATGATGTCGATTCACTTTCCCTTGCAGGCGGACGGCGCGCTGGATGCGCTGCAACCTGCGCCGCGTTTTAAATCGGTCGCCGGATCCGGTAATCAGCCGCTGGCTAACGGTGTCCAGGTCTTTAACAGCCCGGATGTGTTTTCCCCACTGATGTTGATGAAGCAATCCGCGCTGGAGAATAACCTGCGTCAGCTGGCAGCGTTTTGTCGTGAGCAAGGCGTAATGCTGGCGGCACACGGCAAGACCTCAATGTCTGCGGCAGTCCTGCGCCGCGCCGTCACTGAAGGCGGTGCCTGGGGATTGAGCGCCGCCACCCCTGCGCAGGTTCGCGCGTTGCGCCAGTTCGGCATTCGTAACGTCTTCCTCGCCAATGAACTGGTCGACCCTGCCGGCATTCGCTGGATAGGCGAATGGCAAAAGCAGCATCCCGACCATAATTTCCTGTGCTACGTCGATTCGCTACAGGGTGTTCGTCTGCTGGAGCAACATCTCGGCGACAGCCGTATTGCGGTACTGCTGGAAATGTCGGTCAGCGGCGGGCGCACCGGCTGCCGTTCACCCGCTGAAGCACTGGAGATTGCCGCCGCGATTGCCGCCAGCCCTGCCCTGCAACTGGTGGGTGTTGCGGGTTATGAAGGCGCACTCGGTGCCGGACGTGATGCCGCAGGCGTGCAGCGCGTCAAAGATTACTGCCAGATGCTGATCGACACGGCGGCGCTGCTGGCTGAAAAACAGTTGTTTGCCAGCGAGCAGATTATCCTCAGTGCTGGTGGCGGCGCATGGTTCGACGTGGTGTCGGCGTGTTTTACGGCCGCGAATCTGCCACTGCCCATGACGCCGCTGATTCGCTCCGGCGCTTACATGGCGCACGACAGCGGGCTGTACGCGCGCATTGCGCCTTTTGCGCAGCCCGGAGCTACGCATCATTTCACCGCTGCGCTGGAGATCTGGGGACGGGTGTTGTCGCGCCCCGAGCCAGGCCTCGCGTTTGTTGATTTCGGACGCCGTGATGTGCCGTTCGATCAGGATCTGCCCAATCCGCTGTGGGTGCGCAATATCGATGGCAGCGCCCCGCGTGCTGCGTCTGGCATGCGTATTAGCGAGGTGAACGATCAACATGCCTATTTGTTGCTGCCGCAAGAGGATGCGTTAAAGCCCGGCGACTGGGTGGGTTGTGGTATTTCGCATCCCTGTACCGCCTTCGATAAATGGCGGTACTTGCCGCTGGTTGACGATGATTACTGCGTCACGGATTCACTGGAAACCGCATTCTGAGCCAAACATCGGGCGGTAACGGCGCGATAGGTCGTGCTGTTTTTACCTGTGCGATTGCACCGCGCTTATCCGTTCTTTAACTATCACGACATGCAGGCCGGGAAGCGATTATTCCGGCCAGTACGATTCGGCTTTCACTTTTAATAAATGGCGTAAACGCTGCGCTTCCTTTTGCGGTGGGCACCCAAAGAACCGGCTGAATTCTCTGCTAAATTGTGTCGGACTGAGGTAGCCAACCCTTAAAGAGGCTTCGCTGGCCGTGACATTGCGCTTCACCATTAAAAAACGCGCCTGGTGCAGCCTGATGGAAATCAGATACTGTTTGGGTGTTGTGCCGGTGAATGCCCTGAAATGGCGATGAAAAGAGGGAGAGCTCATGCCTGCTTCTTTAGCCAGCGTCTCCACGGCAACAGGCTCCATAAACCGGGTATGCATCGTACGGATGGCGGCAGCAATTTGTCTGAAATGCCCTTTACCGGAGAGGGCCGCTCTGATGGAGGCTCCCTGCGTATCGATCAGGACGCGATAATAAAGTTCTTTCAGAATACCCGGCCCCAGAATTCTGGCCTGCTCCTCATCAGAAAGCGCCAGCAGAAGGCGATACACCGTATCGGCCAGTTCTTCTCCCAGCGGGCTGGAAAACATGATTCCCGCCTGCTCATTTTCGCTTACCTCGCTTTCGCCCATTTCAATCAGTAATTCGGCAATCGTGGCGACATCAAGCGATACGGACATAGCCAGCAGCGGTTCTTGCTGGCTGGCAGTCGTCTGGCTGTTGAAAGGAAGAGGCGCTGAGACCACCAGATAATGTCCGGGATCGTAGGTAAATTCCCGCCCGCCCATCAAAGCGGTTTTCTTTCCCTGCAGCACAATGACAATGCACGGTTCGTAAAGGACGGGCGTGTGGGGCATCGACTCATTGACCCGCAACAGTTTTATCGCCGTCATACGGGTGCGCGAGTAGCCCTCATCAGGCGCAAGCGCCAGCAAAGCAGGGATCATTTTTCGCGTAAGGCTTGAGGTAAGTCCGGACACTGCCCCCTCCGAATATATAAAAAGATAATTTTTTGCGTCTGCATAAGGTTATCGAGCACAATTCTGACAGAAAAAGATAATCTTTGTACAGGAACCTTCATTGTTGCATCGCTCTGCTTTCCCCTATCCTTTTCGCAGCAAAAGAAAAGCACAGACGTTATGCATTTCCCTTATGAATCAACATGCTGCCTTATGACAGGCACTGGCGGGAAAACGTCTCACTGACACGCCCCGCTGCCGCCTGTCGCGCCTGGCGTAGTTTGAACAGATCCCCCGCTTTTCACACCGTCAGATCGGCAGCGCAATCAGGTCAATACCGGCGGCTGAAGACGATGACGTTCAGGCGAGGCAATGCAAAATTTGAGGAATAAAAATGGCAGATTTTTTGGGATTAACGAACAAAGTGGCAATTGTCACCGGTGCCGCAGGTGATATTGGCAGGTCCACCGTAAAACGTCTTGTTAGTCATGACGCGAAGGTGCTGGCTCTCGATATCGACCCGGCAGTTCAGGCCCTGGCACAGCGCAATCAGGTGGTGACGCAGATATGCGATGTCAGCCAGGAACAGGAAGTCATCAGCGCCCTCACTCTCGCGCAGTCGGAATTCGGCGGCGTGGACATTCTCATCAACAATGCGGGCAAGACACTGAATAAACTCGCTACCGAAACATCCGTTGAAGAGTGGGACAGCATTATGGCCATTAATGCCAGAGGGTATTTTCTCCTCAGCCGGGAAAGCCTGAAGGTAATGCAGCCCCGTCGGCAGGGAGCGATTGTCAATGTGGCCTCCGTAGTGAGCATGGTGGGCATGAAAGCCACGTCCGCTTATTCGGCCTCTAAAGGCGCCATCGTGCAACTGACGAAAGTGCTGGCGCTGGAAGCCGCTGAGTATGACATCCGGGTTAATGCCGTCGCCCCCGGCGTCGTCGAAACAAATATTCTGTCCGGCATAGTGGAAGACAGTCGGGCGACGCTTGCCAGCTACGGCCACGCGCATCCCCTTGGACGAGTGGCTCAGCCGGAAGAAATTGCGGAAGCCATTATCTGGCTTGCCTCACCGAAAGCGAGTTTCGTGACGGGAACGGTATTAATGGCAGACGGCGGTTATACGGCACAGTAACAAGGAGCCAGTGATGAAAAAGCAGAGCATTTTAATTATCGGAGCCGAGAAAGGACTGGGTCACGGGCTGACAGCAGCCTATCTGGAACGGAGCTGGGACGTTTTCGCCACACACTTACCGGATACGGATACCTCCGCCCTGCGCGCGCTGGCAGAGATCTACCCTGGCAATCTGATGACCGGCGAGGTGGATGTCACCAACAGCGCCCATATCGGGCCACTTCTCGACAGGCTACGCGAACGGCAGTTTGACGTTATTTTTATGGTGGCCGGAATTTTCGGCCCCTTGCATCAGTCCGTGTTGCAGGCATCTGACGCGGAATTCCAGCAAATTATGCTGACCAATGCGTTTGGCCCTGCCCGCCTGGCCCGGCACCTCCTGCCGGTGCTTAAGCCTGCGGGAAGCCTGGTTTTTATGTCGTCGCATCGGGGGAGTATCGCCAGCAATACCGAACCGGGGATCGGTCTTGAGCTTTACCGGGCCAGTAAAGCGGGGCTGAATATGCTGGCGCGTTGTATATATATGGATATCAGCCAGGGAGAACAGACGGTACTGTCGATTCATCCTGGCTGGGTGGCGACGGCGATGGGCACGCTGGATGGTACGGTGGATGCGGAGATCGATGTAAAAACCAGCGTCAATGGCATGATCAGTGTGATTGAGCAACACCGCAACGCCAGAAGCCACCTGTTCCTCGATTACGAGAACAACAGCTGGCCCTGGTAATAACCGACAAACCAGCCTGTATCTTTTCCAGGTTTACCCCGGCCCCGGGAATACACATCCGGAGTTAGCCTGTTGGCGTTATTCAGAGAGCCGGGGGCATTTTCAGGCCTCAACCCGCCTGTCGTATTTATTTTCCTCCGCATGCGTTCGATCGTATTCAGCCTGCGCCAGTGCAATGGCCGGACCAAACTCCTGCGCCCAGTTCGCCAGCGCAATAAAAGGCTGCTGCAGTGACTGCGCCAGCGGCGTAATGGTGTATTCCACACTCACCGGATGCGTGGAGAGAACGTGACGATCAATTAAACCGTTTCGCTCCAGCCGTTTCAGCGCATCGGCCAGCGCTTTGTGGGTAATTCCGTCCAGCCGTCGGCGAAGTTCATTGAACCGGCAAGGTTCCGTACACAGCACCGTCAGAATTAATATCGACCATTTATTGGTGATATGTTCTAACACCAGGCGGGTATTTCGTTGTTCTATCAGGCAATTATCGTGGTTTTCTGGCATGGCGGTATAGTCACTTATAGTTGGTATAGCGAAAGTGCGTAATTGATATTAAGTATAGAATTTATATCATCTGTTTTCGAGACCTCAACCGGAGAAATCAGATGGGTAAGATAGAGAAAAAAGTCGCTGTGGTGCTTGGTGGTGCAAAAGGGATTGGGCTGGCGATCAGCCAGCGTTTAGCCACCGAGGGGGCTGTTACCTGGTTCACTTCACGCCGGGCAGAAGAGCTTGAGACAGCCAAAAGCAAAATATCAGGGACCGCGATGCCGCTGCAGGCCGATGTCAGTCAGAAGAACGAACTGAGCCGTATCATGCAGACCATTGCAGAAAAATCAGGTCAGATAGATATCCTGATCATCAATGCCGGAATGTCGGAATACGCCCCGCTTGAAGAGGTAAGTGAAGAGCATTTTGACCAGACGTTTGGCCTGAATGTTCGCTCCCCCGTTTTTGCCCTGCAGGCAGCATTGCCTTTGTTGAAACCCGGCAGCAGTGTCGTTCTCATCGGTTCAATTGCTGATGTTCTCGGCACACATGGATACGGCGTTTACTCGGCCAGCAAAGCCGCACTGCGCTCTTTTGCCCGCACCTGGACACGCGAACTTGCCGCGCGCGGTATCCGCGTTAACGTTGTTGCACCCGGACCGATAGACACTGACATGATGGCCGCAACCTCTGATGAGGTGCGTAAAGGCTTAACCAGCGCAATACCACTTGGCAGAATGGGCCAGCCTGAAGAGGTAGCCAACGCTGCATTTTTCCTCGCCAGTGACGAGAGTTGCTATATAGCAGGTGCTGAGATTTGCGTTGATGGCGGCATGACGCAGGTTTAAGCCTTCATACGACGGCCATCCCAGGATGGCCGTTCAAAGTAACGGCAATACCAGATGATGTCGGTTATCCAGTCTGCAAATGCGCGCACCGCGCGGGAAAGAAAGCGTTGATGCGGGTACAGCACGTTGACCGGTACGGACAGCGCTCGTAATAGAGAACCACCCGACTCGCCAGGTTTATGGCATGTGCTGACCAGGCTGCTCCCGGCCAGCATCCCTGTAACTCTACTGGTCGCTTTTTGCGCAGTGAGGGTCAGTCTTTTCCTTGTGCAGAACGCAGGGCGAAGGGTTGATGCAGCGCCGGTAATGCAACGGACCTGACAGGCAGCCCTGAGCGAGGAGCGGAAGCTCGCACAATATAAAAGTGGCAAGATTGCTTAAGTCGTCAGAGCTGACAGCGAAGTGTTGACCATTTTGCAGGATGTCCGATGAATTCACCCAATGCGTCGAGAAATACCGTGCCGCTGTAAGCGGATGACGTAACGTACGTAGCGCATATATTTCTGCAAATACATATAGTTGCGTGAATATTCCCGGCAAGAGGAGTGCCAACGAGCCACTGTTAATGTCATCCCCAGCTATCCGCCAACAGAAACGCGATCCCCAGCCCTTCAATCGCCGCCTGACGAATTATTTCGAAATCATCACAACCGAACATGAGTAAGCTACTGTTTTCTCAGACCTAATGGCCAGTCATGCTCGACCAGCAACACAGATCCGCACCGTGCTGGACTGCCCCTACCCCGCCAGACGATCCTGCTCTGTAGTTGGGCTGACATGCGCTTATTATTTCCTTTATTTTTTAAGTCAGAGATTTATAACGTGTGTAGTATCACCTTCAAAGAAACGAACCACATTCTCAAAGGCTGCTTTGAAATATAATTCATACCCAGCTTTTTCTACATAACCCAGATGGGGTGTACACAGAACGTTCGGCATGTGTAAGAAAGGGTTATCGGTATCATAGACAGGTTCTTGCTCGTAGACATCCAGAGCCGCATATCCGGGACGACCTTGCCGCAAAGCCTCATAAAGCGCACCGTCTGAAACAAGCTCAGCACGACTTGTGTTCACAAATAAAGCATCCTCTTTCATTTTAGAAAGATCACTGAGGGTAATATTTCCTTGCGTTTGCGCCACCAGGCGTTGATGTACTGTGATGATGTCAGAAGTGGAAAAAAACTGCTCTCGGTTTTCCGGCACATGCAATCCAACGGCACGAGCTTCTTCTTGCGCGCGCTCACTCCCCCATATTTGAACCCGCATCCCGAATGCCTGAGCATAATTTGCAATCTTCTTGCCTATTTTCCCGTATCCCAGTATTCCAATAAGTTGATTATTTACCGCAGAACCCATTTCTGTCTGCCACAACCCTTTTTTCATGGCGTCCACTGACGAAATTAATTTTCTTCTGGAAGCCATAATTAACAACCATGTTAATTCAGCAGGTGCAACAGGCGAACCAATACCTTCAACTATGGCAACACCAGCCCGGGTACATGCATCAATATTGACATTTCTGGCTAACTTGCCAGTTTGACTGATCAGTTTCAGATTAGGCGTACGTCTTAAAAAAGCGTCGTCAATAACCGTTCGCTCTCTGATTAATATTAATGCCTGTGCAGTAGCAAGCTGGTTTTCAATATGGGGAGTTTTACTCAAATCCCCAACGGAAACACAGGAGTATTTATCATTGCTTTGCAGAAAGTTAAGCGAAGTCGTAGCTAATTGGTAATCATCTGGAATAAGAACTTGAATAGACATTCTTCACCCTGATTCTGGATTAGTATCACATTAATATTATTTCAAACAAGGATGATGCTATATCTTACTTATTTAGCTTTCCCTGCCACTAATAATGATCCATTTGCTGAACAATTTAAGTTTATCAGGAAGATGCCTCTTGTAAAGACCACGTTAAAGGAATGTTATTTTTTTATTTGTTTTACACCAGCATTTAAAATTACGAAACAATACATATCCAAAATAAAACTTTATATTTAGAGTGATTATTCCACTGTAAAGCCAGATGAGATGCGGTTCCTCTTAGACCTGAACCTCAAAACCATCAATGGGCGATCATTTTATTTCATTTAAAAGATATCAATATTTCGAACGCTACATCTTTCTGTTTGGATGGTTGAATCTAAAAATCAAAACAGCGAAAGCATCAGAGAGTAATAAACTCTCCAAGTGCACTGCAATCACACCACAACCGTAACGCAGCAGGTGTCGCTGCGTTTGTAAGAGGATATTGAACCTGTGAACCGCCGATAGTGCACGAGGCACTCCACCGGCGTCGTCACTTTTCGGACCAGGACATCTGAAACCATGGCAACGCAATTTTTTTAATCAAGGCTTGAACGACGGTATTTCATTGATGGGCAGAAGCCTTAAAACAAGCAATTGAGAAACAAAAGGTCATACAGGTCATGCTGTTACCCTGTATGTGGATTCATAGCCTTACACCGGGTTTTAAGGTCTGCAAAACTCACAGGTCGAATCTGAAACGACATCCCAGCCCAACCAATTCCATGTGTTGTCAGAAATTCCGTGAGGTTTAACTCCCGACGAAGGGGGGCGGTGAGCTGAAAGGCTACTCTGCGAGAAGCGGACCCTTTTATATTCTTTTAGCCATTCAAATTACCGTTTAAAGCGCCACCCGCGTCACATCCCAGCAGCCCTTTCACTGGTGTGCTGGCGAGTGATTATGTGTTGAGATGCCTGCCTGAACGAGACTGGCTCTCCCGGAACGAAAAATGAGGTTTGGCATTTTTGCCGTTACACCATTATAAGTACACATTCACTATGCCCATTTACTGTATCTGACGAGCAATTTTATGAATGAAAACAACGCCTGGAGCAAGCGCTATACACTCACTGTAAAAAGCCAGCCGAAAGCAATATGGCAGGCCTTTGTCGACACCGATAACTGGAAACGATGGAACCCTGGCGTAAAGTCAATCACTATCGAGGGGCCATTTCATACGGGAACATGGTTCACGATGGAGCTACCTGAAGGAGAGGTTGTCCGTAGTCAGCTTACTGATGTTTCTGAAGAAAAATATTTCATTGACGAGACCTGGGTGGATGAAACACGGGTCAACGTTGAACATCGTATTGAGGCATCCGGCCCCGATGAGAGTATCGTGACGTATGCAATCAGTACCCAGGGTCCCCAGGCTAAGACTTTCGGAGAGGGGATCAGCTCGGACTTCCCGGAAGTCATGGCGGGATTGGCTACATACCTGGCCGAAACAGGCTCAATGTAATGGCATCTGAATTCCTGTTTTGTCGGCGGGTGGATGATGATCCTGGCGGAATGGCCACAGGGCATAACGGTTTGGTACATGCTGGCATTTATTAAGTCATCAATTTGAGAAAAATTATGAAAAAATCGATAGTTCCTGAACAATTTCAGCATTATTTCGATGACTGGCACTTCTCCCCCGTCATCGACGCTGATGGCACAGTGTACCTTTCAGGTGTTACCGCCGCACGCAAGGACAAACCGATAAGTAAGCATCCTGAAGAACAATTCCATGATGCGTTTTATAAGCTTGGCGTTTATTTAAACGCCGCCGGTTTGGGCTATGAACATATACTTGAGATGACCACTTTTCATATTGATCTTAAAAAACATATTGACGTTTTTTCGAAAGTAAAAGATGAGTATATAAAGGCGCCATACCCGGCATGGTCCGCCATTGGCGTATCAGAATTCATTCCAGAAAATGCGCTTGTGGAAATGCGGATTGTGGCTAAAAGGTAACTTCCGCATATCAAATTTTATGAGGATTGCACCGTGAGTGCTAAATTAATTGAGTCTTTGATGTCGGATTTATATATCCTGGAACCCTTAGATAAATCTCATGCTAACGAAATGTATGCAGGATTATGTTCTGTTGACGATTATAAATTTATACCGGCCAACCCACCGGCAAGCATGGATGAGTTGACAACACGTTATGAGAGAATATCTCAGCGTTACTCGCCGGATAAGAGCCAAATATGGCTAAACTGGGTCATTATACATCGTCAGTCTGGTGCGTACCTTGGATATGTCCAGTCGACCATTATGATTGAAAAAAGCTGGGCATATATTGCTTATCATGTGTTTGGCAGGTATCAGAAACGCGGGGTGGCAAAACAGTGTGTGCGGATGGTAATAGATTTTTTATTTAAACATTATCATTTATCTCATGTCGACGCATTGATTGACTCTCGTAACCTGGCCTCAATTGGTTTAGTGGAATCTTTGAAACTAAAGAAAATTAATGAGCTGAAAGATGCGGACTTTTTCAAAGGTTCGACCAGCGATGAATTTCATTATAGAATTTTTAATAATGAATGGACGACAAAAGCGTGAGGTTATAACGATAAACGATGGGAAACACCAAAGATAATAGACCATCAGAAAGAAAAAATTTATAATTTATTGAAATATAGTTATTCGCAATGCCATTTCCCCTATCACACCATCGCCTGTAAACCCCGTTCAAATGAAAAACGTTTTTACCCCTGCTCATCAATCTATCGATATACTTGCGATATCCGTTGAACTCACGGCACGAAGCGGACGTTAGCACCTCTCACTCATGCTGCGATAACATTCATACAGTTGTTATAAAGAAAGTGCTCTGAGAGACAATACATGTAAGGATAATTAATTCAGCAAATCACGGAGTATGACCACCCATGACAATTGTATTCATCCCTTCTCTTGTGGCATTGCTTGAAGCACAGGAAAAAGAAACCGGACGCGAATTGAGCCGGTATGAGGTTGAGTCGATACGGGATAATGCTACCGCTATTAACTTACCAACGGACATTGCCCATGACATGCTTGCAAGCCGGGGCTATTCCGATCTCGATGCAGAAAATATCTGGGTAGAATGGTTAGCCTATAAAAATAGAGCATTGTGAATTGTATTGAAGGATTATGAGCAGAACGTCTCGAATACAGTCATCCATTCACCCTAACTACCTGAATTGGTAGTCCCCCTCTTCATGCGAACCTGAAAACTTGTGGCGTTTCGCGAGCCTGGGTATTCTCATTCAGGGCTCGTGCTGCCCGCCGCTCGCTTCCTGAAAGGAAAAGGTGAAAGCATGTAAGTTCTCAACCTCATTAATTTTAAAACTCTTGATGGTCGGGACGTGGTAATGCGAGCACCACCATTTCCTGACAGCAGGAGAAAATATGTTTTCCATCGAGCAAGCCAAACAAATGGCGGCAAAGTTAAAAGCCTCTCTTGAGTTGCGTGAACATAAGCTTTCTTATTCCACCGCGCTCGAAACGGTTGCACACCAGTTAGGCTTCAGAGACTGGAACACAGCGGCAGCAACGTTGCCCCCGCAGATCCCACAGTCTCAAATCCAATTCAGCAAACCCATCCCTATCCTGCGAATTTTTGATGTCCGCAAAGCACAGGAGTTCTATCTTGAATTTCTGTCATTCAGCGTTGAGTTTGAACACCGGTTCGAGCCTGGCTTACCGCTGTATATGGGCATTGCCCGAGAAGGGTTGCAATTACATCTTTCTGAACATCACGGTGACGCCAGCCCGGGCGCAACGATATTTATCCCTTTGAATAATATTGCGTTGCTCAGAAATGAACTCCACAGCAAACAATATGGATACGGCCGCCCGGAAATCGTGAAGCAAGACTGGGGAGACGTTATGGAAGTCCACGACCCGTTTGGCAACCGGCTGCGCTTCTGTCAACAAAGCTAGTTTGCCCTTCTTGAACAGGGGGATCGTCACCGGCGCTTTCCTCCTTATTAAGGCAGTCATGAATGGCACAAACCAGCCTGTCAATAACGCAACCTTGTCTGCCATGCGCGATAAACAACCACGCGGTTTTCAGGCATATCCCCGGCGCCTTCTCTACTACCCGCATTGCAATGTGTCGCCCGCTCTGCGAGCGGTTATAGAAACGTTGAGAATTAAACGGATAAAGTGGATGTATCCCATGGTGGCTAAACGATGTCCGTTTTTACTCCAGCCCTGCCGCAGGAAAGTGGTGAGCGAAAGGCTGACGTCTGGGGTAATGGCGAAAATGACACGACAGGATTAATCATGTTTCAGGCCTGGCAACGCGCTTTTAACGCCTTCTGGTTGCGTGTCAATCAGAGAGCACGCGCTAATTTGCCGTTTTTCCCTTCCCGTAAACAGCCCTATTGGCATTTAAAAACTCAGGAATGTTTAATGAAATCTGAAGCGCTCCTTTCCAGACGTCACCTGAACATTTTTATATTTACCGCTGCGCTGACTCTCTTCATGACAGGATATACACCTTCAGCTCACTCTGCAGACAGCAAACCTGTAAAGATCGCGGTTTACCGGGGGGAAGCGGGTTGCGAGGGCTGCTCGGAAATGGTTGTAAAATCGCTCCTTAATACCGACCTGAAACTCTCCATCAGCTATATGGGTGAGAACGAAAAGCTCACGTTGAACCGCCAGAACCTGAAGGGTTTTGATTTGTATATTCAGCCCGGTGGCGGACAGGACATCCCTGCGGCTTACGATGCGATAGGTGATGAGGGCGCTGACGCGATCCGGGATTTTGTCCGTTCCGGTAAGGGGTATCTTGGGATATGTATGGGCGCTTATCTTGCTGACAAAGACTGGATAGGGCTTATCAATGCCCCCCTTGATTCAGAAGCTGGCAGGCCGGGTGCAGAGGCTAATGACGAAAGAGACTACACGCTTTCCGTTAAATGGGGAGGCAAAGAGGAATCGTTTTACTATCAGGATGGCCCCTATCTGAGTAACAGCGCTGAAAGCCCCGGCTATACCCCCATCGCTTATTACCTGAATGGCGACGTTGCAATGGCGGCCTACACCTTTGGAAAAGGTAAGGTTGTGCTTACCGGCCCTCATCCAGAAGCTGATGAAAGCTGGATTGACGCAAGCAAACCCGGTTACATCCCTGCAGCAAGCAAAATGACACGCCTGCTGAAATATCTGGACCCGCAGAAAGATTGAACACCAACGGCGGCAATACGCGTATCCCTGCCCCCACCGCCCGGATATCGGGTATTCGTAATCTGGCCTGCCGTACCCTGGCATCGCAGTTCAGTATTATATTAATGACGTTGAAATTAACGCCCTGCTCAAATTCAGTGATTGGTTTCCAACAAAAACTATACCATTAACGCTGGTCTGCAATATCGTTTCTAAATCAGCGCTGCGTATATAGTCTTTACAGACACGAAGCCCCTGACGGGGCTTTTTTTATAGCCATATTCTCTGAAAAATATCCTGCAAAAGGATTTCAAGTAAGCAGCAGTCCCATTGATTCGCCTCTTAGATCAGATATAAACGCGACATCATGCCCTTGTCATACTCTGCATCCAGTCCCGCATGGATGCCGCAATAAAGGCGGCTTCCCCGGCCTCGAACATCCCTATTTCGCCGGATGCGTGATGAAATCGATCCTGTTCATCAAAAAACAGTGCGTCTTATGATCGTGAGAATTGAGTACGCATCCACAGGGCTTACTCACGAGTAATGCCTGGCGACATCAGTGCCTGCTCGCTTTGCTTTATGGGCCGGTAAGCTTGCGTATTTTGCGGTAAATCTTCGCATTGCTCACACCTTAAGCGAACAGTCATGAAAGCTTAAAATCTTGCTTGACCGTTTCAGTACAACTCCCTATAGTAGCGCCCCGTTGCCCCCAGTACTGGCTGGCAGCGATACAATGTGGTGAGGTGTCCGAGTGGCTGAAGGAGCACGCCTGGAAAGTGTGTATACGGCAACGTATCGGGGGTTCGAATCCCCCCCTCACCGCCATCATTCAAAGAAGAGCTCGCATGCAAATGCGGGCTTTTTTTTCGCATATCGCACTCCACCAGGGGGGTGAGAAGCCCCGACCGGGGGTCGACAACTGGCGCAGCCAGTTGGACAGACCATGAACGCAGTGAATGGGCTGCCCGCACAAAAACGCCGGGAGCGTTTTTGAACAACGCTTGCGTTGGCTCCAAAGGGCCGAGTAATAGTGAGCGCAGCGAATCAATCTCCCCCATAGCCATATTCTACGTGTCATAAGCAGACATAACCCATGACAAAAGGGGTCACTATCAGCGTGCGAGGCGTGACAACGCTGACGTTAAATATGCTGCTGCCGCCATTGCCTGACATGGTCTACCAGGGCGCGTAGTTTAGGTGCCATATTTCGGCGTTGCGGAAAGTAGAGATAGAAGCCAGGGAAATAAGGAAGATAATCGTCCAGCAATGAGACAAGCTGCCCGCTTTCAACAAACGGTCTGAACGTATCCTCTGTGGCAAACGTAATTCCGCCACCAGCAAGCGCGAGCCGCAGCATCAGGCGCAGATCATTAGTGGTGATCTGCGGTTCAATCGCCAGGCTGAAAGGTTCTCCCGCCTCCTCAAATGCCCAGCGGTAAGGGGCGACATCTTTGGCAGGACGCCAGCCGATACACCGGTGATGGATCAATTCACGCGGATGTGCAGGCGCGTTGTTCGTCGCGAGATACGCGGGCGAGGCAACCGCCATTTCACGTTGTTTTTCGGTAAGCGGGACGGCGATCATATCCTTTTCAATCACCTCTCCAAGCCTTACGCCAGCATCATAACCCGCAGCCACAATATCAAACTCCTCATCCGTCACGACAATATCGACCGTCACGGCAGGGTTGGCCGCCGCAAACGAGGCAATCAGCGGGCCGGAAAGAAATACTTCGGCTATCGAGGTCACGGCGATGCGAAGGCATCCGCGCGGCATATTCTCCGACGCGACCTCTTCGAACGCCGTTTCAATACTGGATAACGGCAATGACAGGGACTGACGCAGCCGTTCTCCCGCCTCCGTCAGTGTTACTGAGCGCGTCGTACGCATTACCAGCATTGTGCCGAACGCATCTTCAAGTCGTCTTATTCCCTGACTGATTGCCGATCGGGTGACGCCCAGGCGAGCCGCCGCCGCGCTGAAATTACGCTCTTCTGCCACCGCGATAAAAACCGGTACAAGGTTGAGATCAATTTTCATTGTTTAACGCTGCTAACCAGTGAGTCCAGAAACAGCAGGATACTGGAACCAATCGTTAAGTTCTATGATCGTGTCGAACTCAACTGAAGGAGCATGCTATGGATAAAGTGATAGTTATTACCGGCGCATCCAGCGGGATTGGCGAAGGGATGGCCAGAGAGCTGGGCAACGCAGGCGCGAAAGTGTTATTAGGGGCCCGCAGACGGGAGCGTATCGAAGCCATTGCCGCAGAAATACGCAGCGCGGGCGGTATCGCCGAAGCGCGTGAGCTTGATGTCACCAGCCGCCAGTCGATGGCCAGCTTCGTGCAGGCGGCGCTGGATAAATGGGGCCGCGTCGATGTTCTGATCAACAATGCGGGCGTCATGCCGCTCTCTCCGCTTGCCGCTGGCAAACAGGATGAATGGGAGCGAATTATTGACGTGAATATCAAAGGCGTGCTCTGGGGCATTGGCGCTGTGCTTCCCGTGATGCAAGCGCAGGGCTCCGGTCAGATAATCAATATTGGCTCTATTGGTGCCCTGTCGGTCGTGCCAACCGCCGCCGTCTATTGCGCCTCAAAATTCGCAGTACGCGCGATTTCGGATGGTTTACGCCAGGAAAGCCCAAATATTCGCGTGACCTGTGTCAATCCCGGCGTGGTGGAAAGTGAACTTGCCTCAACCATTACGCATCCGGAAACCAGAGCGGCGATGGATGTGTACCGTTCTGTGGCACTTAAACCAGCGGATATTGCCCGTGCCGTGCGGCAGGTCATTGAAGCCCCTGAGAGCGTGGATACAACAGAAATAACCATCAGACCGACCGCGTCAGCCAACTGATATTCCTGACTGATGACAGGCGTTAATGTCCGTTATCATTTCTGCGCATCGTCGGGGCCAGGGTCATGCAGCCATTGACGGCAGAGAACCACTTATCTCCCCTGTCGGGTTGCTGGCCCTGATAATAAAGCCGGTGTATTGCCCGGAGTCAGCAGAACATCCCGCAACATCTTCTGGAAAATATGCTCTACAGGTGACCTGCATACCTGTACTGGCAGCCCCTACCCGCCAGGCTACTGGTATCGCAATGGCTTTCTTTTGACGAACAGACGGCCCACTTCCCGCACATAACTGAACATCGTTTCCTCCAGAACGGCCCCCTTTGTGGCAGAAAAGACGTTATAAACATTAAGGTATAATCGTCTACCGGGAGGATGAGCACAGTAACGCCTGTGAAGTGTCTGGATAATGGGTCAGCATAGATCCGTCGTATGGTTGTGAGGCGCCATGGTGAGCCAGGCCATAATTAAATAGCCGCCAGTGCGCCACGGATCTGAACGATGAATCTGAGTTCAATAAACCGTGCGCGGATACATACGTTGCATCCATCCGGCGTACCGGAAACTCTTTTTTACAGGGTTCGTTAAGCGTTGATTGCTTCAAAAAAATTACCGCATTTGTTATATTGTTGCTCATTGCTTATTCACCTCTGCGGTGCCAAAAAGAACAAGATTCACCGCAACCCAGGATTATAAAATGTTAGATTACCGCTTCCCGACAGCTTTGCAGATGGTTCTCAGCGTAGCGATGGCGGAGCAAGTGGGTGAACGTTCGACGAGTGCGATTCTGGCCTACGGCCTGGAAGCGAATCCGAGCTTTATCCGCAAATTAATGGTGCCGCTCACGCGTGACGGCATTATCGTCTCAACGCTTGGCCGCAACGGGTCTATTCACCTTGGTCGCCCGGCGGAAGAGATCACCCTGCGCGATATCTACCTTTCCGTCATCGAAGATAAAAAATTGTGGGCGTCGCGTCCTGACGTACCGGCACGTTGCGTGGTCAGTGCTAACGCCTGCTGGTACTTCAAGTCTATCGCCGAAGAGGCGGAGCAGGCGTCATTACAGGTATTAGCGCGCCACACCGTGGCAAGCGCGCTGGAAGAGGTGAAAAAAGCCGATACCAGCGGATGGGATCCCGTGCCGGAACTTATTGCCCAGTATAAAAAAACCTCTTAATTATTTACTTATTGCGAAAAAAAACCGCCTTCACAATGAAGGCGGTTTTTTAGTATCAGCAACTACTTACGCAGGCAAAACGTCATTTACCGGTTTACCGCGCGTCACAAATTTACGCAGCGTAACGTAAAACACCGGTGTTAAAAACAGACCAAACAGCGTCACGCCCAGCATACCGGAGAACACCGTGATCCCGGTGACGCCGCGCACTTCTGCACCCGCGCCGTGACCGAGGATCAGCGGGATCGTGCCGGCAATAAAGGCGATGGAGGTCATAACAATCGGGCGTAAACGCAGGCGGCAAGCCTCCAGCGCCGCTTCCATGATCCCTTTCCCCTGAATTTCCAGCTCGCGGGCAAACTCCACGATAAGAATCGCGTTTTTACATGCCAGCCCCATCAGTACGACCAGACCAACCTGCACGAAGACGTTGTTATCGCCACCGGTCAGCCAGACGCCAAACAGTGCGGACAGCATGGTCATCGGGACGATAAGGATCACCGCCAGCGGCAGCGTCCAGCTTTCATACAGTGCGGCCAGCACAAGGAAAGCCAGCAGAACCGCGACCGGGAAGACGATCAGCGCCGTATTGCCCTGAGTGGCCTGCTGGTAGCTCAGATCCGTCCATTCAATATTCATCCCGTTCGGCAGGATCTGCTTAGACATCCCGTCCAGTTGCGTCATCGCCTGCGAGGAAGAGAGAACGCGAGGATCGGCATCACCAATGAGATCCGCCGCCGGATAACCATTGTAGCGAATCACCGGATCCGGCCCGTAGGTGGTACTGATATTCACCATACTGCCGATCGGCACCATTTCGCCCTGATTATTACGGGTGCGCAAATTCGCAATATCTTCCACACTATCGCGGAACGGCCCGTCGGCTTGCGCCATCACGCGCCAGGTACGGCCAAACTGGTTGAAATCGTTAACATAGGACGAGCCCAGATAGGTTTGCAGCGTACCGAACAGATCGGTTAACGACACGCCCTGCGCTTTCGCTTTATCACGATCAACCTGTACATCCAGCTGCGGAACGTTTGCCTGGTAGGTTGAGATGGGGAAATGCATCCCCGGCGTCTGCATAATCGCACCGGACATGGTGTTCACCGCACTTTGCAGCGCGCCATAGCCAAGACCGGCGCGATCCTGGATGTAGAGCGAATAACCAGAGCCCTGACCCAGCCCTAAAATCGGCGGCGGCAAAATGGAGAAACCAAAGCCCTGCTGGATCTGCGCGATTTTTGCGTTGATCTCAGCGTTAATTTCCGCCGCGGTATGTTTACGCTGGTCGAACGGCTTCAGGCCAAAAAAGACCGTCCCGGTATTCGGCGTATTGGTGAACTGCAACGCGTTAAGCCCAGGAAAAGCGACCGCATAATCCACGCCTTCGGTATTCATACCGATTTCGCTCATTTTGCGGATCACCGCATCGGTACGGGCCAGCGAAGAGCCTTCCGGCATCTTCACGCCGCCAATCAAATAGAGCTTATCCTGTGTCGGAATAAACCCGCCGGGTACGGCTTTAAACATGACGCCAGCGGCACAGAGCAGCAGCACATAAACGACAAACACCGCACCACGTCGACCAAGCGTTTTACCAACCAGCCCCTGATAACCGTTCGAGCTACGATGGAAAAAGCGGTTAAACGGACGGAAAAGCCAACCGAACAGACGATCAATGAGCCTCGTCGGGAAGTCTTTCGGTGCGCCATGCGGCTTCAACAGCAAGGCAGCCAGAGCCGGAGAGAGTGTCAGCGAGTTGATGGCGGAGATCACTGTAGAAATCGCGATCGTCACCGCAAACTGTTTATAGAACTGACCGGTTACGCCGGAGAGAAACGCCATCGGCACGAACACCGCGCACAGTACAAGCGCAATCGCGATAATCGGCCCGGACACTTCTCGCATCGCCTGATGCGCCGCCTGCAGGGGCGCAAGCCCCTCTTCGATATTTCGCTCGACGTTTTCCACCACTACGATGGCGTCATCCACAACGATACCGATAGCCAGTACCAGCCCGAACAAGCTCAGGGTGTTAAGCGAAAAGCCGAGCAGGTAAAGAATGCTGAACGTCCCCACGACCGAGACCGGCACCGCGATCAGCGGAATAATCGACGCGCGCCAGGTTTGCAGGAACAGGATCACCACCAGCACAACCAGCACCACCGCTTCCAGCAACGTTTGCACGACCGCGCGAATGGAATCGCGAACAAACACCGTCGGATCGTAAGGTGCCGCCCATTTCATATCTTCCGGGAAACGCGTGGCCAGTTCGTTCATTTTGGCGCGTACCGCGTTAGACAAATCGATAGCGTTCGCCCCCGGAGACTGGAAGATACCAATCCCGACCGCGTCTTTATTATTAAGCTGAGAACGCAGCGCATAGCTGCCGGAACCCATTTCAATACGCGCCACGTCGCGCAGGCGTACTACCGAACCGTCTTGCGCCGTTTTCAGAACAATATTGCCAAACTCGTCTTCCGTGTGCAGACGCCCCTGGGCGTTAATGGAGATCAGGAAATCGCTCTCTTTCGGCAACGGCTCCGCGCCAAGTTGCCCGGCGGAAACCTGTACGTTTTGCTCCTGCATCGCCGTCACCACATCAGAGGCCGTTAACCCGCGAGCCGCCACTTTATTGGGATCCAGCCAGATGCGCATCGCGTATTCGCCCGAACCGAAAATCTGAATCTGGCCGACGCCGGGCAGACGCGCCAGTTCATCCTTCACTTTTAGCGTGGCGTAGTTACGCATATACAGTGAATCGTATTTACCGTTGGGCGAAAACAGATGCACCACCAGTGTCAGCGTCGGCGATTGTTTCTGGGTGGTGATGCCCAAACGCCGCACATCTTCCGGCAGACGCGCCTCCGCCTGTGATACGCGGTTTTGCACCTGAACCTGCGCCTGATCGGGATCCGTACCCGGACGGAAAGTGACGGTGGTCACCAGTACGCCGTCGGAGCCTGCGACAGATTTCATGTACATCATGTTTTCAACGCCATTGATCGCTTCTTCCAGCGGCGTCGCCACCGTCTCGGCAATCACTTTCGGGTTGGCCCCTGGATACTCCGCGCGCACCTGCACACTTGGCGGAACAACGTCAGGGTATTCGCTAACCGGCAACAGCGGGATGGCGATCAATCCGGTGACAAAAATCAGGATCGACAGCACCGCGGCGAAAATCGGCCTGTCGATAAAAAAGCGGGAAAAGTCCATGTGTCGGATTCTCAGGTAAGGGATCAGTTGAGGGCGGCGCTGGCGTTCATGGCAACGGTTTTCGCGTTAACCGGCATCCCCGGCATAAACACTTTTTGTAAACCATCGACGATGACTTTATCGCCAGGGTTCAGCCCCTTCTGCACGATGCGTAAACCGGCGGCCAGACGCCCCGGCGTGATATCGCGACGCTGCGCTTTCCCGTCTTTATCAACGATATAAACATATTTGCGATCCTGATCGGTCAGCACCGCTTTGTCGTCGATAAGCGTGGCTTTGAATTCAGCGCTGCCCGGCAGACGTACGCGGGCAAAGAGCCCCGGTGTGAACTGACGCTGCGCGTTATCCAACAGCGCGCGCATACGGATCGTGCCGGTACTCGGCGTTAACTGATTATCCAGAAAATCCACTTTGCCCTGATGCGGGTAGCCATCCTCCCCGACAAGGCCAATTTCCACCGGTAGCGCCAGGTGATTACTGGACGCCCCCTGCCCGCTGCGGGCGAGGTTTTGATAGTGGAGGTACGTCGACTCATCCACGTCAAAGTAGACGTAAACGCTCTTCTGTGAGACCAGCGTGGTGAGTACGCTGGCGCTGTCACCCGCCGTGACCAGATTTCCGCTGGTGATCAACGCCCGGCTGGCGCGACCATCGATAGGCGCGGTCACTTTGGTGAAATCCAGGTTCAGTTGCGCGGCATCAACTGCCGCCTGCGCGGCGCGAATGTCGGCCTGCGCCTGAATGGCGGCCGAACGGCGCTGCTCCCACTCCTCACGGGAAACCAGATGGGTATTAATTAATTTATCGGTACGGTTAGCCTCACTTTGCGCCAGGCTGGCCTGCGTTTTGGCTCTCGCCAGCGTCGCCTGCGCCTGTTCCAGCGCGGCGCGATAGGTTCTGTCATCAATGGTGAACAGCACCTGACCCTTTTTCACTTCCTGGCCGTCGGTGTAATTCACTTTATCAATGTAGCCGGAGACGCGGGGGCGGAGCTGAACACTCTCCACCGCTTCAATCCGGCCGTTGAAACTATCCCACTGGCTAATCGATTTCACTACCACGTCAGCGGCGCTGACGGCGGGAGCTTGTGGCACGGCATTTTGCGCGACACCGTTATCACATCCGACAAGCAGTACAGAGAGAAACATCGCTCCCAGTGCATTCAGATGATACTTAACCCAAGGTTTCTGCAGGCTCATTATTTTTATTCCGCTAATTGTAGCCGCCGGGCAAGACGCAGCGGGAGACGCTACGCCACTTCCTTTGTCCGGGCTGGCTTCAGGCCATTTGTGCCGTTCATCGCCACAAAACTGTAACAGTTGCCAATACACTATCGCGGGGATTGTAGGGAGGCGCTAAATTTAGTGCAAGAATAATTGATACACTTTATGTGCTGTTTGAAACAGGGGTAAAAGTCGCGTTTCCGGCAAGGATTTAAATGCAACAATAAAACTTGCAATTAATCTAAAAACGGGCCACCTTTAAATGCAACAGACAAAGATGCTTTTTAATAAGCGGCGTGAGGGCAACAAGATGAACACTGGCGCATTTATTCACGATTTACTCGACTGGATCGACAACAACCTGGAAAGCCGTCTGGACATTGAGACCGTCTCCAGGCGGGCAGGCTATTCGAAATGGCACCTCCAGCGGCTCTTCAAAGAGCATACGGGTTATCGTCTCGCCGAGTATATCCGCGCGCAAAAGCTGCAAAAATCGGTCGAGCGCTTAACCCACAGCGACGAGCCGATTGTGAACGTGGCGATCGCGCTAGGCTTTGACTCCCAGCAATCCTTTAACCGCAGCTTCAAGCGTCAATATGGGCAGGCCCCCGGTGCATGGCGTCGCAGTGTCGGGTGCCCGCAGGCACAGCAATCACGCCAGCAATCCACATAGCGCGTTGTGGTTTTCGCAAAGGCTTCAGGATGTAATCGTCGGCCTGATAGCAACAGGCCATCAATATGTGGGGGCTGGTTGCCGCGGGCGGTTTGACGTTTCCTTAAAATAGCCGTCCAGAAAAAAACCGGCACGGCATCATTCTGGTATGAAGAAGCGTGACGTGAGCTATTTACAAACCGCATCATCCTTTTTCGATCACATACCAAGCGGCCATGCTTGTTATTCCGTAAAAATCTCACCTCCACCCTCTTCTTCTGAGAATGTAATCTCCCTGACCAAAGTACATGCCGTAATTATTCGAATAATTTACGCACCCACCGATACATAAGTTTCGTTTCGTTGATATTTATCCCCGGGTCAAACGCACTAGCTGATCAGGGATGATGTCGCTAATCTGCCACCCTTCTGCCTGTTAAGCGCTGGCGAGTGAGCTGATGCCTGCCTGTATCAACCTGACAGGCGAGTCCCGTTCAACAGCGGATATTGAACTGTTAAACGTCGTTGGCGTACATGCTCAGCTAAACGCGGCGTATCTGTTCATCGAAGATGGCTGAGAGCAAACGGTTTAAAACAACCCTCCTTTGCCGGAGGGCTGTTCCCGTCATCGCTGGCTGCGTCAAACGATGTTGCGTAATAAACAATCAGCGTCATCAGCACCGGCAGAGTTCCATCGCATACCTTTTTAGTCTTCTGGCGCATTCGTCACCGGGAAAGGGATCCAGTTTTTTGCGCAATCCGTCGAGGCAGCCGATCGTGGTAACGATGCTTTTCCCGGCGGCACCGGTGAGACGCCATCGGGGCCAATGCGGATCTGCGCCGATTCAATTATCCAGCGGGCAGGGTTGCTGAAAGAGACGTCGTTCAGGGCAAATTGCAGAGGATGAGCGGCGTCATAACCGCGTAATATCAACTGGCCGCTTTCACCGGAAATATGATTCAGGGAGATATCGCGATAGACAGGAATGTTGTTACCGCTTGCGTGGGCATCATATCGGGTATCAAAGTCGAGCGGCCGGCGATTCCCGCGCATACAAACATTTTCGTAGCGCACATCGCTGACAATGCCGCCCCGGCTGATATCACTTTTGATACGAAGCCCGGAAGTTGTGCCATCAAGCGTCAAATCACGCACCCGAATGTCACTGACACCGCCGACGGTCTCGCTACCAATCGACATCCCATGTCCCCAGTAAAAATGGTTATCCACCAGAATCACATGCCGCGTGGCGCCACCCGCGCCCGCTTTAATCGCCACGTTATCGTCACCGGTTCTGATGAAGCTGTGGGCGATGAGGATATTCTGCGACGAAATGGGATCAATGCCGTCGGTGTTACGGGCATCCGCCGGGGTATCAATACGCACGCCCCAGAACGTCGCATCGCGGACGTTTTTCAGGGTGACATGGAATCCTGGCGAATTTCGCAGTGTGATGCCGTGAAAAATAATATGGGAGGCATCATCTATTTCAATCAGGCGAGGTACATTCTGTGCCCCGCCTTCCGTCTGCGCGCGGCGAGCCAGTTGCCACCATGATTCATCCTGTCCTTTTATCGGCTTACCGCCCTGCCCGTCAATAATCCCTTCGCCGACAATGCCTCCACCGTCAGTGCGGCTAAAAAGGATAAAGGGTCGGCAGCCATTCCCTTTATGATCGACAGTTCCACAATGGCCATTTTTGTCGTATACACGTGGGTCACTATTTGCTACCAACATTGCCCCTTGCGAGATCCAGAGTGTGACGCCAGATTTCATGTTCAGCGGTCCGCTGGAAAAACGCCCCGCCAGAAGCTGTAAAACCTCACCCCGGGGGCAGTTATCAATCGCCGACTGAAGTCGTCGGGTATCGTCTGCCGATGAAGACGTCAGCTTTGCGCAGACAGGCACAGGCAGCACAGGTTCTGGCGCATCAGCACTCTCCAGGGCCGATAGCGCCGCGCTGAAGCCGGATACCGGGAAAAAAATCAGACTGGCAATTATTCCTTTCACATTACGGCGCAGAAAAAACATAATTATCCCGACATTAGAATTGTTGAAGTATTGTAGTAGTGCTGTGATGAAAACACCGGGCGAATTCGTTTTCAGTTGAAGTGACGTTTAAGTTCGGCAGCCAAAAAGTGTTAGGATGTTTCTTCTTTTTATTTTTGCGATTACCATTCAGCATTAATTCATAGTCCTCAAAGCGTGAGGGATTTTGCAAACCGCATTGGCTTTTCATATTGCTTTCCTCTTAATCTCATGGAAAACAGATATCGCTTTATGCTTACTCATTACCATCCAGCTTTGTAAAAATACGCCCGGATGTTGCCTCAAGGATGTTCACCACACGCTTCAGTGCTTCGAAATCGGAATAAAACTGTTGGCCTAACGGCGTATTTCTCGCAATCTCAATGCAATAATTCAGGGCGTTTAGCGCATGGTGTGCATGGTAAAGGCAAAGCGTGGCATTGCTGTCCAGACGGGCTTTGGATAACATGCGGACATCCTGTTCAATACCGGCTCTGATACCATCCAGTTTTAAGTACAATAAGCGCAACGCGTCGGGTTCATCAGGTTCCAGTAACAACACATTTATCAGCCCAATGGATTCTTTAAAATTTTTAACGATTGCGTTAATAAAATCACACCCGTCATATGCCATGTTCACTCCGTAAAAAGCCATTAATGCCATTAGTGTCACTTGATATAATTAATGTTGTTATCCAGAGGCATAAAAAAGTAAACGGCATTGCCATTAACTAAAAATCACAGTCGGGAACACAAACGGTGACGCGCTAATTTTCATTAGCAGAGTTTATCTTTATAAAATTAAACCTGAATACAATAACATTATTTAATCAATGCTCGCAGCATAACCGCATTAATAATGTGAGTATCGTTGATATTGCTTTTTACCGGCACAGAGCAACGGGTTCGGTGCGTATTTCTACTATCGTGACGTTGCCTGTCAGACTATCCCTTTATCGGGCGTCTGCTGAGCACGCTGAATAAAGCGCATGGTGTCGAGTAAATTATCCTTCTCAGCGTCAGTAAGATTGGGAGACACCGTTTTCTCCGCCAGTAAAGCCCGGTCAGTATAAGAGAGCGTTCCTGCCCGAAGCCGCTGACTTATGGTCAGTAGCAGAAGCTTGTCCAGTTCATTAATACGCCGTCTGATCCCATCAAGATCCAGGAGGGTAACAAAGGATTCTGGTCGGGGTAACCAGTCTGCCAGATAGCGATACTGTATCGCTTTTCCCGCGTTCATCAGCGCACTGATGAACGGCTCCACGGACTGCGGCTCCAGACCAGCCTCGCGCGCGGTGCTGAGCGCCTGCGATATTACTTTTTGTTCCCGGGCTACATCCTCCACCGGCAAATGGTACTTCACCTTGTAGGCTGCAACTTCTCTCATTAACGCCATACGTTCGGTTAAGAGTGATGAAAGGGCACTGAGACAAATGGGCGCAGATGCTCCTGCAAAAAAGCTACCGGACATACAGAGTGTCGATACGAAAATTTTCATCATCATCCCTCAAAGAAAGGTGCCACCCCTAATTTACCTGTGCAAATATAACCAGTAGTTACTATTTCGTTTCTGGATGTAAGAACTTTGTTATAAGCAGCGTCAACTTTCCGAGCAACGCGTGTCGTTCCAGCGCTTACGGATACAATCTTCCCCTCGAACACCCATTTGCATGGTTCTCCGTAGTTAAAAAATGGTTGCGGGATAGACAGCAAGCCAGCACCACGGCAAAGCGCTAACAGGCACCGTTCACTTTTCATTAATTCAGTTACGTTATTATTTCATCAAAGCGGCTTTGCGTAAGAAAATGTAACGCGCTGATATCAATATGGATTCATCGACAGAACGCAAATCTTGTACGGATCTGCGATTTCAATAATGGGGAAAAGTACCACTCAGGTTCGTTTGAACTGCACGTTGCCCATGGCAAATGCGTAATCCCTTACAGGGAAGCAGGCTAACACACTCAGCGAGGTTCTCATCTGCAGGCACGGTTATTGATACGTAATTATTTACAAGTCATAGCCTTGCCCTCGCCCTTAAGCGAAGCGCTTGTCTGGAAAAGCGGGCTTTTTTGTCTGTCGTACAGGGAATGGAAATCCGGGAACGGGGGAGAGAACGGCCTGTTTGCATCCCGCAAAAAATAAAACCCGGTTTCCCGGGTTTTATCGCTAACTATCAACGCCGTCAGTCGTACGCTTTCAGCGTGCGCTGGCAGAGCGCGGAGCGTACGCAGTCGTCTTTATTAAAGCGTACAACGCCAATCATCTCGTCTTCCTCAAAACGTGCCAGCGCGTCGCTCAAGCCCGATTTCACACCGGATGGCAGGTCACACTGGGTAATATCACCGTTGACAATAACGGTCACGTTCTCCCCGAGGCGCGTTAAAAACATTTTCATTTGCGCAGCCGTGACATTCTGAGCCTCGTCGAGAATGACCACCGCATTTTCAAAGGTACGTCCGCGCATATAGGCGAACGGCGCGATTTCCACCTTACCGATCTCTGGTCGCAGGCAGTATTGCATAAAGGACGCCCCCAGGCGTTTCAACAGCACGTCGTAAACGGGCCGGAAATAGGGAGCGAACTTCTCCGAAATATCACCGGGTAAGAAGCCGAGATCTTCGTCGGCCTGCAGAACCGGTCGGGTTACAATAATCCTGTCCACGTCCTTATGGATCAGGGCTTCCGCCGCTTTCGCCGCGCTGATCCACGTTTTCCCGCAGCCGGCTTCACCGGTTGCAAAGATCAGTTGTTTACTCTCGATAGCATTCAGGTAGTGCGCCTGAGCTTCATTGCGCGCTGCAATTGGGGAAGTATCACGGCTGTCCCGCGCCATGCCAATTGCTTCTACGCCACTCATCTGCACAAGCGAGGTGACCGACTCTTCTTCACGTTGTTTATGGCTGCGTGAATCACGTCTCAGCACGCGTTTCGCTTCACGACGAGCTTTGATCACTGCTTTTTGTCTTCCCATGGATAGCACCTTGAGTTGTTGGTTTACATCACACACGTCGCTATCGACGCGATTATGCGCACAAACGTCTGAGGGTTGGCTTCCTTGTAAGCCATGACTTGCCTTTGAAAATGACGTGCCAACGTGACGAACAGCATCGCCTGTCACATCGTCAACATCAGGAATGAAAAAGAAGGAGGAAAATTCAGGGGTGAAGAAGTCGCTGCCGGAGGTCGCACCGCCGTGCCGGGTTTTGCGTGGTCTTTTTGTCTGTCCGCTACTGGACTTTACCATCCGCGATCTCCAGAAAAACTTCATCACCGCAGGGGATAACGCTCTCACTAATTACATCAAAGCTTAGCATCATTGCAACATTATTTTTACCTAACTATAACGTGCATGACCTCTGCGTCGTTGAACAGAGTCTCGGTTATGAATATTACAGAAAGATAACAGATACTTTCTCATACGAAAAAATGATATCTGGATGGCAGAAAAAGTATGTCAGGATGCAACAGATGACAGATTATCCTGCCCGGTGGCGGGCAGGATAGGATCTTCACGCTTCGAGCAGAGATTGCGCCAGATAGCGATTTGCCGCTTGTACGCCGGGCAACACAAAGAAGTAACCGCCGCCAATCGGACGAATGTACTCTTCCAGCGCCTCGCCGTTCAGACGTTTTTGCACCGTCAGAAAGCCTTTTTCCAGATCATGTTGATAACAAACGAACAACAGCCCCATATCCAGCTGGCCAGAGTTGGTCACGCCGAGCGAGTAACTATAACCACGCCGCATCATCAGGCTGGATTGGGTCTCTTTCGTTCGCGGGTTCGCCAGGCGAATATGGCTGTCGAGAGCAATGACATCACCGTCTGGATCGCTGGCATAATCCGGGACATCATGTTCATTCTTCATGCCCAGCGGCGCACCAGAATGCTTATCGCGCCCGAAAATGGTCTGCTGCTCTTTCAACGGGGTACGATCCCAGAACTCCACGTGGAACTGGATAATACGCACTGCCTGGTAACTGCCGCCCACAGCCCACGCCGGTTCGCCCTGCTCTTCCGTCACCCACACCACCTCGTTCATCAACGCATTATCGCGGCTGTCCGGATTGGCGGTGCCATCTTTAAAGCCCAGCAGGTTAACCGGCGTCTCTTTGCCTTTGCTGCGCGCCGCATGGTCAGAGATAAACCCTTCCCTTTTCCAGCGCACGCTGAGTAAATCCGGCGTGTGTTTGATGATGTCACGCAGTGCGTGAATCACCGTGTCCTGTGTGTTGGCGCAAATCTGGATCAGCAAATCGCCGTGACACAGCGCCGCGTCGAGCGAATCGTTAGGGAAACGCGTCATCTTTTGCAGCTTTTTCGGCATCTGCTCGCGCAAACCAAAACGGTTGTCGAACAGCGATTCGCCCACGGAAACCGTCATCGTCAGGTTATCCGGCGCGATATAAGCGCCGAGAATACCGGAGTCCATTGGCGGTAAGCGTGGGTTCGTTGTCTCCGGAGCCGGACCGCCGGAGGTCAGAAACGTGATGCGCTGCGTCAATAAGCGGAACAGCCGTTCGAGATCGGCTTTATCAGCAGCCAGCACATCAAACGCCACCAGCATCATTGACGCCTGTTGCGGCGTCAAAATACCGGCCTGATGCACGCCCAGGAAAGGCTGCTTCTCCATCCGCGCATCCGGCGAAAGCGTCCCCGGTGCACTCTTCGGTGTTACCGCATGCGCCACCGGGCATCCGCCAGCCAGCGCAAGCGCGCCGCCCAGCGCGCCCATACTTTTTAATAAACGACGCCGGGAAGGTTCGCTGACGTCGTTGTTATCCTCTTGCTTCATGGTATTAGTCCAGCCCCAGCACGCCGCGCAGCTGCGCCAGATCTTCCGCCAGTGTTGTGATCGGCCCTTTCAGCGCATTGCGGTCGGCGTCGGTCAGCTTATCGTAAGTCTCATACCCATCTTTAGTGCGGTATTTCGCAAGGATGGTATCCACTTTCTTGAAGTTGGCATCGACTTTCGCCAGCAGTTCGGCGTTATCTTTCTGCAATTGCGGACGCAGCAAATCAACGATTTTCTGAGCGCCATCGACGTTAGCCTGGAAGTCCCACAAGTCCGTGTGGCTGTAGCGATCTTCTTCACCACTGATTTTGCTGGCGGCCACTTCCTCAATCAGGCCAGCGGCACCGCCAACCACTTTAGAAGGAGGGAACGCCAGCTCATTAATGCGCGTTTGCAAATCAACCACATCGGAGTAGAGCTGATCGGCATATTTGTCCATCTCTTTGGTGCTGTTGTCGCCAAACAGGGCTTTTTCCAGACGGTGGAAACCGGTGAATTTCGGATCGGCGGCTTTATGCTCGTAATCATCTTCACGGGCATCAATGCTGCCATCGAGATCGGAGAAAAGCTCAGCAATCGGTTCAATACGCTCGTAGTGCTGGCGCGTCGGCGCGTACAGCGCTTTCGCTTTTTCAATATCGCCCGCTTTCACCGCCTCGGTGAACGCTTTGGTGCCGGAAACCAGCTGCGCCGTTTCAGCAACCACATACGCTTTATACGCGGTAATGGCTCCGCTCAGGCTCAGCAGCGCGTCACCTTTTGCCGCATCGGCTGTTGCCGCGCCTTTCACCACCAGCTTACCTTTCGGGTTGGTTAACAGACCGCAGGTCATCTCATACTCGCCCGGCTGCAGGTTGGCGGTTAGCTTCTGGCTAAAACCTGGCGCGATATTTTCACGCTCTTCAACCACCATTACGCCTTTGAGGATCTCCCACTCGAGCGCTTTCTGGCTGTGGTTGAGAATAATAAACTGCGTTTTACCCGCGTTCACCGTCAGGTTCATCGGCTCACACTGCTTGTCCGTAACCGTGACTTTCACCTGCGGAATATCCGCGGCATGCACCGCAAAAGCACTGGAGATGAATGCCGCCATCCCGGCCTGTAATGCACTACGACGAAAATGAATTGCCATGCCCTTTCCCTTAATTAGTATGTTGTAACTATAAAGCGATTACGGTGCCGCCCGTGAAGGCTGCGTACCCGCGCGAGGCGGTAAAACAAACATCACCAGCGCCGGGATCAGATAGATAAAGTAGACCACCACTTCGCTGACGCTTGGCGTTTCCTGGTAACCAAAAATCCCTTCCAGCAGCGTGCCGGTGAGGGAATGCGTGGTGAGCACATTACTGAAATCGAAGGCCACATCCTGGAAGTGGTTCCATAATCCCGCTTCGTGAAAAGCGCGGATCGCCCCGGCGGCAAGCCCGGCCGCGACAAAGAGAATAAACAGGCTGGTCCATTTGAAAAACGCGCCAAGATTCAGACGCACGCCGCCCCAGTAAAGCAAGAAACCGAGCACCACCGCCGTAGCCAGCCCCAGCACCGCGCCCAGCGGTGGCCAGACGCCAACATCCTGCTGGAACGCCGCCAGCAGAAAGAACACTGATTCCAGCCCTTCGCGTGCCACGGCGAAAAAAACCATCAGGATCAGCGCCCAACCGTGGTTATGACTGCGCGCCAGCGCGCTGTCGACCGCCTGCTCCAGTTGCACTTTGACGTTGCGCGACACTTTGCGCATCCAGAACACCATCCAGGTGAGGATCACCACGGCGATCGCCGCGACAATGCCTTCAAACAGCTCCTGCTCTTTTTGCGGGAACTCGCCGGTGGTTTCATTAATCGCGATACCCAATCCAAGGCAGAGTGCGGCGGCAAGAAAAACACCAATCCACATCACGCTTATCCAGCGTCCGCGCTGGGTACGTTTCAGATAACTGGCAATCAGGCTGACGATCAGCGCCGCTTCGAGGCCTTCACGTAACATAATCAAAAATGGAACAAACATGGAGGAAACCCCTAGTGTCATGCGCGGTCAACGGTTGCAAAGAAAAGTAAATTGCATTGATAGTGATTATCATTACGGCGCAAGGAAACTCAAGCGAAAAATGTTGAGAATGATAACTGGATGTAACCGCGTAGCAGGCTAACCATGCGGTTTTTGCGTTATGCGGAAGCGGTTGAAATAAAGCAAAAACATAGCTTACAAATCTTTAACTTTATATTTACCCCACTTCAGCGCTGTGGCTAAATAAACGTCCCGTTTCGTTTACCTGCAAAATTAAAGACATGACTAACTTTTTTCATTTTTTGCTGGCGCTGATAGTAATCCTCGCGCTGGCCTGGCTGGTGAGTTTCGACCGCCGGCACATTCGTTTTCGCTTCATCCTGCAATTAATTGTTATTGAACTGGCGCTGGCGTGGTTTTTCCTGCACGCGCAAAGCGGGTTAACGCTGATTAAATACGTTTCCGGCTTCTTTGAAGCGCTGCTGAAATTCGCGGGCGAAGGCACCAGCTTTGTCTTCGGCGGGATGAGCGAAAAAGGGCTGGCCTTTATCTTCCTCGGCGTGCTGTGCCCTATCGTCTTTATTTCCGCGCTGATCGGTATTTTGCAGCACTGGCGCATTCTGCCCATCTTTATTCGTTTGATAGGCACATTGCTGTCAAAACTGAACGGCATGGGCAAACTGGAGTCGTTTAACGCCGTCAGCTCGCTGATCCTCGGCCAGTCGGAAAACTTTATTGCTTATAAAGGCATCCTCGCCGATCTCTCCTCGCGCCGCATGTTCACCATGGCAGCAACGGCGATGTCGACGGTGTCGTTGTCGATTGTCGGCGCGTATATGACCATGCTGGATGCAAAATATGTGGTTGCCGCGCTGATCCTCAATATGTTCAGCACCTTTATTGTGCTGTCGGTAATTAACCCGACGCGCCCGGAAGCGGAAGCCGAGGTCAAGCTGGAAAAGCTCCACGAATCGCAAAGCTTCTTTGAGATGCTCGGTGAGTACATCCTCGCGGGTTTCAAAGTAGCAATGATTATTCTGGCGATGCTGATTGGCTTTATTGCGCTGATTAGCGCCATTAATGCCCTCTTCTCCGCCTTGTTCGGCATCAGCTTCCAGCAAATCCTCGGTTATGTGTTTTACCCGCTGGCATGGCTGATTGGCATCCCGCTGAGCGATGCGCTGCACGCGGGCAGCATTATGGCGACCAAGCTGGTGGCGAACGAATTTGTGGCGATGATTGAGCTGCAAAAAATCGCCGCGCAGATGACGCCGCGCGGGCTGGGTATTCTTTCCGTGTTCCTGGTATCGTTCGCCAACTTTGCCTCGATCGGCATTGTGGCGGGGGCAATTAAAGGGTTAAACGAGCAACAGGGGAATGCAGTTTCCCGCTTTGGTTTGCGCTTAGTGTACGGCGCAACGCTGGTGAGTTTGCTTTCGGCGGCTTTCGCAGGCGCGGTGTTGTAATTTACTGGCCCACTTCGCGCAAGTGGGCCATAACATCAGAATTGCACACAGACCGGCTGATCGACACGCATCACCGATTCCTGGGCAAAGCGTGATTTGTAGATATCTCGCAGCGCATCGATTTTCGCATCACTTTGCGCGTCCACACTGTGGATCAGCATCAGCGCCTTGCTTGGCTCCTTCGACACCTTCCCGTTGCTACCCAGCCACTGTCCCTGCGCATCAAATGTGGTCAACCCATCGCGAAAACGCGGCGTGACATCGTTATCCACATACTGCTGCCACTCCTGCGCGGTAATCGCTTTACCGCCCTGGCGGGTCAAGCCGTAATAGAGCGTGGTTTGCTGCATCTGATTTTCAGCTTTGCAGGTTTGCGCGGCCGTCCCCGGTTGTTTTGCCGCCGGCGAAACGCAACCCGCCAGTAAACCAGCCATCACCAGTGCAGTGAACCCTGTCGTTAACTTCATATCGCTATCCTCATTGTTATTTGTTGTGAGATAACAGCGTAATTACAATTATTTATCAATAAAAAAACCCGCCGTAGCGGGTTTTTCATAAGAGATAATTTATTCAGCCTGTAAACGCGATGGCGGCGCAGAGCGGTAGTGCGCATCTGCCTCGGCAAAGCGCTGCTGCATCTGCGCGGACGGCGCTTTGCCCAGCAGGCTAAACACCACAATGCCGATACTGCCGAAAACGAAGCCCGGAATGATTTCATACAGATCCAGCCAGGCGTAGTGTTTCCAGACAATCACCGTCACCGCACCGATGATCATCCCGGCCAGCGCACCGTTACGCGTCATGCGTGACCACATGACCGAGAACAGCACCACCGGACCAAACGCCGCCCCGAAGCCCGCCCAGGCGTAGCTCACCAGGCCGAGCACGCGGTTTTCCGGATTCGCCGCCAGCGCAATCGCCACCAGCGCCACCAGCAACACCATCGCGCGCCCTACCCATACCAGCTCGCGCTGGCTTGCGCCTTTACGCAAAAACGCTTTGTAGAAATCTTCGGTAATCGCGCTGGAGCACACCAGCAACTGGCAGCTCAGCGTCGACATCACCGCGGCGAGGATCGCCGACAACAGCACCCCGGCAATCCACGGGTTGAACAGAACCTGCGCCAGTTCGATAAATACGCGCTCGGCATTCTGGTTAACGGCTCCCGCCACAGACGGATGCTCATTAAAATAAGCGATGCCGAAGAAGCCCACAGCGACCGCGCCTGCCAGGCACAGGATCATCCACGTCATACTGATGCGACGCGCATGGACAATGGTGTGATGGGAATCCGCCGCCATAAAACGCGCCAGAATATGCGGCTGGCCGAAATAACCCAGTCCCCAGCCCATCAGCGAGACGATAGCGACAAAATTCAGGCCTTTCAGCATATCGACGTTTTCAATGCTTTTTTGCTTGATCACGTCCAGCGAATCACCAAAACCGCCAACGGAAATAATGACAATCACCGGTGTCAGGATCAGCGCGAAAATCATCAGGCTGGCCTGCACCGTATCGGTCCAGCTGATCGCCAGGAAGCCGCCAATAAAGGTGTAAATGATCGTCGCAGCGGCACCAGCCCACAGGGCGGTTTCGTAACTCATACCGAAGGTGCTTTCAAACAGACGCGCGCCGGCAACAATGCCGGAAGCACAATAGATGGTGAAAAACACCAGAATCACCACCGCCGAGATAATCCGCAGCAGGCGGCTGTTATCTTCAAAACGGCCGGTGAAGTAGTCCGGCAAGGTCAGCGCGTTATTATTCACCTCGGTGTGGACACGCAAACGTCCGGCCACCAGTTTCCAGTTAATCCACGCGCCCAGCGTCAGGCCAATGGCGATCCAGCTTTCAGAGATCCCCGAAATAAAAATCGCGCCCGGCAGCCCCATCAGCAGCCAGCCACTCATATCCGATGCCCCCGCCGACAGCGCAGTAACCAGCGGCCCAAGGCTGCGGCCACCCAGAATATAGTCATCGAAGTTTTTCGTCGAACGCCAGGCGACGAAACCGATAAGTATCATGCCAAAGATATAAACAAGAAAAGTCACCAGCATTGGTGTGCTCATTGCCATTAAAAAGTCTCCAGGATTCTTCGTCGGCAAAGACTGTTTGCCGCTTTTTCCAGCGCCGGAACGGGGCGGTGGGGCGTTTAGATTATTTGAAGCGCCCGTATCCTGCCGGATGCCTCACTTATTCACAATTGATTTAACACAGCATTTACATCAAATTCATCCCGACTCTGATAGCAATTTCCTATAGGTTGCACTCTGTCACACTTTCAAAGGTTGCACCTTTAAAAAGTGTTATCTGCCGCATAAAACCTGCTTTGCCAGCGAATTGTTCAGCGCCTTTAGCAATAACCAGCCGTTAACATCTCATTCATTTTCTACCTTGCCAGCCAGGTCACATTTAACAAGGTTGCACAAAGTTGCAACATGATGGATATTTCAGCCTGAACCGCAAAACCACGTAAAAAACAGGAGCAAAGCATGGGCACCACCACCATGGGGGTCAAGCTTGATGACGCAACACGCGAAAGGATCAAAGCCGCCGCGGCGACTATCGACCGCACACCGCACTGGCTGATTAAACAAGCCATCTTCAATTTTCTGGAAAAACTGGAAAACAACGAAGGCCTGCCGGAACTGGCGACCGCATCCGCCATCGCGCAGGAAGACGAAAGTGCCGTTGTGGTTGATGACAGCCACCAGCCGTTTCTCGATTTTGCCGAGCAGATCCTGCCGCAGTCAGTTTCCCGCGCCGCGATCACCGGCGCATGGCGCTGGGCGGAAACCGATGCGGTGCCGATGTTGCTGGAACAAGCCCGCCTGCCACAACCGGTGGCGGAAAATGCCCATAAGCTGGCTTATCAGCTAGCGGAAAAACTGCGTAACCAGAAAACCGCCTCCGGCCGCGCTGGCATGGTGCAAAGCCTGTTACAGGAGTTTTCCCTCTCCTCGCAGGAAGGCGTGGCGCTCATGTGTCTGGCCGAAGCGTTACTGCGTATTCCCGACAAAGCCACCCGCGATGCGCTGATCCGCGACAAAATCAGCAACGGTAACTGGCAGTCACACATTGGGCGCAGCCCGTCGCTGTTCGTCAATGCCGCCACCTGGGGACTGCTGTTTACTGGCCGTCTGGTCTCCACGCACAACGAAGCCAATCTCTCGCATTCGCTGAATCGTATTATTGGCAAAAGCGGTGAGCCGCTGATCCGCAAAGGCGTGGATATGGCGATGCGCCTGATGGGCGAACAGTTCGTCACCGGCGAAACGATCGCCGAAGCGCTGGCCAACGCGCGCAAGCTTGAAGAGAAAGGTTTCCGTTACTCCTACGACATGCTCGGCGAAGCGGCACTCACCGCAGCCGATGCGCAAGCGTATATGGTGTCATACCAGCAGGCGATCCACGCCATTGGCAAAGCCTCCAACGGGCGCGGCATTTATGAAGGGCCAGGGATTTCCATCAAGTTATCTGCCCTGCACCCGCGCTACAGCCGTGCGCAATACGACCGTGTGATGGATGAACTCTATCCGCGCCTGAAATCCCTCACCTTGCTGGCACGCCAGTATGACATCGGCATTAATATTGACGCCGAAGAGGCCGATCGTCTGGAAATTTCCCTCGATCTGCTGGAAAAACTCTGTTTCGAGCCGGAACTGGCAGGCTGGAACGGCATCGGTTTTGTTATTCAGGCCTACCAGAAGCGCTGCCCGTTTGTGATTGATTATCTTGTGGATCTGGCGACACGTAGCCGTCGTCGTCTAATGATCCGCCTGGTAAAAGGCGCTTACTGGGACAGCGAAATCAAGCGCGCGCAAATGGAAGGGCTGGAAGGCTACCCGGTTTATACCCGCAAGGTATACACCGATGTTTCATACCTCGCCTGCGCGAAAAAATTACTCGCGGTGCCGAACCTGATCTATCCGCAGTTCGCTACTCACAATGCCCATACGCTGGCAGCTATTTACCAGCTTGCCGGGCAAAACTACTATCCGGGCCAGTACGAATTCCAGTGCCTGCACGGCATGGGCGAACCGTTGTATGAGCAAGTCGTAGGGAAAGTGGCCGATGGCAAACTGAACCGCCCGTGCCGCATTTATGCGCCGGTGGGCACCCACGAAACACTGCTGGCGTATCTGGTGCGCCGCCTGCTGGAAAACGGCGCGAATACCTCGTTCGTCAACCGCATCGCCGACAACACGCTGCCGCTGGACGCGCTGGTTGCCGATCCGGTGAGCGAAGTGGAAAAGATCGCCGCCCAGGAAGGCCAGGTCGGTTTACCGCACCCGAAAATCGCCCTGCCCCGCGCACTGTATGGCGAAGGACGAATCAATGCCGCTGGCCTCGATCTGGCGAACGAACACCGTCTGGCCTCGCTCTCCTCCTCGCTGCTCGCCAGCGCGGCGCAGAAATGGTACGCCCGCCCGACGCTGGAACAGGTGGTCATGGACGGCGAACCCGTCGCGGTCATTAACCCTGCCGAACCGAAAGACACCGTTGGCTATGTGGTGGAAGCCAGCGAAGCGCAGGTTAATCAGGCGCTGGAAAACGCCGTTAATCACGCACCAATCTGGTTTGCCACACCGCCGCAGGAGCGCGCCGCCATTCTTCAGCGCGCCGCGGTGCTGATGGAAGACCAAATGCAGTCGCTGATTGGCATTCTGGTGCGTGAAGCGGGTAAAACCTTCAGCAACGCCATTGCCGAAGTGCGCGAAGCGGTCGATTTCCTGCGCTACTACGCAGGCCAGGTCAGTGCGGATTTCGATAATGAAACGCACCGTCCGCTGGGGCCGGTAGTCTGTATCAGCCCGTGGAACTTCCCGCTGGCGATTTTCACCGGCCAGATTGCCGCAGCGTTAGCGGCGGGCAACAGCGTGCTGGCAAAACCTGCCGAACAGACTCCGCTGATTGCCGCTCAGGGCGTGGCTATTCTGCTGGAAGCCGGTGTTCCGGCGGGCGTTTTACAATTATTGCCGGGGCGTGGCGAAACCGTAGGCGCGCAGCTGACCGCCGATCCGCGCGTGCGTGGCGTGATGTTTACCGGCTCCACCGACGTGGCGACGCTGCTGCAACGCAGTATCGCCACGCGTCTTGATGCCCAGGGTCGCCCGACACCGCTTATCGCTGAAACCGGCGGGATGAACGCGATGATTGTCGACTCCTCCGCGCTTACCGAACAGGTGGTTATCGATGTACTGGCCTCCGCGTTCGATAGCGCAGGCCAGCGCTGTTCAGCCCTCCGCGTGCTCTGCTTACAGGATGATATTGCCGATCACACGCTGACCATGCTGCGCGGCGCGATGGCGGAGTGTCGCATGGGTAACCCAGGCCGACTGACCACCGATATCGGCCCGGTGATCGACGCCGACGCGAAAGCGAATATCGAGAAACATATTCAGGCCATGCAGGCCAAAGGGCGCAAGGTGTACCAGGCAGTGCGTGAAAACAGTGAAGATGCGCGTGAATGGCGCACCGGTACCTTTGTCGCGCCAACGCTGATTGAACTGGAGAGCTTTGACGAGCTGAAAAAAGAGGTCTTCGGTCCGGTGCTGCACGTTGTTCGTTATCACCGTAACCAGTTGGATCAGTTAATCGCGCAGATTAACGCCTCCGGCTATGGCCTGACGCTCGGCGTTCATACCCGTATCGATGAAACCATCGCCCAGGTCACCGGCAATGCCCATGTCGGTAACCTGTATGTGAACCGCAATATGGTGGGCGCCGTGGTAGGTGTGCAGCCATTTGGCGGTGAAGGGTTGTCCGGCACCGGGCCGAAAGCTGGCGGGCCGCTCTATCTTTACCGCCTGTTAGGCAGCCGACCGGAAAATGCGGTGCAGAAAACGCTGGCCCGTCACGACGCGCAGCATCCGCTGGATGCGCAGCTGAAAGCATCACTCTTGCAGCCGCTGGAAGCATTACGCGCATGGGCAAAAGATCGTCCGGCGCTGCAACAGCTCTGCGCGCATTATGGCGAGCTGGCGCAAACCGGAACACAACGCCTGCTGCAAGGCCCGACGGGTGAACGCAACAGCTGGACGCTGGTACCGCGCGAGCGGGTGCTCTGCGTGGCGGATAACGAGCAGGACGCGCTGGTGCAACTGGCGGCGGTCATCGCCTGCGGCAGTCAACTGCTGTGGCCGGACGATACGCTGCACCGCGATATGGCGAAACAGTTGCCGGAAAGCGTCAGCAAGCGTATCCAGTTTGCCAAAGCCGATGCGTTGATGGCGCAGACGTTTGATGCGGTGATTTTCCATGGTGACTCCGACCAACTGGTGGCGCTGTGCGAAAACGTCGCCGCACGAAATGGCGCTATTGTGTCGGTTCAGGGCTTTGCACGCGGTGAAACCAACATCCTGCTCGAACGTCTGTGGGTGGAACGCTCGTTGAGCGTCAACACTGCCGCTGCCGGTGGCAACGCCAGCCTGATGACGATTGGCTGATGTTGTCCCCTCCCTGAAAAACAGTCTGGTAATAACAACAAAAAAGCGCCTTACGGCGCTTTTTTTCTGAGCGTCAATCCAACATCCCCGCCGGGATGTACCGACAGTAACGTCTCTTTTGAATAACCACTTTCGCTCATCAGGCAGGCGCAGGCGGCATCGAAAATCGCCAGCGTCAGCACGATGGAAGTGGTCGCCAGCATATTAAGCGGATCAATTTCGCGCCGCACGCCGGTGGAAATCACCAGCCGCGCGGCCTGGGCGATAGCGGAATCCGGGTTTTCCGTCACGCTAATCAGCGGCACGCCCTTTTGTGCAAGCCCTGGCAACAGCCGCGTTAATTCGTCGGAATTCCCGCCGCGCGACAGCATAATCACCAGATCATAGTGATCGAGAAACCCCAAATCACCGTGCGCGGCATCCGTGGCATTCAGATAGATAGCCGGGCGTTCGACGCACGCCAGCATATGGGCAATCTTGCGTGCCGCAATGCCGGATGTTCCTACGCCGGTGACCGCGATTTTGCCACGACAGCCACGCAGCTCTGCCATTAACCTATCCCACAGCGCATCGTTAAGATGGTGACTTAACGCCGCCATCTCTTCGCTATAGATTTGCCAGGCGCCGCAGGCCTGACGCCAGCTATCGCTCATGCCTCCTCCTGCATCAGTTGGCGGTATTTCATGTGATCCTGGTACATCGCATGGAAGACGGTGTATTTGCGATCGTAATACTGCTTAATGCGGTTAGTCTGCGGCGTCACCGTCTTGCCAATGCGGCTCATCGCCGACATCGCTTCCGGGAAAGTGTCAAACACGCCCGCCGCCACGGTGCCCATCATTGCCCCGCCGAGCAGCATCGCTTCGCTCTCTTCCGGCAGCAACATCGCGCAACCGGTGGCATTTGCATGCTCCTGAACAAAGATCGGGTTCTTGGTGCCACCGCCGCTCGCCATTACCGTGTCGATGCTGTAACCACTTTGATTCATGGTTTCAATAATATGCCGCGTCCCGAGGGCAATCGCCTGGATGGTCGCCAGATAATGCAGCGCCATATCCTCCGGTGTACGCGACAGTTTCAACCCGCTGATCACCCCGGTTAATGTCGGGTTCGCACGCGGCGAACGGTTACCGTGGAAGTACGGCAGAATGTGAATATCACGCGTTAAAAACGCGATGTTTTCCGGCTCGCCCGCCATCTTGCGCAGCAGCGCATTCAGCACTTCATAGATGGTTTGCCCTTGCGCTTTTGCCTGGACGAGCAGCGTTTCGTAGCACGGATGGGACTGGATCATATGGTCGATTAATGCCCCGGTCGCCGACTGCCCGCCCTCATTCAGCCAGTAACCCGGCAGCACCGCCGAGAAGTAAGGCCCCCACACGCCGCCGATAAAGCGTGCCTGCGGTGAAATCGCCATATGGCCGGTAGAGGTGCCGCCAATCAGCGCGATACGCCGATCGAAATCCGCCATTTCCCCCGAAGGCCCACTGGCGCCGAGCGTTCCCAGCGTGCCTGCGTGGGCATCGATAATCGACACGCTGACCGCCGTGCCGGGCATCAACCCCATTTCGGTTGCTGCGCGCTGCGTCAGTCCGCGCCCCAGCGGCTCACCCATGGTTTTCACGTAGCGGCCAATTTTCTCTGCATCATGCTCCAGCAAATCCTCAAGACCAATCTGGCGGAAATAACTGGTGTCCCACTTATCCTCATGGCCCATATATGTCCACTTGCACACCGTGGAGCAAAGTGAACGGGTGTCATCGCCGGTCGCCCGCCAGGTGAGAAAATCCGGCAGGTCGAAGTAATACCCGGCATTGGCCCAGGTGTTCGGCATGTGCTGTTTTAGCCACAGCAGTTTCGGCGTTTGCATCTCCGGCGAGATGATCCCGCCCACGTAATCCAGCACCCGGTGGTGCGTGGCGTTGATACGGTTCGCCTGCGAGATGGCACGGTGATCCATCCACACGATAATGTTCTGCTCACTGCGCCCGGAAGGACTAATGGTCAGCGGGTTGCCCTCTTTGTCGAGCACCACCAGCGAACAGGTCGCGTCAAAACCGAGGCCTTTAACCTGAATCGGATTAATGTCCGCCTGGTTCACCGCATCGCGTACCGCGTTGCACACCGCCTGCCAGATATTGTCGGAAGATTGCTCCACAAAGTCGGCCTGCGGGCGGTAAATTTCAATCGCCCTGCTCGCCTGGCTGACCATTCTGCCGGTCAAATCAAAGACGCCTGCACGTGCGCTGCCGGTGCCAACATCCACACCAATAAAGTAGCTCGCCATTCTTTTTCTCCCGCTCTCAGGCTTTTCGATTTTGTAATGCGATAAAGAGGATCAGCACCGCGCCCCAGAGCGCCATCGTCAGATAACTGCTGATACCCAACAAATTAAAGCCACTCTCCAGCATCTGCAGTACCACCAGCGCCAGCACCAGCCCCAGCACGCGGCCAAAACCGCCGTCCGGGTTAATGCCGCCCAGCACCGACGCCAGAATGGTCACCAGAAGATAAGACTCACCATAGCCCGCTTTCGCCGAATTGAACTTCGCCATCATCAAAATGGCGGCCGCCCAGCCCAACAGCGCGGAGATGATATAGACCGAAATCTGTACGCGAACGGTATTCACACCGCTGTAGCGGGTGGCCTGCTCGTTTGAACCAACCAGATAAAGGCTGCGCCCGAGCGTCGTGTGTTCGAGTAACACCCACAGCAGCAACGCAACGAAAATAAACAGCAACAACGCAACCGGGATGCCAAGCAGTGTGGCGTTGCCAAGGAACTGGATAGCCGCCGGAAAACCGGAGATGACCGTGCCATTTGAGAACAGAATATTGAGCCCGGAAATCAGCGTCATGGTGCCAAGGGTTGCCAGAATTGGCGAAACGCCAATCCACGCCACCAGCGCACCGTTCAGTGCGCCAATCGCCACCGCCACCAGCAGACCGGCGAGTAACGCCAGCGCCAGGAATAGCGGGTTATCCGGGTGGCTGACAATCACCGCCGCCATCACCAGCGAACAGGCGTTCGCACTGGCAATGATCGACAGATTAATGCCGCCGGTCAGCATGGTGATGCCCATGCCCAGCGCCAGCATGCCCAGAATCGGCAACTGCGAGCCAATCGACTGGAAGTTAGCGATGCTGAAAAAACGGCTGCCGAGCAGCGCAGAGAAAACCAGCGCCACGACGATGATAATCACGCATTGCAAGCGGATGATGGCATCACCGGGCAGAATTCGGACGATGGATTTCATCTTATAACTCCCTCGCAAGTTTGCGTTTTTCGTTCCACGCGGTGGCGCTAATACTCACCAGAATAATCGCGCCGCTAAACACCGTGTGCCAGTAAGAGGATACGCCCAGCAGCGTTAAGCCATTCTGCAGGAAGGCCAGCAGCACAACGCCCAGTAGCGTACCGGTCAGCGTACCGCGCCCACCGGACATGCTGGTGCCGCCAAGCACCACCGCCGCCAGTACCGTCAGCTCAAACCCCAGCAGCGAGTTGGGCGCAACAGACTGGGTAATTTGCGCCTGCACTACGGCCGCAACACCGGCGAGAATGCCCATAAAACCGTAGACGTAGAAGTGCAGCTTCAGCAGATTCAACCCAAGGCGTGACGCGGCATCACGGTTGCCGCCCATGGCATAAATCTGGCGGCCCAGCCGGGTGTAGTTCATTAACACGGCAGTCAGAATGATGGTCGAGCCCAGACACAGCAGCGGCAGCGTCAGTCCATAGTCGTAACCATCGGCGGCGGTGAACGAGAACCAGTTGATGCCGTTCATAAACCAGTCCGGGAAACCGTACAGCCACGTTCCTTTGGTGGCATACACCAGCAGGCCGTAGTAAACATTCAGCGTGGCAATGGTAATGATGATGGCAGGCACGCGCAGCCAGTAGACCAGGAAGCCGTTGACCAGGCCCAGCAGCAGCCCGACCGCCATCGACAGCCCTAACGCCAGCGCGAAATTACCACCGTGGGCAATCACCCAACTGGCCATGGCGTATTGGGCAATGGCGGTCATCGCCGGAAACGAAATGTCGATGCCGCCGGAAATCAGCACCACAAAAAGCCCGCAGGCCAGAATCCCGAGGATGGCGTAGCTGGTGGCGACATCTGTCAGGTTGCCGAGGGAGAGAAACTCATCGGTCCGCACGCTGAGAAATATCGCCAGCGCGATCACCAACAGCCCCAGCCAGAATTCATGTTGCCCGACAAGGCGGGAAAAGGACGTGTTACGCATTGACCACCCCGGCAATTTCCTGCTCTGTGCAATGGTGCGGATTAAATTCAGCCACCAGTTCTCCCTGACGCATCACCAGCACGCGATGGCTGTTGTAGTAAGCCTCCGGGATTTCGTCACAAATCATCAGCACCGCCATCCCCTGCTCCGCCAGCTGGCGGGCAATCTGGTAAATGCCCTCTTTGTTGGCGATGTCTACGCCAACCGTGGGCGAATCAAGGATCAGAATGCGCGGCTGCGTGGCAACCCATTTAGCGATGGCGATACGCTGCGCGTTGCCGCCGGAGAGCGTTTTCACCGGCAACTGTGCATCGGAGACTTTGATATTCAGCTCGCGAATCAGATCGGCCACCAGTTGCCCGGCTTTCGCGTGATCAAGCAACCCGCTGCGCGTGTGCAGCTTGTCGAACACCGTGACGATGGTGTTGTCATAAATCGACTGTTCCATGATCAGCCCCTGCGTCAGCCGGTCTTCCGACACATAACCAATGCCGTGACGAATCGCGTCATGGTTGTTACGCAGTTTCACCGGCGTGCCATTGATGCGGATCTCGCCATCTTCCGGTTTGGTCATACCAAACAGACTCATGCACAGTTCGGTACGCCCGGCGCCTAAAAGGCCAACAATCGACACGATTTCGCCGCTGCGCAGCGCCAGATTGATATCGCGATATTTGCCTTTGCGGCTAAGGTGACGCAGTTCCAGCATGGGCAATTGATCCACCGGTGGTTTTTCCGGCAGCGGACTATAGTTAAAACGCTGGCCGGTCATCAGATACGCCAGCTCGTGGCTATCCAGTTCGCTTGCCGGCCAGGTACCAATCAATTTGCCGTCGCGCATCACGCTGATACGATCGGCCACTTCCATCACTTCATCCAGACGGTGGCTGACAAACACCACGCAAATACCAGCGGCTTTCAGTTCATTGACCACGCGCAGCAAGCCATTCACTTCCTGGCGGGTAAGCGACGCGGTGGGTTCATCCATAATTACCAGCCGGGCATCGGCGGCAATCGCGCGGCAAATCGCCACCAACTGGCGGTCGGCAATAGAGAGTTTTTCTACTTTTTTATCCGGATCGAGGCGCACGCCAATGCGCGCCATCGCCGCCAGCGCCTGGGTTCGCATCGCGCGACGACGCACCCAGATATCGCCTCCGGGGAGGTAGCGGTGAATGGCGATATTTTCCGCCACGCTAAAATTAGGAAACAGCGACAGATCCTGGTAGATAACCTGAATCCCGTAGTGCGCTGAAAGCTGCGGCGTGAGCTGGTGAAAAAGCTTGCCGTCGAGCGCGATGTTAGCGCCCTTTTCCGGGTGATAAACACCGGAGATAACTTTGATGATAGTGCTCTTTCCGCAGCCGTTTTGCCCCGCCAGACAGTGAACTTCGCCTTTCTCCAGCCTTAAATTCACATTATCCAGCGCCAGCACGCCCGGGAATCGCTTGCTGATATTCTCAAGAGTGATAAATGCGGTGGTGTCGGTCATCGACAATACCTCTGCCAGCGCCCGGGATGGGCGCGAGGTTAAAATCTGCGGCGGAAGAGGCCGGCCTGACGGCCGGCATTCCGGTTCCCTGGTGTGGCCTGAAAGGCTCAGAAACCGAGTGATTGTGCGTTATCTTTGGTCACTTCGAGGATCTTATTAAAACGGATCACTTTCTTATTCATATCAACATCGGCTTTGCCCAACCCATCGATAGTCAGATCGGGCGTCACTTCTTTTCCTTGCAGCAACTGATCGGCGACGGTCACCAGCGCGAAACCGGCGTCACGCGGATCCCACAGCAGCGCTTTTTTGATGTCGCCACGCATCAGATACGGCGCGGCCTGGCCCGGCATCGCGATGCCCACTACTGCCAGTTTGTCTTTTGCACGTTTCTTCTGTACGGCTTGCCCGGCGCCAATCGGCCCCAGCGAACCAAAGCCAATCACCCCTTTCATTTGCGGGTAGGTTTTCATTAAATCGAGGGTGGTGGCATAGGATTTGTCGATGCTTTCGGCAACCGGCAAACGCGAGGTCACTTCGAACATATCCGGGTATTTCTCTTTTTGATATTTGATCGCGTAGTCAGCCCAGGCATTGTGCAGCGGCACCGTCAGCGAGCCGACATAAATGGCGTAACCGCCTTTACCGCCCATATCTTTTGCCAGTTCATCGACGTTGGCCTGCGCATATTTTTCGCTGTCGATGGTTTCGATATCCCACTGACCAATTTGCTGATCCGGCGATTCATGCGTCAGTACCACAATGCCTTTGTCACGGGCCTTTTTCAGCACCGGCTCCAGCACCTTCGCATCGTTCGGCACCACGATGATGGCGTTGACGTTTTTGGCGATCAGATCTTCAATCACTTTCACTTGCTGCGCCGGATCCGGCGTTGATGGCCCGGTCTGGTACGCATTGACGTCCAGTTTTTTCGCCGCTTCGTTGACCCCGGTTTCCATGCGGTTAAACCATGGAATACCGGTAACTTTGGCAACCACCGCGATCTCATATTTTTGTGCCGCAAACGCCTGGCCGGAAACCATGCTGGCAGAAATGAGGGCTGCGCTGAGTAATGCGAGTTTGAATTTCATAGTTGTACCTTTCTTGAGGACAGAGGAAAGTCGCGGAAGGGAGGTTAGCAACGAAGGGAAGAGGCAAAACACTGCTAATTTTAAAAATGTGATATACGCCCAAATAAGTTAAATTAACGATCTATTATTGTTAATTTTGAGTTAAAAATGCACGAGGATCCTCCAATAAAAGCGCAAACAGTGTTAAATTTAACCTATAAATAAACATATCATTAACAATACATTTTCATTTCCAGCTTTGTGGCAGATGTTTTTACATGGCAAAACCGCATCTCAGCCGCCAGAAATTTTTAAAATTGAGAACTGAAACGAGCAAGGCAACAACGCCAATAGCAACATTTTCAGCGTAAAACGATACTCACCCGCCAGCAGTGGCGATAACCTTGTATTCCCTGTGGCTTAATGAATAACGGAGTGTCACGATGCGCTATGCGGCTGAACTGGAAGCACTGCTTCGTGCCGATTCACAGCGAATGGCGGTACTGGCAATGGTGCAGGCAACGCACGAAGGGTGCTGGACTGGTGCCGGATTTATACGCGATGCAGTTTGGGATCAATTGCACGGTTTTACGCCGCGACCGCATACCGCAGATGTGGATGTTATCTGGCATGAGCCTGCGGACACGCGCGCTGAACGCGATGCCGGGCTGGAGGCACAGTTGCGTCTGCGCTCGGGTGATGTTGCCTGGTCGGTCAAAAATCAGGCGCGTATGCACACGCGTAATGGCGATGCGCCGTACGCCTCGCTTGACGAAGCCCTGTGGCACTGGCCGGAAACGGCGACAGCCGTCGCGGTACGTTTAGACAAAGAGGATCGCCTCGCGATTATCGCCCCTTTTGGGCTGGCGGATTTATTCTGCTTGCGTCTGCAACCGACACCCCGTTTTCAGCACGAGAAGCGGCACCTTTTCGACCAGCGTGTTGATGAAAAACGCTGGCTGACACGCTATCCAAAACTCCAGCTGTGCGGGTGACTTTCGCGAAGGGCTATGTTAATAAAAGCGCTGGTTCAACGCCTTGCGAAATAAGGGGAAGTGATGAAAACGCGTATGCTGGCGCTGGCGGCGCTGTTACTCAGCAGCCCGGTTCTGGCCGATGAGTGCGATAACGCCTCCACACAATCTCAGCTCAACAGCTGTACCGCTGGTCAATACCAGGCCGCGGATAAGAAACTTAATCAAACCTTCCAGGCCGCGCTTAAACGCGCGACGCCGCCGCAAGCGGCGATGCTGAAAAAAGCGCAGCAGGGCTGGATAACCCTGCGCGACAGCGACTGCGCGTTTGTCAGTTCTGGCGTGGAGGGCGGCAGCGCCCAGCCGATGGTGCAAAACCAGTGCCTGACAGATAAAACCAACGAACGTGAAGCCTGGCTGGCATCGCTGCTGCAATGTGGCGAAGGTGATCTGAGCTGCCCATTACCGCCGGGCCATTAACGCACGCGGATGCCTTCGATGATCATATGCTGAACGTTTTCCACCGCGCGCTGAAAGAAAGCCTCATCCTGCAGGGTCGAGCCGGTGACCGCTTCCACCTGGGTTGCGAAATCGGCGTAATGCTGCGTTGAGGCCCAAATCATAAAGATAAGATGATGCGGGTCGACAGCGGCGAGTTTGCCGCTGGCTACCCAGCCCGCAATAATCGCCGATTTATCGTCAATTAATGTTTTCAAACTGCCGGTCAGTTCCGCTTTCAGCAGCGGCGCGCCCTGGAGCATCTCCTGGCAAAACAGTTTTGATGCCTGGGGATGGTCGCGCGAAACTTCCATCTTTAAACGGATGTATTCGCGAATAGCCGCCAGCGGTGCGAAATCCTCGCGAAACGCTTTCAGCGGCGCTAACCAGATATCGAGGATCTGGCGCAACACGGCGATATAAAGCGCCTCTTTCGACGGGTAGTAATAGAGCAAATTGGTCTTCGATACGCCAGCCAGCTCCGCTACCTGTTCGAGGCGCGCGCCATGAAAACCAAGCCGGGAAAAGAGCTCCAGTGCTGCGGTTAAAATCGCCTGCCGCTTTTCACTCACCGCGCGCTTGCGTTTGCCCGCGCCACTCGCTGCATCCTGTGCCATCACTCACTCCTTCTCCTTCACTATCACGACTCCTGCTCTGCCTCAGTTGCTGCGGCGGCAGTAGGTGTTTTTTTCTTTTTCAGCTTCAGCTCACTCACCAGCACGCCAAGCACAATCAACGCGCCGCCCAAAAGTGCTAACAGCGGTAAGCGCTCGCCAGCAATGCGACCAAAAATTCCGGCCCACACTGGCTCGCCAGTATAAATAACCGTGGCGCGGGTTGGCGACACGCTGCGCTGCGCCCAGTTCATTACCACCTGGATAATGGCGCTAAAAATACCCAATCCCAGCGCGACCAGTAACAAACTTGTTGTCAGTGGCGGTATGGTTTCTCCGGCAGGCACCATGGCGGTAAAAGACACCAGCGATGCGGTGAGCAACTGCACCACAGTCACCCGGCGAACATCGACTTTTCCGGCCCAGGCACTGATCAGAATAATTTCGGCGGCAATCGCCAGCGCGCTGGCAAGAGTAATTATTTCCCCCTCACCGAGCGCCAGCATGTTCCCATCCGGCCCGGCGAGCAACAGCAAGCCGGTAAACGCCAGCGCAATGCCAACACAGGACATGAATCCCGGCAACCGCCCCAGGCACAGCCACTGTAATAGCGGCACCAGAGGCACATACATGGCGGTAATAAAGGCGGATTTGCTGCTGGAAATAGACTGAAGCCCCCAGGTTTGCAGACTGTAACCCAGCGCGATAGCAACGCCGATGACGACTCCCGCCTTCACTTCAAGCCAGGTTAAACCACGCAGAATATTGACAGAGAGCATACCCACCGCCAGCGCGGCAGTGGCAAAGCGCAGGCCAACGAAGAAAAACGGCCCGCTCATCGTTACGGCGTATTGCACGGCGAGAAACGTACCACCCCAGAACATGGTGATAAGGATCAGCAGCGCTTCCTGAGGCTTTACGGAGAAGGCGTAACGGGAGAGAGACATATCACAACCGGCAACAGGGGAAAAACGCTAGTGTGCGTTGGCTTCGCAGACGGTGCAAGAATAAAAAAACCGCCGGGTCTCCCCGGCGGCGGGCGTGGTTGACAACCGGTCAGAGCTGTCAGCCGCCATTGTTAGCTGCTGTTGCGGCTACCATGGCTATTTTTGCCCCCTTTTTTACCGGCTTCTGAGGCGCGCTGGGGATCGTTTTTGAAATTCCCCCCGCTCTGCTGGCCACCTTTACGGCCTGCTGCTGATGCTCTTTCACGGTCTTCAGCAAAGTTACCTGATCCACCACGATGGTTTGCCATGCTTACCTCCAGATGAGTGAAATATCAGACATCATACTGCGTTCAGTAAAAGAGGATTCTTTCACCGCACGGTGCAAAGGCAGAGCCTTTATCTGCGCCGTGTGGAACTAAGCTTAGTGGAAGGAAAGTATTCAGCCAGTGAATGGTAATATTCTGCAACAGCTTGCGCTGCCAATAGCCCTCCTTCCCTAAGCGAAACCGATAACTTCCTCTTAACTCGCCAAAAATCTGTCGCGTTTATATGTGACAAATTGTAAGTGCCAGATTTTTATTTTATAAATTGTTATTTATCAAAGAAATGGCGCTCTCATTTGCACTCTGGCTATCACGTCATACGCTTAAAAAGAACGCAGCGATCTGCTGCCGTAAATCATCAAATAAGGAGTGAGGCAAATGGCCAAAGTATTGGTGCTTTATTATTCAATGTATGGACATATTGAAACGATGGCGCATGCCGTTGCCGAAGGTGCGCAAAAAGTGAATGGCGCGGATGTGGTCATCAAACGCGTACCGGAAACCATGCCGGCAGAATTATTTTTGAAATCAGGCGGTAAGACGCAAAATGCGCCAGTCGCCACGCCGCAAGAGTTGGCTGACTACGACGCCATCATTTTTGGTACTCCCACACGCTTCGGCAATATGTCCGGACAGATGCGAACGTTCCTTGATCAGACTGGTGGGTTGTGGGCCTCGGGCGCGTTGTACGGCAAGCTGGCGAGCGTCTTCAGCTCCACCGGCACCGGCGGCGGCCAGGAACATACAATCTCCTCAACCTGGACTACCCTTGCACATCATGGGATGGTGATTGTGCCGATTGGCTACGCTGCCCAGGAGTTGTTCGATATTACGCAGGTTCGCGGAGGCACACCTTATGGCGCAACAACCATTGCCGGTGCCGACGGTTCCCGACAGCCCAGTGATGAAGAGCTGGCAATTGCCCGTTATCAGGGCGAATACGTTGCGGGCCTGGCAGTAAAACTCAACGGTTAACCTTCCACAGGAGGAGAGAGATGCCAACTCAAGAAGCAAAAGCCCATCGCGTTGGTGAATGGGCAAGTTTACGTAATACGTCGCCGGAAATTGCCGAGGCGATCTTCGAACTCGCCGATTATGACGAAAAGCTGGCAGAGAAAATCTGGGAGGAAGGCAGCGATGAAGTGTTGCTACGCGCCTTTGAAAAAACCGATAAAGATTCTCTTTTCTGGGGCGAACAAACCATAGAACGGCAAAATGTGTAGCATCCGGCTCCCCCGCTATCGCGGGGGAGCACTTCGTTTCGCTTATTTCGCCGCGTCGCGCATTACCGCGTTGAACTTATCAATCGGACAGAACCCTTCTTTATCTACCGGGCAGCCGTTTAAGGCCAGCGTGACACGCTGTGCCGGGGATTTCAGGGTTAATGCTTCGGCTTTGCGCAGCTGATCGCGGCTCTGATAAACATATTCAATCTTCATCAGATCGCGATTACCCGCCGTGTCATGCCAGCGCTGGAAAACGATCTTCCCACCAATCGGCGTGCGTTCGTTCTGGTCATGCAGTTGATAAGGTTTGAAATCGAGCGCCGTGAGCAACGAGGCGATGTTGGAGTCATGCCCCACCAGCAGGGTCAGTTTTGGCGCCCGGCCAGCCTCTTCCACCAGCGTTTTGTCGATGTATTTCACCAGCGGTTTTGCCACGTTACGCGCCACTTCCGGCGAGGTGAACAAGGTATCCTGGTAGCTATTTTTCAGCTTCGACAAAATATTCCATTGCTGATCGGTTTTGATTTCGCCCCACGCCACCTGGTCCATAGGGAACCCTTCGTAGTACTGCAAGGTGAACGCATCCACCAGCGAGTTCCCCACTTTCAGTGGCCCGGACACACCCGGCTCCTGCTGATATTTCGCGCTGAAGGTATCGGTGCTATCTGCCAGTGAGCATTGTTGTTTCTCTTTACAGGCCGGTGACTGCTGATAGCGGGTGATTTTTTCCAGCAGTTTATAGCTCTCTGCCAGCGCATAGTGCTGGCGCTGAGTTTCCATCGCTTTTACCGCCTGCTGGCCAAACGCGGCAGACTCGTCCGTGATCACCGGATTAAAGGTCGGATCCATGGTGCCCATCTTTTCCTGGTGATGTACCGGGACATCACAGCCAGGAAATGCGCCATTGATAAAGAACTGCGCCGTCGCGACAGTGCGTTGCAGACTGTTAGCCCAGGCGTAAATACTTTCTGGTGACGGACACTCCCCCGTCGCAATGAGATTCTGCTCCGCGAGCCATTCGCGCATATAGTGCCCCATATACACTTCCAGCACGCCGCCTTTGGTGGTCAGCTCCCCGCCGGGCACATCCCACTCAGGCCATTTGTTGGGTGTTGATTGCTCCAGCACGCTGCCATTATTCGCCAGCGGTGCACGTAAGTTATGACGACTCATGATCAACACTTGTTGTAACTGATAACCCTGTGGTGCCGTTTGCGCCATCGCGGCGGGGAGTGCCATGGTGGCGGCAAGTGCGCTAAGCCAAAAAACCGTTTTCATTATGCTTTCCTTATTTTTCTACCCGAAATTAGATTGTGACACATTCATGACAACTCACGCGCATAAGATCTGCGGAGTGTGCACTGGCGCAAAAAGCGGTGTGAAGCCGCGCGAAGTGGTTTTATAATTAAACCGCTAACCGGAGAACCGCGATGAAACGTACCCGCTTTGAAGAAACTTTCTGCCCTGTTGCTCGTTCACTGAATATTATTGGCGACTGGTGGTCGTTACTCATTGTGCGTGATGCACTAGCAGGCGTGACGCGGTTTGGCGAATTCCAGAAAAACCTGGGTATTGCCAAAAACATGCTGACTGCACGTCTTAAGCTGCTGGTGGATGAAGGGATTTTGCGCACGCAACCAGCCTCTGACGGCAGCGCCTGGCAGGAGTATGTGTTGACGGAAAAAGGCCGTTCCCTGCAAACGGTGCTTGTCGCTCTTTCCCAATGGGGACAGGAGTGGTTGTTCGGGCAGGATGAGCCCGCCAGCGTGCTGGTCGATAGCCAAACGCATCGGCCATTACAAAAACTGGCTCTGCGCGCCGAGGATGGCCGTGAGTTGCAGCCAGAGGACGTGCGGCTGCGAACTGCCAAACTCTGACAATTCAGTCTGTTACCTCAAACAATTATAAAACCGCACTTTTTGTCGCCTCATTTGGTTGCATTATAAAACCAAATATCGGAAGCTCAATTTAGTTTTATGATAAAACCATTTAACAACGAGGTAAGAGAAAATGACAACTGCCCTGATTACCGGCGCCTCTTCAGGGATTGGCGCCATCTATGCCGATCGTCTTGCGGCCCGTGGTTACGACTTGCTGCTGGTTGCGCGTCGCGGCGATCGCTTACAAGCACTTGCCGACGATTTGCAGCATCGCCATGGCGTAAAAATCAGCACACTGGTTGCCGATCTCAGCAAGGCTGAAGGAATCGAGCAGGTTGAAACGGTTTTACGTGACGATACGACGATAAGTCTGCTGGTGAACAATGCCGGTGCAGCCAATCTTGCCCCTATCCTCAGCAGCGGTGCCGATCAACATGAAGCCATCAACACGCTGAATACCACGGCGCTAATGCGTCTGACACTGGCAGCGTTACCGCGTTTTGTGGAAAACAACCAAGGAACCATTATTAATATTGCTTCAGTCGTTGCTTTCCATGCTCGTGCAGGCAGCGCGGTCTACAGCGCGACGAAAGCCTGGGTGCTTAATTTCACCCGTGGTTTGCAGGAGGAGTTTGCTGGAAGTAATGTTCGCATTCAGGCCGTACTGCCAGCCGCGACCGCGACCGAAATTTGGGGGCATTCCGGTATTACACTTGATGCGCTACCCGAAGGCTCGGTAATGACCAGCGAAGAATTGGTCGATGCGGCACTGGCAGGTCTTGACCAGGGAGAACTGGTTACGATTCCGCCAGTCGAGGATTTACAACTGTGGGATAACTGGGAAGCAGCGCGGCTGGCGCTGTTTAGCGCTTCGCGCAATGGTAAACCTGCCTCACGCTACGCGCGCGATTAACATATACCGGTAGTTGGTAAATAAAGTGGAGCCACTGGCTGGCTCCGCTTTATTACTCAGTAAAAACTCGCGCGGATGGCGATCGTCATATGCGTCTCCGCATCCCCGGAGTTTTCCGGGGTGACATTGAAGTGACAAAGAACCGGAACTAGCCTTTCGTCGTACTGGCATTCACTTACCGCAGTAAAATTAAACCGGGCATCAAGCGCAGATTCATTGACCATCGTATAATCAAGCGGTTTATTGACGCTATCAGGGTAGTGAATGCTGGTTGAGGAGGCGACGAGATCGCCAGAGTAATATTGCACCTTTTTGATATTGCCATCAGTGTCGTAGAAATGATCGGCAATTTTTAGTGTCCGCAGCATTGTCTCGCCCAGCAGGCCTTGCGCATTGGTTTTATAATCAAGATGCCCCTCACTATCATCACGACTCATTAAATTACATTTTTCATCCAGCCCAAAAGCGACAGGTTTGCCATTAAATGTCCCTTTTAACGCTTTTCCTTCATGGACCAAATTCATATGGCTGTTATCGGACTTACCATCGCGACGTAACGCATGTACGCAGCCCTCGGCAGATAACGCCACATGGAGCGTATAAACCTCGTTGCCTTTATCATCGGTTCCAGTGGAATCGATGGTTTTGACATGTCCTTTGATCGGGTTGAAATCAAGCAGTGTCGACAAATTTAACAGTACCGGAATATAGGTTTGCTGCGCGCAGGCTACCGTGGTGGTGAACCCAAGCGAGAGGGCCAACAAATAAGAGCAAATTTTCACTTCTGCCATCCTTTGACATGAAAGTGAAAAGAGTAACAAATGCGGATGATTCAGCAAGACCAGAAAGAGGAAAACCTGAAGGCAAAAAAGCCAGAGTGGCTAAAAAGCGGTTAATATGTCCGCGCATGTTGATGATCGTCAAAAACATTCCTGCTCCAGGTACGGCAGCACAGATTAATTACACCTCGTCACCTTTTCGTAAAAAACGAAAAGAAGCGCTAAACGCGTAAAATAATATACCGCCAATTCATCCGGACAATTCAACCAGGCTCTTTCCATAATTCGACGCGATTGCGACCCTTATTTTTTGCAATATAGAGCGCCTCATCAGCGACCTGAATTAAGCGTTCGTAATCAGGGTGACCACTATACATTGCCGCCCCGATAGAAAGAGACAATGCAATATTATCCCCAGAAGGCGAAACAACCGTGATCTTTTCAACACGGCTACGGATGCGCTCAGCAATACGCAAAGTATCAAACTCCGTCGCCTCGGTTAAAATAATGACAAACTCATCGCCACCGTAACGAAAAACATAATCACTGCTGCGCACATTATCATAGAAAGCGCTGGAGACTTTGCGTAAAATCTCATCGCCAGTATGATGCCCCCATGTATCGTTAATCTGTTTAAACTTATCAACGTCAATAATTAATACAGACAACGGTGTATTCATGCGCTTGGCATGTGCAATTTCGCGTTTAAATATCGTCGGCAAGAAGCGTCGATTAAGAAGTTTAGTTAGCACATCCATTCCGACTTCATGCCGGGAAACTTCCTCAAACAATTCACGTAACATGGTAATAATCTGCGAAACGGTGTTTCTTATTTGAATTAAAAATTTTATGCGCAGTGTTCGGTTACTTAATGCTCTGGGTGTATTACGCGTATTGCGGAATACTTCATCCAGGTCCTGAATGAGGCGTGAGATATGTCCCACTTCGGCAATACCGCTAAAATAGTGGCGGCCTTTATGGTTAAACCACAGGCCAAAGTCTGACTGACTGAAAGTCAGGCTATTACCCAAATCAGCATCCAAAATGATTTTGTAGATAAGATCAATTTCCCAGCTTAGCAACGCAGCAGTCTGACGTTCCTTCTCTTCTTCTGCGTTCTCAAGCAAAGTGAAAATGCGATAATTCTCATCTTCTTTCGCAGAATTGTGTTCAGTAAAGGTAAAAGCTCGTGACATCACTTCCATGGCAAGATCAATACTGTTAATGGCGTAATGGTAAACTTCAAGTTTCTCTGCTGGGCTGTGAGTTGACGAATTGATCACCGGAAAGAGTATTTTTTTAAGAACCCGGAAGCCCATTTCGACGATTTCAACCGAAATACCAATGCGCGCATGAATGGAAGCAACGTGTTGCTGAACGGCGATAACCTTATCGATATCATCAACCTGGCAAGTCAACACATCGATAATCCACGTCTCCAGCGCACTTTTAAGGCGTCTTTCTACTTGATCATTGGAAAGGAACTCCTCCGCATGAGGGTCAATCAGAACGATACGGTAGAATTCCTGGCTCAGAATATGCGCATGCGTTTTGCCAACTTCTGCGACTAAAAAACGAATACGTTCATCTGTTTTATCAATGAGATGAGTCCACTCGCTTTTAATCAATTTAAGATAATTTTCCATTACTTAAACCCTTACGATAGTTAACGCGCTCTCTGCTTGCCCTCATCAGTGTGCTGAATATCGCAAGCCGGAAACTCACAACAAACGTTGAATGTTCTCCAGTCTTTTTTAAAAAACGAAATAATATGCCAAGAAAAAAACGATCGACAAGATAAAAAAATAAACATTACCTGAAATGCATCACTAACATCTCAATCATTTAAAACAACAAAATCAAGTAATGCACCCAAGAAGTATAGACTGCAAATACGCAATTACAATCCACCCTGTAACTAACCTTATCTTATTACAAGGTCTTATTTAAGATTATTTAATTACAGGTTCCTCTCCTGACTACCTATAATCCAGGAATTATCTCCCGAATTATTCAATATGATATCGAGCAAACACATGAAGATTTATACGATCAGTGACGATGTTTATTTCCAGAATGGAATTATTTCATTAGCCAAGTCGAAGGGATGGGACATAGTTGCACATGAGTTAGATTCCTCTCTTACTAACCAACTAACACCTGATGACGTCGTAATCCTTCATCTGGATGTAAAGAACAGCACCTATGCGAAAGCAATCTCACCGCTTAATAAAGTCTGTAAATTACTGGTTATTTTAGGTGCAGCGAGAGATATTGTGATTAATGATGCTGATCTGGTCATCAAATCCAGGGACTCGCTTCTTGAAATAAGTCGCGCTATTAGAGTTGTGGCAAAGAAGAAAAAAGAACTTTCGATCAAAGAGAGTGACCTCAGCGATATCGAGAATATTATTCTCAAAGAATCACTAAAAGGCAAAAACATCCACCTGATAGCTAAAACACTCAATATACCGCCAAAAAGAGTTTACGCTTACCGCAACAAGGCGTGCAAAAAATTGGGAGGAAAAAAAATAAGTGACCTACTTCTGATAAGGGATAAACTACTTGAAGAATCATCAACTTTTTTCACCTCACCTACCAGTATAAGAGAACTGGATTACAGCTTTTAAAACATGCAAGCAAAAGATTATCACCGCCTGTAGTGATATAGATGCTACAGGCGGTTTATTTCTCTCACCAGAGATGAGTCTGTTTGTCGATCGTCCCCCAGCGGAAGTACATGTCACACGCCATCAGAAAATCCCGATGCCAAAGCGCGTAAACGTGCAAATAGTTAAAGCCAATACAAGGTAAAAAACAGATCAGAAAATAGATCTCAAACCAGAGTTGCCATCCGGACCATGCCAGCAGCATACTAACGAAAATGATCCATACAAACTCTATGAGCAGTAACAGAAGAATTCTCAACCAAAAAGGTTTGTCATAGAATGCAGGCCATGGCAATGAAACTGAAAAGTAAAAATCAATTTCTTTTAAAAACAACCTACCGAGAAAGATATAACGTTTCGACAACCGTGTAAAAAGCAGATTCATCGTCAAAACAATACAACACGCAATAAACATTGCGATCACTACCCTGGCAGAGAAAACGCCTGCCCGCTGCGAAAAATCCGCCTCATGTTTCAAAGGCGAAATCGTCAGCAAATTTAAAGCGACACCAAGTAAAAGATAGGCAAAAATATAGCGATAAAGGTGTTTATACTTCACCTTTTCAACCGCTGCTGTTGCTACCTGCTTAATATAACTGGTCCTTAAGTTCCGAAACACACCGTAAATAAAAATCGGTGAAATTGCCAGCAAAGGAATCAGTACATACATTGCTGGATGAACTAAAAAACTGCTCCATATGATTAACCAAAAAACGACAGTAAATAAAATACTGGCAATAAATGGGTGAGAAAACGATGCTTCTGTTTTGCTAAGTTTACTCCCAGAAAAAAAAGAGAAGTCAATTGCTTTTGTAACGCATTTGTATGCCCAAAAAGCTTTAAGTTCATAAATTGAGTTAAAGAATAAAATACCTATAACACCGCTGAGATAATAAGTGTCATTTTGATTAAACTTATAGCCATTATTCTTCCAATAAAAACCAATCATAATAAAAACGACAATGAAGAGAAACGGCAGTATTTTTTTGTCCTGAATGCGTATAAATTTGAGATAGTCTGGAATCACAATAGCACCATTATATTTAAAATAATCCCCTGCAATGCAATGTCATCTCAGGTTTAAAGTTTACAAAATCCATTAATACTTTCCCAAGATAAGCTTTATTGCTAATTTCGATAAATAAGGTCGGTTTTTTATTTCCTAAAAAAAGCGACATGGAATCCGCCCATTTAACAGTATGTGTCAAATGCAAGGAGAGGTTTTCTTTGATCTTTACTGGTTCAGTTTCTGCCCTCCCCGTCACATTCATGACGACATCGTGCTGGGGTGGGCAAATTTCAGCGTCAGACAGATATTTGCGCATTAAGGGTACGCCTTCGGCCATCAAACGCGTGTGCCAGGCACCGCTTACGCCAAGCTTCACAGGCTCATGGCCAGCAGCACGGAGCTGACGTGAGAACTCATTAAGAGCAGCTATCGTTCCGCCAACCACTTGCTGCCGGTGGCTATTATCACAACTGATATCGATTGGTAGCTCAGATTCATTAATCATCTGACTGAGAGCGGTATTATCTATGCCTTTTACCGCCAACATATAGCCTTTGTATTTTTTACTAACCTCATCCATCACCTGCGAACGAAGATGGATCAGGCGGAACAAATTTTCCAGTGTTACTGCTCCGGCAGCATAAAGAGCGCTATATTCTCCGACACTATGCCCGCATGAACCTGTAACGCGCATGTCCCCAAGTTTGTCTTTACAAAGGGTGTAGAGCGTTATATTCATCGCGGTTACAGCAATTTGTTGCACCGTAGTCTGTATCAAGCGATTCATTGGTCCTTTTAGACATAATCGCCTAATATCCATACCCGAAATATCACTGGCGCAATCCCAGATAGCACATGTTGTTTGATTTATATTCCATAAATCTGCCCCCATACCGATAACAGGATTACCCTGGCCAGCAAAAAGAAAAACAACAGGCTGTGAAGTCCTATTTAAATCCATAGATAATATCCTTATAAATGATATTCAAACCCCAGATAAAAACCAATCGTTCTACCAAAGTGGGAGAATTCAGCATCTCTTGAGCCAAATGCTGAAAACATACCCGCATAACCTTCCACTTTGCCGTCAAAATAATTAAGCGGTGTTGAGTAGTGCGCACCTACTAACGAACTGTAATCCATCATATTAGTAATGATATAAGGTTGCAGGCTAGAGCCACCTTTGAAAGCTAAACTTGCATACGCATTAATGTAGTGTTTTCCCTGTAGGTTTCCTTTATTTGCAACATTACTAATTTCTGCCCCCATAAGGTATTTATACGCGTCAAATACCTGATCTAATACAGCATACTGATTTTTGGTATTGAGGTAATCGACAAAATTCATTTGCTGGTGCCACTCACGTGCAGAATATCCTTCGCTTTGAAAGTAGTATTCCATGCCAAACAAACTAAAGTTATCGGTTGTGTACTGCCCCCCTATCGCCAGCTCAATACCCTGTTTATTTTCGGTGGTATAGAGCGAAGAAGGGAAAGCGTAATTTTGCACCGCAGCAGCCCTTTGCTGTGAAAAATGCCGCCATTGCTGGGATGAGTGCAAGGCAATCTCGGCATTGATAATCCATTGTGGTGTGTAATTAAAGCTGTCAGCTAAAGCAACAGAGCGAGATTCTCCTGACATCACATTAATTGACGGCGTATGATTTTTAAGACGATATTCTGTATAACTTAACAGATAGCGTTCACTGGAATTAGAGCGTTGATCAGCAGACCAATTGCCTGACGACTCATAGCGCTTATTTATTCGTGCTAATCGAGGTGCGACAGTGAAAGCCAGACCGTAATCCCTTGTATCATGAATAAGGCTCGCTCCCCAAAATGATTCAGCATAAACCGATTTCATTGCCGGAGTATAAAGGCGGTCATTTTTGAATCCCGCATAGTAATTAGTTAGCAGAGCCGATGGCGATTTAAGAAAGAAAATACCCAGTTTATCTCTGAGCTTACCGACTTCCAGACGAATGTTGTCAGAGGCTATAAACGTAAGTTTAACCTGATTCAGTAGCATTCGTGAACGATGGTTATCCTTATCAAACCTACCAGGTGCTCGCCATGGATAATAAGTTAATCCATAAAGTGACAGATCTAAATTAAGTCGTTCCTCAATAAGCGAACAATCACTGCTGAATTTCACACCTGCGCTATTATTAACATTATCTTTTACATAGGCGTTCTTACCTTCAATATTCCATATCGATGGTTTCTTTTTTGTATAAGAGCCTTGTAACGATAGCGTGATATCAGCATTTTTTTGCATATCTGAACCAGAAAGACAATTTGCAGAGAGACTAACAGGTAACAATATTAATGACAAAGTCACCAGATTTATGCGGCAACTCACTTAACACCTCGCTGGATATATTCCCGGGTAAAGTTAGATTCCGGTAAAGACTCGAACCTGACATCGCTGTACTCCATAACAGAATAACCTTTACTATGCTTTGCATCTCGCACAATGATTTTCATTGGTCGCATTTCCCCCAGTACCATTTGAAAATTTTGGTACTGGACTGTTTTAAGCAGTCTATCGTCCATCGAATAATAAGATGCCTGATATGGGTGATAATTTTCTTTTTCAACCAGATAGATAATTTTTGGGTATGTCACTGCATCCGATTTACGCAGTAAGACGAGTTCGTAGCAGATCGATTCCCCGCAGGGCCTATCTCCCGTCAGCGTTGCGCTATAGGAATATTCAAAGTTGGTAACGATTACGTCACCATTTGAAATCTGTCCGACCAATCTTTGTTCTCTCGATATAGGTATAGGTCGTCGAAGGGTTGGCGTATAAAACCAAAGATCATACCAATCAGATAGCATGATATTACCCTTATCCCTTGGCGGATAAATAAACCGAGCTAATGAGCGAGCATCAGCCGGCATTCCTTTTTCAGGCTTCATAAATCGCATCGATATATCAAGGATCTGTTTATTTTCTTCTTTTTCTACACCATTTTTGTACTCAAGCACTGTAACGGTATATCGAAAAGGTTTATTGGGTGAGCGAATTTCGTCAGCTCGCCGAATAATATCCAGCGCACCGACCGCAGCTATCGCACTGGCATTTGCCATCATAAAAAAAACAGACACAATAATGGTTCGAAGACTAACGGTGCCAATCATATTCAGCCTTAAGAAAATTTAAATGCATCTGATATATTTAACCGGGATGCTCGCAACGCAGGTAATATTGACGCTAACGAGGAGGTTAGCACAGGCAATACAAACGTTAACCATATCAACCCGGCGTTATTAATTTTAATGAAAGCAGTATAACCTTGCGTTTGCCCGGGAGAGGGAGGCATGGCAATACCATGTAGATTAATGATACCTGCTAGAATAAAGCCGATGGCAAGACTACCTATCGCACCGAGGATCCCAATATATATGCCTTCCAGCAGGAATAACCGCGAAACATGAAATGGCTGTAAACCTATAGCCCGTAGCGTGGTGATTTCTCGTGTACGCTCTATAATATTCATCGTCATCGCATTACTGATCATAAATATTACGATAAGGACCACGATAAGCTTAATGAAGAAATAAATACCAGAGAGTAACCCCTCCACTTGCTGATAAAAAATAGAAGTATCCTTCCAACTTTTAACGATCAATGGCAAATGATGTTCATCAATAAAATGCCGTAAATTTTTAATAAAAAGATCTGTATTGTCTTTTTTAAGCAAGATTAATACTTTACTTACACCATCTGTACCCATCAATTTTTGTGCTGTCGCCAAAGGCATTTTCATCGCAACATCATCATAATCTTTAATTCCTGAGGAAAAGATGCCACGTAATTTCAATGAAAGTGCGCCCTGACCACCATGGGTGTTGACTGTCATTATATCAAGCCAGTCACCGTAATTCGCATTTAGCGTTGCGGCAAGTCCTTCCCCGAGGGTAACTTCATTGGTTTTCACTCGCGATAAATCACTCCCAGAAATAATTTTATCGAATGAACCGAGCTTTAATGATGGCAACGGTTCCACACCAAACCCTGAAAAAAAACTGGAGGTTTCATTTTCGTATTGTGATACAACGCCGCTAAACTCCAGTTGTCCTGAAATAGTTGAAATATCATCAGATAACCCATGATCACTGAGGATTTCTTTTTTCAGGTTTGCATAATCTGCAATCAGGCTGCGGCTTTTATTAGATGTCTCAAAATATTTTGGATTATAGATCTGTACGTGTCCGATATTTGTTCGAATCGTCTGTTCCTTCAAAATCCAAAAAGAATAGTCAATAAACCCACCATATAAAAAAATAGACACGCCACCCAGCATTATGGCAATCATTGTTGAAAGTGTTCTTTTTTTATGCCGGAACAAATTCAAAAAAGAAAACTTTGCATCCCTGAATTTAAAAAGCAGACAATAAAGGACAAAACAGATTATCACAACAACAGCTATATTCATTAAAGGCATATGCATGGAGATCTATTCACCTTTGAGTAATGGAATAACAACCTGGGTAACTTCATTCATATCCCACTCTGGTTCAGTGTGGAATTTAGTATTCAGGTACTTCGCATCCCCAGAACTTTTCGCCTTTATTTTTTTCATTAGCAATTCAGCCTGCTTAGGCTGATTGCAACTCACCAGGGCTCTATAACGCATATACTCGATATGATTTACAATATCTTTGTCGAAAACATTTTTTCCTTTTAATAACTGCTCGGTATCATCGAGTGTTATCACGCAACGTCCTATGACAGCAGGTAAATACGCGTCGATGCGCGCGCGTAGATATTTAATACGGGGATTTTCTTCATGTGTATCTACTGCTTCATCAAGATAAAAAAAGCCCGTTTTCGCATATTCCGAAGCATGGATAAAATCATTAACAGCCGAAAAATGATTCGCCTGGCGTAACATTCCATATGAATAAAAAATCAGCGATGTAACGTTCTTCGTTTTTTCAAACTCCTGAAAAAGCGCCTGTGTCGTTTTCGCTAACGCATCGGATTGCTCAGGAAGGCCGTGCTGTATCACTTTATCGACCTCCGGAGCAGTCATCGCATCAACACTATTCGCTACCACCGTACAGGCCAACCCCACCCAGAGTGGCCAATAATACTTATGCACCTGAGCCATGTACTAACACTCCATCTTTAATTTCAATTACCCTCCCGGCCCTGTCTCTAAGCTGGGTTGAATGCGTGGAAATAACAAATGTGGTGCCGGTCTGCTGATTTATTTTCATTAACAAATCTAAAATGGCTTCCCCTGTTGTTAAGTCCAGATTGCCGGTCGGTTCATCGGCGACGACGACTTTGGGATCATGCGCAAGCGCGCGGGCGATCGCAACGCGCTGCTGCTGCCCTCCCGATAACTGACCAGGTTTTCGATCAACTAAATGGCCGAGCCCCACGCTGTCCAGGAAATGTAAAGCGCGCTCTTTTGCTTCTTTCTTATTGAAATGTGCATTCAGAATAAGTGGATAAAAAACGTTATCAAAAACACTGAGTACCGGAATGAGGTTAAAAAACTGGAAAATAAATCCTAAGTACTTGCTTCGTACATACGCCAACTGTTTTTCGGGCATTTCATTAAGAACATGATTAAGAAACATGACAGTCCCCCCGGATGGCGTATCGATGCCAGAAAGGATATTGAGCAACGTGCTTTTCCCACTACCGGAAGGCCCACACAGCGCCACAAACTCACCTTTATTAATTTCAAGGTTAATATTTTTAAGCGCATCAACCTTATTTTCACCAGAACCAAAATGCTTATAAATATCCTGCATAAATATTGCTGGAACTTCTTTTATTGTGTTGCTCATCAATCACAACTCCGCCGAAAAGCAGGTATCAAAATAGCTATACCCGCCGAAATTATCAGCTAATATTGTGCGCATCTTTTTTGAAATACCCTTGTTATTTAGTAGATATTCCCAACTCAGCGCAGGTGTAAGACAACCACTCGCCCCATAAATATCGTTCAGATCGATAAAATCAATGCCAGTTTGCTGCGTTACTCGCATGATATTATCTTTCCTGGCCGAAAAGGTAAGCAAATCACCTTCCGACAGGTCCTTCATCATCTCACGTTGAATGTCATCAAGATTATTGTTAGCAGCATAATTACCGCAACTCACTCTTAGTGCACTTTCGCGCAAACTAAAAATAAAACATCCTGTCCGTTCGACAGAGAGTTGCATGCCATTTTTTTGCTTCGATTTGGCGCCCCCTTTTATACCAAAGATATCTTCATCCGAAAAAACCAATACAGGGATCGCTCTGTATGCTCCGCATATCACGACAAAATCGAAAACTTTCCAGCGTAGATAATCTTGTGCCAGTTGCATCGCCTGTACTAATGCAAATTTCTCCCCACGAACTTTGCAAGTTACGTTTTTGATAGAGAATTTCTTTAATATATTTTTAGGCAACGTATCAATAATCGAAGTATGCAGCGCGCTGGTAATATTTTCAAAAACAGATGATTCTCCCCATGCATCAATATAAATAAAAGCAGTACGCGACTTAAGCAATAACATACGATCTCTTGGGGTCATCTGTTGTAATGCAACATCAGCAACTTGCTCCATGGATTCTATATAATCCATATAACGCGGTTTACGTATCATTTCCCGCGCATAAGTTTCTTTATCAGTGCCGAATCGCTTAAACGCCCAGCCGCTTGCGGAAGTAGATTTAAGAGCCTGATTATACAGATGCGATTCCCAGGCATTTAACCAGTGAGGTACATAAAAATAGAACTTATCGTCTGGTTCCAGAAGTGAAAATGACGACAGATATATCTCATTTTTCATATCTACTAATCTCAAACACGGGTATCTGACATGACAACACCGATAATTGACCCATCAACACCAAGGCCCGTCTTCAGCAAATGTTTTTTTTCATGTTTAATGGCACCGATATCCGTCAACAGCTGACTTGCTATCTCTTCAATAATATCATCGTTACTTACCGGAGTAAGTAATTCGCCTTGGCGAAGGGAATGTTCACCAATAATCAAATCGACGATCCCTGAGCCTGTTGTGGTGTAACCCAGTTGTCCTTTATAAGCGAGAACAGGAACAGGTTGCTTGTCTGAAAGCATTGCGATTGCTTTGGCTTCTGCTTTATCACTGTTTAACGAACCATTGCCATGAGGAATAATTGCGCATAAGTCACCGAGACCAATATTTGCTTCATCTAATATTTTACTGATTACTTTAATAATATTAGAGCTTAACCAGGCTGAATCATTACTGCGGCTCGCGCTAATTTGCGCATATGCAGATTTGAGCCGCACCCCATCGTTTAATCCTCTGGCCTGCCGATGTTTTTTGCTCTCGAGTAATATGACGCCGAATCCCTCTGAAAATAAAACTGATCTGCTATTTTGACCAAATGGCTGTACTGATTCGCTATCAAGCATTGATTGGTTTTCAAGAAACCAGATATCCTGCGTTTTAATTTTTGAACAATTAATTACGCAAACAAGATCTGCCCCGTCATTATCAATCGCCTGGCAACCAAGATGAACCGCAGTTAATGATGAATTACTTGTGCAATGTAAATTAGGCGGAAGATAGTTTAATCCATATTTATGCGCAATATTATAGGAAAGTTCGTCCTGCGACATATTTTTAGCATGAAGACGACTTATTGATGGTGAACATTTTAGATCCTCAACATCATTATGGTCATAAAAGGATTTATAGTCTATGCCATCAACACGTGGCCCTAACCCGGTTAAATATACCCTTACCCTTTCACCTGTAAGCGCGCTTTTGTCAAGATTAGCCCGTGCCAGTGCATCATCGATTAATCGATATAGTAACGCTAATGGGCTATCATCTCTTTGCTCCAGCTTTGCGACGCGCTTATTCGCTTTAAACCCACATTTCAGCGCTACTTCTTCAGAAGCAAACCAATAAGTTTCATTAACACGCTTACCAGCACGAAGATTATTTATTAATTCACTATAATTTTCAGCAAAGGGTAAATGTAGACTGTAGCCTGCAATGATAGCCGCATTATCCATTGCACTATTCCTTAATAACAAATGCATAATAGTTTCCACCTTCTGTTGCCCCGACCAGCAACACATGCTTAAGCGTTAAATTTTGAGGACTCCGTACGAAGTTTATACGTGAGTCGAAGAACGCTTGCGTATAAGGAATGGCCGGCACTGATTGCTTTTTAATACAATCAATGACAACTAAAAGATTGAGCAACCCGGCCGATGAAGCAACGAACCCGAAATAAGCGTTATAGTTAACGACCGGAACCCGTGGATTCTCTCTCTGGAAGACGCTGTAGATAGCGTCGATTTCAATTTGCGAATTTTCTTTACTGCCATTACTGGTGCCGCAAACCAAATCGATATCTGCTGCACTGACACCGGCATCATCAAGTGCGCGCTCAATTGCCAGAGACATTGCTGACGATTTTTCACTCAATAACGATGCATCAAAGTAGCTATTACTGCTGGATTTACCGTAGCCAGCAATTTCTGCCATCACCTCGGCACCACGCGCAACTGCCGCATCCGGGTCTTCCAGTAATAACATGCACGCACCTTCGCCGGGAATGAATCCCTTTGGCTCCTCGCCATAGATTTGATAATCATTGACATCAGAGGTCATATGGATTTTCTGTGTTAGCGCATCCATATAAAGAGACAGCGAGGGGAAATATTCATCAGCGCCGCCCACTATCACATGAGGTTGCAGGTTTTGCCGGATAATCTCATAACCATAAGTTAATGCGCCGAGCGCCGCATTCTCGCCGGTAGCAAGTGTGGTGGTATAGCCTTTAATGCCTTCAGAAATGCCGCAGAAAGTGGCGATCGAATTCATTAGCGAGCCAGGAAACTCTGAGGTGCTGACTTTCCGCGGATCGGGTTTCAGGCTCTGCAAATATTTATAGGTTGTCTCCTGAGGGCCACGAGACATCCCCATGATCATACCGAGCTCTTCGCCATCACGTTTTATTTTACGTTTCGCCATATTCAACGATTCAGACAGCGCAACAAGCGCAAACGTCCCGCCACGCGTTGCCTTTCGGGCATCAAAACGGCGCAAATGTTTACGCGGCTCCAGCCCCATTATCTGAAAGGTTTTAAAATCCGGCTCCTGTTCCGGAAACGTTCCGGTGCTCATGGCAGCTTCATCGCCAAAAATTTCTTCGAGTTGATTTGTGGCAACCAGCACTCTCAGTAATTCCCGCGCTTCTGCCAGGGTGTCATCAGGAAACGTGACACCACCTAACACGGGTACGTGATTTTTTTGCCAGACATTGTGCAAAATATCATTAACCGTGTGACCAATCGCCGTTACAGCTCCTACGCCAGTAATAGCCACACGCTTACTGTCATATTGACTGACCGGCACTGTCCCTGGTTTTGTACTCACCACCATGCAGCAGTTATTTCCACCAAATGCATAGTTATTTTTCATAAAAATGTTAATTTCTTTTTCTCGAAACTCATTAGCGACATAGTCCAGGTCGCAATTTGGGCGCGCAATTGAGAAGTTGAGAGTCGGTAAAACTTTATTTTCAGGCAGCGTTACCAGACAAGCGATAAGCTCAACAATGCCTGCAGCGCCAATGTTATGGCCGAAATAAGATTTTGTTGAACTGACAAGCAAATGATCGTTATCAGGAAACACTTTCTTCATCGCCAGCGTTTCAATACGGTCATTCGCTTCTGTACCCGTACCGTGTGCATTGACGTAATCAATTTGTTCCGGTTTTACACCAGCATTCTCCATGGCTTTAAGCATGACCTGTACCGCGCCACTAGCTCGCGGGTCCGGACCCGTTTCGTGGTAGGCATCGCAGGAGGTTGCGTAAGAGAGAATTTCACCGTAAATTTTGGCTCCGCGTGCGATGGCATGTTCATAATCCTCCAGTACCATCGCACCAGCACCTTCACCGATAGACATGCCGGACTGACCTGAAAAGGGAGTGCAGGTGCTGGGATGCATCACGTTCAATGCGTAAAACCCAGCAAACGTTGGCAGGTAGATAGGTTCTGTACCGACAGCCAGCATGGTCTTACTCTTACCATTTTGGATATAGTCAAAAGCCATACCGATCGCGTTAGGGCTGGCTGTACAGGCCGTTGCCACCAACTCCCCGCCACCTTTGAGACCTAAGAGTGTCGAAACACTTGAGCAGCAGGAAGAAAATCCCCCCGAATAAATAGCCTTGCGGAGCGAGAAATCATCCATTCTCTGCTCAAAAATTGGCAGAAACGCTTCAGTTCCGGCGGAAGAAACGCCGACAATTAATCCTGTATCATCAAGGCAGGCTTTATTACCAATAAGCCCGGCCTGAGTCAGCGCATCCTTGCCCACTTTGTATGCCCATAATGCAGCGTTATCCAAAGAGTGGATAATATTTTCAGGGAGCTCTGAATAATCTATTTCCTGAAGGACTTCAGCTGCACGGGCATTTTCAAACCACGTTGCAAACCGCTCACTGTTGCCGACACCATTTTTTTTATCAAAGAGCGCCTGTTTAAAATCTTCAATAGTTTCGGCCAGGGATGACAAAATCCCCATACCTGTAATTACAACGCGTTTCCTGTTCGTTTTCACCGTTATCCCCCGGAGTAGAAAATCCTTGTATTCATAATAAATAACCAAAGTAAAGCGACATATTTATACCTGTCGCCTTACTTTCGTTTTAATTATTAGAATTACACAATTCGCTTTGACTTTGACGGATCAATAAAACTATGTTCAGCCGGATTGATGAGCATACTTAAGTTATATAAAAAAGGGACGCTTTTTGTTCTCGCTGGAATATGTTTTTCTGCCGTTAAAATTTCAAACCCTGGGAGATCCGCTAAAGCATAATCATTGTCAATCAAAGCCAGCGCGATAAAAGATTGTAACGCAGGGGAAAAAGCGGATTTTACAATAACACCAACCTCTTTCCCCTCTACTAAAACTTTATCATCAGAATTAATTCCACTGCACTCTGCAGTCGGGAGCATACCAATGAGTTTACGCTCAGCCAGATTATGGGACTGTGGCTCAATCACTGACTTGCCAATAAAATTTTCTTTATCGTATTGAATTGCCCACTGCATTTGCAACTCAATCGGGTTTTGGCTATAGACGGAAAAAATATTTTCATCCCACCCGGTATTCTCAAGACGAACAATATCCTGGTATTGGATGCCACCTGTTTTTAATTCGTATTTTTCACCAATTGAAAGGATGGTTTCCCATAATTTTACCAGGGAAGACTCCTCCCCAATGGCCATATATGCAAATTCGCCATGCTTCCCACAGCGGAAAATGATCAGGTCATCGGCCTCATTAATGTACTCAAAGTAAGGTAAGCCAATAATGTCGTAGCCATATATTTCTGACATAACTTCCCAGGAGTAAGGCCCTTCCAGCATAATAGCGCCCCAACCGCTATCTGCCATAGACTTAATCTCCGGGCGTTCAACAATATCGAGTGCTTCATCGCTCTCTAAAATTGATGTAAGGCGCTCAATTAACTCCGGTGCCGGGATGTTTTCTGAAAGGATGTAATAACCGTCCGGGGTACAGAGAACATATATGTCCCCGCGGATGGTACCATCCTCATTTAATACCAACGAATAGATACCTTGCTCATCGCGAATAATTGAGATATCAGCTGAGGCCATATGATTTACCAAAGCCCATGCATCATCTCCCATTACGCTAACGATAGCCATATGAGAATAATCGACAAGCAGTGCATTTTCTCTGACTGCTTTATATTCAATGGCGAGATCATGATATGCTACAGGAACTGTGCGCTTATTATAAATGCCCATCCTGGCATTGTTTTCCAAATGCAAGTCATTAAGAGACTTCATAAAACCTCTTCAGGTAAATTGTTCAAAAAGTCAGGCACGTTTTTTTGTAATAACAAATGTTGCCAAATTATTAATGCTACGCATATAAGAAGGATCGTCTCCTTCACTTACTTGTATATCAAAGACCTTATCAAGCAAAACAATAATTTCGGTCGCGTCTACTGAATCCAACTTTAAGCCGTTACCAAATAATGGCGTATCGTCATCAATTTGCGTTTCATCTCGTTGAATATTTAATCGCTGGATGATTTCCGTTTTAATTGTGAAAAGTACATCTTTACGCTCCTGGATATTATCATGCATAGTTGTCATTGCTTATGTTCCATTAATGGTATATTTCGCTTCACGGTAGTTAATTATTGTTCCTTGGCTAATCAATTTTTTACCAACGTTAGCCGTCACGGAATAGTGCATAAACCCAGTTGGATCTGAAAACGCCAACTTGCTTGTAACCTCAATCGTATCGCCTGGATAAGCAATATCTTTAAACTTTAAATTCTGTGCTGCTAATACGCCGCGCACTTGTGAGCGCCTTGCCCTAATAATATCCAACAATTCTTGCTGATGGATCTTCGCATAAATATCTCGTAAGTTTTTCAATTCGATGCCAAACTTTTCAAAATAAATATCGCATACATCAGTAATAAATGAAAAATACTCACTTGCCTGACCAAATATCTCTGCAATGAGAACACCGGGCATGATAGGGTCATCAGGAAAGTGGCCAAGTAAATAGGGTTCGTTATATGTAATATGTTTTACGATCTGCACATACCCATTTTCCCCATATTTATAATCATCTATTCTGTCGACCATTAGTAAGGGCTGTCGCCATCCGCCCATCTCAAGAAAAATTTTAGAAGGAATAGAATATCTGGACATAAATCACCGCATTACCAGACCGCCATCGATCACGATGGTCTGGCCAACAATATAACTGGCGGCAGAAGAACTTAAAAAAACAATTGTATTCGCCACTTCCTGACACTTTCCCAGACGCTTCAAAGGGATTGAGTTCGTTACCTCGCGCACTACAGTACGAGAAACTTTCTTTACCATCCTCGATTCAATCATTCCAGGAGCAACAGCATTCACTCGCACACCCCGAGGAGCTAATTCTGCGGCTAATGTTCTGGTAAAACCGAGCAAAGCGCCTTTTGAAGCACTGTAATTAACCTGGCCTATACTTGGAATTACTGCTGCTATAGAAGAAACATTGATAATCGCTGGAGTTTCAGAACATCGCAGCAGCATTAAAGCTTCCTTCGTTAATCTGAAAGTGCTCAGCATATTTGTATCAATAACAGTACTAAAATCCTCAAAAGTCATTGAGGCAAAAAGACTGTCTTTAACAATGCCTGCGTTATTCACTAATACATCAATCTTTGTGACTTTAGCATTCAAATATTCCATCAATATAGCCACCTTTTCAGAATCAGCTATATCACATTGCAATATATTTAATCTTTGCCCTGCGGTGTTAGTTTCTTTTAAATCGTCTAAACGATCCGCATTTGTATTATACAATGCATAAACTTCACAACCTTGTTCCAGAAATTTTTCGCAGATGGCAATGCCGATGTCGCCACTGGCTCCTGATATTAAAACTGTTTTGCCTTTTAGATCATTATATTTATACATTTCCATTACACGCCATTGAGTTAACAAGAGATACTGCTACGGCATGAGTGCGACAATGCGATATGCTAAGTGACACATTAATAACACCGTTTTCCTTTATTACCTCACCCAATCTTCCAGTAAATAAAAAAGAGGGGCAGCCAAATTCATCATGATTTATCTCAATATCTTTAAAGCACACCCCATTCCGAAACCCACAACCAAGCGCTTTAACAATTGATTCTTTAGCGGCCCAAAATCCGGTTGCCCTTTCAAAATCCGGTTCATTTGCATTAATTTTCATTATCTCTTTTTTTGTAAATACGCGTTGTAAAAAAAACTTGCCGCCATTGTTAATCGCGTTGGTGATCCGTTCCACTTCAACGATATCAGTACCGATACTTATCCCTAAATTTATCATAAGATTACAGTTGATAAGTTACATTAAAATTAGATATAAATTGATCTTCAACCAGACCAGTCGGGTACATTAAAGGAACTGAAAAAGAGATATCATATCCGAGTGATTTAACAGTTCCTTTAACCCCAAGAGTTGTTCCAACTATCCTTTTCCCATCAAAAGTATTTTGTGGGTATATTTCATCAGAAATCTGACCATAATCCGCGCCTATATATAACTCAGAGCTGTAATTCCCAAAAAGGAAATGTAATGTATTCTGAATATAGTACCCTTTATTGCCATCTAATCCTGTGCTGGTTTCAAACCCTCTAACGTTCCAACGATTACCTATTGTAAATTGATCTTGTAATGTTAACGGTGCTGGCGAAAATTGAGCACCCACATTCAATTCATAATAATAGTGTAAATACTCACCGTTGAACCATTTCACATAATTTGTAGTCAGATTAAAAAGTTGGCTTTCCGTACTCACGTCCCCTGACACCATATCCGGCGTTTTTTCACCACCCAGCCAAGTCATAAAACGTTGCCAGCTAATGGAGGATTCTAGTGTCGCATCCTGGAAATTTTTTTTAAAAGTTAGTCCAAGGCGCAGATTGCTCATATCTCGTTCTTGCAGTGCTAAATCTACGCCACCTAATTGATAGGTAGATTTACGCCTTAATAATTCTATATTCCCTGTTATTTTTTTATCCATGTTGCGAAAAAGAGTTCGGGTTCCTTTCAAACTAAGGTATTGATTTTTTCCTTCATAGTCTAAATCCCAATAACTCAGCCCAACACGCTGGCGAGACATACTGCTACTGTAGAAAAGTTCATAATCCCAAAAACCTACTGGTAAGCTATAAAAAGCACTGATGCTTTTATATTGACCTGTTGTACTGCTGGTACCAGCCAAATAGAAAAGATCGCCAAGCTTTGCAGAGTTGTACAAATAGCCTGAAATACCAGTAAGCATCTTTCCTGTGCTTCTGTCGCCCCAGTCATTGTATGTCGATCTGATATTCCATAATTTTTTACGATTAGTATTGATAACAATATCGCTACGGCCGTAGCGACTTCCAGGCACGATATTAATCTTTACATCAACGCCAGGCACCTTCTGTAAGTTCTCCAGCCCTTGTTCAATATCTCGCAGATTAAGAATATCACCTGATGTAAAAGGCAGGATCCAACTTCTGATATCGTCATTTTCAATGATCACTTTATCGATCCTTCCTGCTAAAATTTTCAGCTGTAATTTTTTTGCCTTTAAATTTTGTACAGGGATATCCACTCGTGTTGTTACATATCCAGCCTTTATATAATAATCCTGCAAATAGGTCGCAATATACTCAATACCTTTCGTCCCAAGACAACTGTTAGAGACCTCATCTTTTATATTTCGAATGGTTTTATTATCCAAAAATTCGTTTTCTAAGATAAGTTCTGATATAGGGTAACAGCCTTTTTCAGAGGGTAATTCAAATTCGATAATGTTTTTGTCTTTAAGCTTAGAGAAAACATCTTTTTTATCAATCTGATTTTCCTGGGCGATGTTATTATCATTTTTTTTCTGATCTTTGGCTAGTCGTTCCAGCTGAGTATCAGCATGTGCACGAATACTACATAGCAAAATGAAAGCTAAAAAGTAAAATTTGATTTTCATTACCTCTAGAAAATTAAAACTACAAGAACGGCTAACACGTATAATTATCTTCACAACAACAGCCAAAACAACTTAATTATTCTTAAAGATCAAAAAAGAACATTCGTTAAAAATAAAATATTTTTAACGTGGCGACATTATTGACACAATGTATAATCATTAATTATGTTTTGAATTAATTAACCCTTAATATCATCAAGAACATCATTAATGCCTTCAACAACCAGTTTCGTTTCTAATATAACGCTAAAAAACCTCTTCCGTAGCGGCTTTCCCCGTCTGCCTTAAGCACCACATTATGAATCGCTACTCCATTAGCATCAAAAAATCATATATCGTATAAATATATATTCTCACCAAGAAAATGTATTACCCCCTCATTATCTTAAATGGGACCTTAAATCAACAAAGGTTAATTTAAGATATATAACAACCAACAACCAAAGATGCATCCATCTAAATATCAAGCATTTTTTAATGTAAGCATCAATAGCACCCATTATTATTCAACCTAAGCTAAAATTCGCAAGAAGGCGGCATTAATTGTTGCAAAAAACATAGCAATACATCTATTGTTGTGCTGAAATTAATAACATAACATTTTAACCTATTACATACATCGCTAATAAAGGACTCAGCCTCTGGCTGCTATTGGAATATATATGTACTGGATTATCAACGACAACATAGAATTCAGACCGGGAATGAAAAGACTGTCATCGGTAAATAATCCCGAAATGAACGTTACTCTAACCTCCCCAGCCAGCCGTTGCCTTCTCTTACTGCTTGAAGCATCTCCGGATATTGTGCTGCAACAAGATTTTTTTAAGAAAGTTTGGGAAGAGGAAGGAATGTTAGTTCCAACGAATACGCTCTATCAGAATATATCTATTGTTCGTCGTGGGCTGCGTGCCGTAGGTGAAACAGACAGAAGACTTATTGCAACCATTCCCCGGAAAGGTTTTCAGATAGATGACAGCGTAAAAATCTCCAGACGAAACGATAACGAACCTGCTACACCTTTTGCTATTTCTACTGCCAATTATCAAACAACTCACAACATTCCTGAAGAGCTTGATTATCCAAAGGATGATGTACTGAATGAGCAAGATCTTCATGCTGAGACAGACACTCATGCAATTAAGAAAAAGAAGTCGTTTGCAACCTCGAATGGACTTTTTGCTGCTTCAGCCTCATTTATCGCAGGCCTGCTCGTCGTTTACCTGACATGGAACATTAGTAACGATGCTGCTTTTTTTGAAAGTTATACGTTCATTGAAAAGGAAGATGGTTGCCATTTTTACACTAAAGATGATAGCCATGATAACAATGAATATTACATGAAATATAAATCTCTTATTAAAGACTCTGGTTTGAATTGTAAAAATTACCCCTGGGTCTATTTCCCAACTTCACCTACCTCGCCATCTCTCGCTGCTTTAGTCTGCAAGAATAAATTTTCGACAACATCATCACCAGGGTGCATTTCACTTTTAATCAGGGGAGTAAACGGTGACTAAAAAAGCAATATTCTTTCTAAGCCTGTTTTTTATAAGTGTAGGGATTGTAGCGGGATGTTTTTATTACTCATTGCTTATAAAAAACAGAAGTGCTGAAAGTTGCAGTGCTTCCATGATCGTTTTTCATAAAGAAACACAAGCCAACATTACTTTCGATTTTATGTACAATAAAGAGAAAAGAAATGGCATCGTTTCAGTAAGCGGAAGTTACCTTGAAAACTCTCACCCAGAAGGAACCATACGCAGAGATATATCCTTTACCTGGACCGAAAATCACGGTACCTATAATTTTCTGTCATCCGGGATAAACAAAATCGATAGTTTAGAAACCTTACCGGATAAAGTCATCGCTACTGTTTTGCCCGGTTTTTACGTTTATCCTGATAAAAGTATCACCTATTCAATCCATCCCCAGGGATCGCAAGGATTCCTTTTCACCATTGGAAAACGGCCGCTTTTCTTTTGCAGCCGTTAGACGCGGTTAGTGAGTGTCATCAAATTTGCATGATGGGGACGACCAAACCAGTCCTCCCCTGCTTCTACTTTGAATAAAAACGGCAGAACTGATTGAGCGTCAATGGAATTCACGCATTACTCTATCCACGAACTTAGAGTAAGTGCTGAATGCAACCAGCGTTGATTTTCTCGAAATAAAAAAGCCCCAGCTTACGAAGTAAGCTGGGGCTTTATATTTGGCGGAAGCGCAGAGATTCGAACTCTGGAACCCTTTCGGGTCGCCGGTTTTCAAGACCGGTGCCTTCAACCGCTCGGCCACACTTCCGGTGTGAGGCGCACTATAAACATCCTCGAGTCTCATGTAAAGCCCGGGAATGTTTGTTTGCCTGAAAAACCATCAAAACCACGCTGTTAGATTGAAATACCAGCACAATGATCGTTTATTCAGCGCATCTCAGATCAGTGTTGCTTAATGTATAAATCTTTTGTCAGGTATACACCCAGGCTATCGGGCGCAAACCCGCCAACCCAAGGCTTCACCAGATGTGTACGAACATAGTGGTAAACCGGGATAGCGGGAACGTCCTCGCCAAGTATGTCTTCTGCTTGCTGGTAATATTTACCACGTTCGGCAATATCCTTCGCTTTCGCTGCACTCTTCAGTGCTTCGTCATACACCGGATTGCTATATTTACTCGTGTTTTCACTGTCGCCGGTACGGAAATTATTGAGGAAAGTGGCGGCATCAGCATAGTCTGCAATCCATGCATACCGTACCACATCGAAATTACCCGTATGCATGGTATCAAGCATGGTTTTCCACTCCTGATTTTGTAGCTTTGCATTAACACCAAGATTTTTCTGCCACATTGAACTGGCTGCAATCGCGATCCGCTGATGTGTTTCCATCGTGTTATACAGAAGGCTGAAGCTCAATGGGTGCTCATCAGTGAAACCAGCTTCATTGAGGAGTTTTTTCGCTTCAGCGAGTCGTTTTTCCCTCGGCCATGACGCGTAATCTGGTGAAGCTATTTTCACACCACCAATTTCCGGCTGGCTAACTACCCATGCAGGACGCTGCCCCTGTGCCATTACCTTATCCGCGATGACATCTTTATCCAGAGCCATATTGAGTGCGCGACGTACTCGAGGATCGTTAAATGGCGGCTTAGTGGTATTAAACTCGTAATAATAGGTCGCCAGTTGCGGAGCGACATGCACCTGATCGCCTAACGTTTTCTTTAACTGCGCAAACTGGTTCACAGGAATGGTGTATGTGATATCAATCTCGCCAGCTTTATAACGGTTAATGTCCGCCGTTTCGGCATTGATAGGAAGATAAGTGACTTTATTAATCACTGTCGCTTTATTATCCCAGTAACGAGTATTGCGCTGAGCGACAATGCGTTCATTAACGACCCAATCGGTAATCTTATAGGCACCGCTCGTTACTATATGTTCCGGCTTTGTCCATTTATCACCAAATCGATTGATCAACACGCTGTCTACCGGAACCAAAGATGGGTGCGCCAGCATCGGCAGAAAGGATGCCGTGGGTTGCGTCAACGTGACTTCCAGTGTTGAATCATCTAGCGCCTTCACCCCAAGCGTGTCAGGTGTTTTTTTACCTTGAGCGATATCAGCAGCATTAACGATATGCATATTTCCAGGATAGCTGGCATAGGGGGATGCCGTTTTCGGATCGACTAAACGTTGCCAGCTCCAGACCACATCTTTTGCCGTGATCGCCGTACCATCCGACCATGTGATCCCCGGGCGTAAGTGGAAAATCCATACCGTGTTGTCTTTGTTTTCCCATTTTTCCGCCAACCGGGGTTCAATGGTTCCATCTGCCTTAACTGCGACCAACCCGTCGAAAATATCGCTAATAATGTTGAACTCGACGTCACTTTCCACTTTATGTGGATCCAGCGATGCAGGCTCGCTGCCATTGTTACGCACCAACTCCTGTTTTTCAGCAAGCGTTGTTCCTGCCGGTACCGTAGCTGCAAACGCGCCAGAACATGCGCTCAGAATGCCGATAGTTAATAATGAAAGTGCAATGTGGTTACGTGTTTGTGGTTTCATGTCCTTTCGCCTTAGTAATGTACATTGTCACGACGCGATTACACTCTTAGCGCCCCAATAGTTATATAGCAATAGATTTCAGTGACATATAAGACACCAATATGGATCTGTCTCACATTTATCCCTTTATGCTGAGTAACGCGCATTTCTGCGCACGAAACACTGTGTCAGCACCGCGGCATTATGAGTAAAGATGGGTAAAACAACTTTGTCAGCAAGCGAGACTTTTTTAGACTCTGCAATCAATTACATCTGTCATAAGAGAGTGACTCATGGATCGTATTATTACTTCATCGCGTGACCGTACTTCCCTGCTAAGTACGCACAAAGTCCTGCGTAACACCTATTTCCTTTTAAGCTTAACGCTGGCGTTTTCCGCAATTACGGCGACCGCCAGTACCGTATTAATGTTGCCTTCTCCGGGCCTGATCCTGACGCTGGTTGGGATGTACGGTTTAATGTTCCTGACCTATAAACTGGCGAACAAACCAACCGGTATCCTGGCTGCGTTCGCGTTCACTGGTTTCCTCGGTTATATCCTGGGGCCAATGCTTAATGCTTATCTCTCAGCAGGGATGGGAGATCTTATTGGCCTGGCACTCGGTGGCACCGCATTGGTCTTTTTCTGCTGTTCCGCCTACGTGTTAACGACACGCAAGGATATGTCTTTCCTCGGCGGCATGCTGATGGCGGGCGTGGTGGTGGTGCTGATCGGGATGGTCGCGAATATTTTCTTGCAGTTGCCAGCGTTGCATCTGGCTATCAGCGCCGTATTCATCCTGATTTCAAGTGGCGCTATCCTGTATGAAACCAGCAATATCATCCACGGTGGTGAAACCAACTACATCCGCGCCACAGTCAGTCTGTATGTGTCGCTGTACAACATCTTTGTCAGCCTGTTGAGTATTCTGGGTTTCGCTAACCGCGATTAAACAAGCCTGATTCCTCATTAGCCCCGCTTATGCGGGGCTTTGTTTTTTGCTACACTCCCGCCGTTGTTGACTAACGCTGCTAAAAATTATGTTGATCTTTGAAGGTAAAGAAATCGAAACCGATAGCGAAGGCTATCTAAAAGACACTACGCTGTGGAGCGAAACCTTAGCGTCTATCATCGCTGAGAAAGAGAACATAACGCTCTCTCCTGAGCACTGGGAAGTGGTGCGCTTTGTGCGTGAATTTTACCTGGAATTCAATACTTCTCCCGCTATTCGCATGCTTGTAAAAGCGATGGCGAATAAATTTGGCGAAGAGAAAGGCAATAGTCGCTATTTGTACCGCCTGTTTCCCAAAGGGCCAGCTAAACAGGCGACAAAGATCGCTGGTTTGCCAAAACCGGTAAAGTGCATCTAATAGCGTATGCTGAAGTTTGTCCATTCCCTGCCGGGCTGATGCGGTTCGGCAAGAACTCTCTCAACCCGGGCGCTACGCGGTCCCCCTGCTTTCAGCCACGCAATCAGCTGATTCACTGCGTGCTCGTCGCCGCAGGCAACCACTTCGACGCTGCCATCATCAAGGTTACGTGCATACCCCGTCACACCGAGCTTCTGTGCTTCGTGCTGCGTGCTATAGCGAAACCCGACGCCCTGCACCATTCCGTGTACCCAGGCGATTGTGCAGACATGTGCCATCTTTCCCCCCCTTCTACTCAGGCTCGTTGCATTTGTCCTGTGAACCCGTGACAATAGCGCCCATTTTCTTCAGTTTATAGAATAGCCGAATATGAGTGTACGTTTAGTGTTAGCCAAAGGGCGCGAGAAATCATTGCTGCGCCGTCATCCCTGGATTTTCTCCGGCGCTGTCGCGCGAATGGAAGGCAAAGCCAGCCTCGGTGAAACGGTTGATATTGTCGATCATCAGGGTGAGTGGCTGGCGCGTGGAGCATTATCTCCTGCATCGCAGATTCGTGCTCGCGTCTGGACTTTCGATAAAAATGAAAGCATTGATATCGCGTTTTTCACCCGCCGCCTACAACAAGCACAGCAGTGGCGAGATTGGCTGGCGCAACGCGATGGTTTGGACAGCTATCGCCTGATTGCTGGCGAATCAGACGGCTTACCCGGCGTAACCATCGATCGTTTCGGTGATTTTCTTGTTCTTCAACTTCTTAGCGCAGGTGCGGAATATCAGCGTCCAGCCATTATCTCGGCGCTCCAGTCTCTCTATCCACAATGCGCGATTTACGATCGCAGCGATGTTGCTGTGCGCAAAAAAGAGGGGCTGGAACTCGCGCAAGGACTGGTGGTTGGCGAACTGCCGCCCGCATTGTTGCCGATTAAAGAGCACGGCATGAAGCTGTTTGTTGATATTCAGGGCGGGCATAAAACCGGTTACTACCTCGATCAGCGCGACAGCCGGCTGGCAACACGTCGCTACGTGGCAGACAAGCGCGTATTAAACTGCTTCTCCTATACCGGCGGCTTTGCCGTTTCCGCGCTGATGGGCGGATGCCGCCAGGTCGTCAGTGTAGATACCTCTCAGGAAGCGCTGGATGTCGCGAAACAGAACATTACGCTGAACGAGCTGGATTTAAGCAAAGCAGAATTTGTTCGCGACGATGTATTCAAACTGCTGCGCAAATATCGCGATCAGGGCGAAACTTTCGATGTCATCGTGATGGACCCGCCAAAGTTCGTGGAAAACAAAAGCCAGTTGATGGGCGCCTGTCGCGGTTATAAAGACATAAACATGCTGGCGATCCAGCTCCTGAATCCCGGCGGTGTACTGCTCACTTTCTCCTGTTCCGGTTTGATGACCACAGATTTATTTCAGAAAATTATTGCTGACGCCGCAATAGATGCTGGTCGTGATGTACAATTTATAGAACAGTTCCGTCAGGCCGCCGATCATCCTGTGATCGCTACCTACCCGGAAGGGCTGTATCTGAAAGGGTTTGCCTGCCGCGTCATGTAACTTGAAATTTGGAACTGCGCCCGCATATCTGCGGGTATGTAAGGTTCCCGGGAGGTGACAATGATTGCCAGCAAATTCGGTATCGGTCAGCAAGTTCGCCACTCACTGCTGGGGTATCTTGGCGTAGTGGTCGATATCGATCCTGAGTATTCACTGGACGAGCCGTCAGCAGATGAACTGGCGGTGAACGACGAACTCCGCGCGCTGCCCTGGTATCATGTCGTAATGGAAGATGATGATGGCCAACCAGTGCACACATACCTGGCAGAAGCACAGCTGACAAGCGAAATTACGGATGAACATCCGGAGCAGCCATCCATGGATGAACTGGCGCGCACCATTCGCCGACAGCTCCAGGCTCCGCGCCTGCGCAACTAAAAATACCCCGCCAGATGCGGGGTATTTTTTATTTCGCCAGACCGAGCCGCGGGATCTCAATCGCCGGGCAGCGATCCATCACTACATTTAACCCCGCCTCACGCGCCAGCACGGCCGCTTGTTCATTAATCACCCCTAATTGCATCCAAAGCGTTTTCGCTCCGATGGCAATCGCCTCCTGTGCAACCCCCCACGCCGCTTCCGAATTACGAAAAACATCCACCATGTCGATTTTTTCTGGCACATCGGCAAGTGTTGCATAGCCCTGCTGCCCAAGAAGGGTAGTCCCTGCTACTTTCGGCGAGACGGGAATCACATGATAACCCTGGTCCAACAAATACTTCATCACGCGATAACTTGGTCGATCGGGTTTATCACTCGCACCAACCAGCGCAATAGTTTGGGTCGACTGTAAAATATCGGCAATATCGGTTTCTTTCATGTTTTCCTCCCGGCGATGTCACCAAAGTGTAAATCAAACAGACCCACCCGACCATTTTCGGATTTTTTTATTCACTTCTCTTGCAGCATCAGACGCTTCCAGTAATCTGTAGCGAAAACCACTGACGGAAGCGGATTATGGAATCAACCACTCGCACCTTACCCGTGCGCAAAAATATTGCACTGGTCGCACACGATCACTGCAAGCAATCATTAATGAAATGGGTAGAACGCCACCAGCCAATACTGGCCAAACATGAGCTATATGCGACTGGTACAACCGGGAATTTGATTCAGCGAGCAACCGGTCTTGAAGTCAACGCGATGCTGAGTGGCCCAATGGGCGGCGACCAGCAAGTCGGCGCGTTGATTTCAGAAGGCAAAATCGACGTACTGATTTTCTTCTGGGACCCGCTTAATGCTGTCCCGCACGATCCTGACGTAAAAGCCCTCTTACGTCTTGCAACGGTGTGGAATATTCCGGTTGCGACCAATTTATCTACCGCTGATTTTATTATCGAATCGCCGCAGTTCAATAACAGCGTCGACATCCTCATTCCGGACTACCAACGTTACCTCGCTGAGCGTCTGAAATAAGTCCTGGCGGCCGCAGCGGCCGCCTTCGTTTCACGGTTTTCGCGCGACTGGCACATCCAGCGATTTTAACGTGTCGACAAAGCGTGACGGTTCATCTTTATCAAACAATAGCCAGACACGATGGCGTGCGCGCGTCAACGCGACGTACAACAATCGCCGCTCTTCCGCATCAGGGAACTCTTCCGCCTGCGGCAGCAAGGCTTGCTCCATAATGGATTCCCGCGCCGGAGCAGGAAAACCATCCGCGCCCTCTTTCAGCCCCACCACAATCACATAGTCCGCTTGTTGCCCTTTACTGGCGTGGATAGTCGTAAAATCGAGCTGAAGTTTCGGCCAGCGGGTGGCTGCTTTATCCAGAACCGCCGGTTTTCCGTGGTGATAGCGAGCCAGAACCAGGATCCTGTCTTCCGGCGTTGCATATCCGCTGAGTTTATCTAATAGCGCATCCAGCTGATCCTGCGCCATCAGCGTCACTGCGTTTTTATCCCCAGTTTTCAAGCTATTCAATGGTTTTGCAAGCTGCCATGGGTTCTGCTGGATAAAACGATTCGCCACTTCACCAATGCGTGAATTGAAACGATAAGTCGTATCCAGTGCGCAGAGATCGCCTTCACCAAAATAGTCATGGAAAGCGGTGGTTAAAGAAAGTTGCGCGCCGCTGAAACGGTAGATTGCCTGCCAGTCATCACCGACAGCAAACAGCGTCGTTTGTGAGTTTTGCTTACGCAACGCAGCCAGCAAAGCCGCGCGCTGCGGTGAAATATCCTGAAATTCATCAACCAGAATATGCTTCCATGGGCTAACAAAACGCCCTTTTTCAAGCACATTAATTGCCTGATGAATCAGCCCGGAAAAATCGACGGCGTTTTCAGACTTTAGGTCTGCTTTCCACGCTTTTAAAATCGGTGCCATCAATTTAATGCGTTTACTGAACAGGTCACGAACTTCATCTGGTGCGCCGGCGATCATCTCTGCCTGTGCACCGCCATGCATACGCATCAGTCCGATCCAACGATCGAGACGCGGAGCGATGCGGCGCTGCAATTTTGCATCTTCCCAAAAATTGCCTTCAGGGACGTCCCATTCCATCTCTTCTTCCAGCCACTGACGCCACCCTTTCGCCTGTGCTTTCTTTTCACTGCACTGCTGGCACCAAGTATCCGTTAGTAAGGACAGCCGAGCCGATGTGTCATTTTCCAGCTCGCTTAAAGCGGGCACTTTTTTGCTTCCCTGGGAGATGATATACAACGCCAGCGCATGAAAAGTGCGCGCGGTAATCTCCTCGGTATGTAGCCTTTGCTGGATACGCTCATCCATCTCCTGAGCGGCTTTGCGACCAAACGCAAGCAGCAGGATTTGATCCGCCGAGGCTTCGCCACGAGCCAGCAACCAGCCTGCTCGGGCCACCAGCACCGACGTTTTTCCACTCCCCGCACCAGCGAGCACAAGTAAAGAGTGCTCACCGTTGACCACGGCCCGCGCCTGCGCCGGGTTTAAAGGAGATACTTCGACGTGCTCAAAAAAAGCGGCGTACTGAGTAAGCATCGTTTCAGTATAAGTTTGATTGTGCTGTGTCCGGCGCTTCTCAACGTCCGTCAGCCACGACTGGCACTGACGCCAAAGCTCACGGCAATTATCAAACCCCGCTAATCGGCTTGTCGGAATCGGCAACGCGGCAAACGCCTGCTGCAATTGCTGCTGTAACCCCTGAAGCTGCTTGCGGGTAAGCCATTTCGTTGGCTCAATACGCCCGGAAATCAGCTCCAGTTGCTCCGATAAAACCCCGGCAGCAACCTCGCTCATTTCCGCGCTCCACCGGTTCCAGCGCTCATTTAAAAGATGGTAAAAACGCTGTGTTTCGTTCCATTCCGTTCCGTGAAGACGAACTACTTTGTTGTCGGCAAGCTGAAATTCCATCTCTCCCCACACCAGCCCTCGCTTGCATTCAATCGCTAACAACTGATTGAAAGGGATAAGGTATTCGTGTCTGTCACCTGCCACTTTAATGCCGGCATTCAGAATGACTGCGCGATCATACGGGTGTTGCGCCAGACGTTTTCCCAGTGAGGTCGCTTTCAGTTCCATGACTTATCGTTCTCTACTTGTGACAATAATTGCCAGTTTACCTGCCAGAGAATTGGCGCTCCAGCCCAAATAATCGTTACAATTACCGGCATTCTCTACCGACCGGTTTGTACTGAGGTTTTATGCGTACCGTTTTGAATATTCTAAATTTTGTGCTTGGTGGTTTCGCCACAACACTCGGATGGCTACTCGCAACAATAATCAGCGCCCTGCTCATTATCACTCTGCCGTTGACGCGCTCTTGCTGGGAAATCACAAAGCTCTCATTTATCCCCTGGGGAAATGAAGCCATTCACATTGATGAACTCGAACCGCAGAGCAAAAACAGCCTGTTAAATGCAGGTGGAACATTATTGAATATTATCTGGCTTATTCTGTTTGGCTGGTGGCTATGCATTATGCATATTACCGCCGGTATCGCTCAGTGCCTTACCATCATCGGCATTCCCGTTGGCGTCGCGAACTTTAAAATCGCTGCGATTGCACTGTGGCCAGTTGGCCGTCGGGTGGTATCTGTAGAAACCGCTCGCGCTGCCCGCGAAGCCAATGCGCACCGTCGTTTTCAATAATCGGATCGCTTGTCATTATGTTAAGTCCTCTGCTTCGCCGTTATACATGGAACAGTGCCTGGCTCTATAACGTCAGAATTTTTATTGCGCTTTGCGGGACTGCTTTGCTGCCCTGGCTACTCGGCGAGGTGAAACTGACCATCCCGCTAACGCTTGGCGTCGTTGCCGCCGCACTTGCCGATCTGGATGACCGCCTGACGGGGCGGCTGAAAAACCTGATAATTACGCTAGTGTGCTTTTTTATTGCGTCTGCATCTGTGGAGTTACTCTTCCCGTGGCCATGGTTGTTTGCGCTTGGTCTTGTGACATCCACCATTGGTTTCATCCTACTTGGCGGGCTCGGACAGCGTTACGCCACCATTGCTTTTGGTGCGCTGCTTATTGCGGTCTATACCATGCTGGGAATTTCCCTTTTCGAACAATGGTATCAGCAACCACTGCTGCTGTTGGCAGGTGCAATCTGGTTTAACTTGCTGACGCTGGTTGGACATCTGGTTTTCCCCATTCGCGCCCTACAAGACAACCTGGCGCGTTGCTATGAACAACTGGCACATTACCTTGAACTAAAATCACGTCTTTTTGACCCGGATATTGAAGATGATAGCCAGGCGCCGCTCTATGATTTAGCACTGGCGAATGGCCAGTTAGTGAACACGCTCAATCAAACCAAAGCCACGTTGCTCACGCGTTTGCGCGGAGATCGTGGGCAGCGCGGCACACGTCAAACATTACATTACTATTTTGCGGCGCAAGATATTCACGAACGAGCCAGTTCTTCACATATCCAATATCAAACACTGCGCGAACACTTTCGTTATAGCGACGTGATGTTCCGCTTTCAGCGCTTACTTTCCATGCAGTCACATGCGTGCGCTCAGTTATCACGCGCCATTTTGCTTCGCACTCCGTATCAACACGATTCTCGCTTCGAACGTGCATTTATCCACCTTGACGCGGCGCTTGATCGTCTTCGCGCTAATGGCATCACGCCTCAGGAGCATATGAAAGCACTTGGTTTTCTGCTGGATAACCTGAGGGCTATTGACGCTCAGTTAGCAACTATTGAATCTGGTCAACCACAGCCTTCATTGTCAAATGACACTGAAAATCAGCTTTCGGATGATAGTCTGAGTGGTTTCAATGACATGCGGCAGCGGTTACGTAATAATTTGACGCCAGAATCCGCACTTTTTCGCCACGCAGTACGCATGTCGGTGGTGTTATGTATCGGTTATGCGTTTATCCAAATAACGGGGCTACAGCATGGTTATTGGATCTTACTGACCAGTCTCTTTGTCTGCCAGCCGAACTATAACGCCACTCGCCACAGGCTGACGCTACGCGTAATCGGAACGCTGATTGGCGTTGCGATCGGATTGCCGGTACTTTACTTCGTTCCCTCACACGAAGGGCAACTGATACTCATCGTCATCACCGGTGTACTGTTTTTCGCATTTCGAACAGTGCAATACGCGCATGCCACGATGTTCATCACCTTACTGGTGTTACTGTGCTTTAACTTATTGGGCGAAGGATTTGAAGTCGCGCTTCCCCGCATTATTGATACGCTTATAGGTTGTGCTATCGCCTGGGCGGCAGTGAGTTTTATCTGGCCGGACTGGCGTTTTCGACACCTGCCCCGCGTTACTGAACAAGCCTTTGATGCTAACTGCCGCTACCTTGATGCCATTCTTGAACAGTACCATCAGGGACGCGATAACCGGCTTGCTTACCGCATCGCCAGACGTAACGCTTATAACCGTGACGCGGAACTGGCATCGGTCGTTTCAAATATGTCTTCCGAACCCGGAACCTCACCTGAACTTCGCGATGCCGCGTTCCGTTTGTTATGTTTAAATCATACCTTTACCAGTTATATTTCCGCGCTTGGCGCACATCGTGAGCAGCTCACCCAGCAGGATATCCTACGTTTACTTGATGATGCAGTCTGCTATGTTGACGATGCTCTACATCACCTACCAGCAGACCAAAAACGTGTTCAGGATACCCTTGCCGATCTATCCCAACGCATTAAACACCTGGAGCCGCGCCCGGATAGCAAAGAGCCACTGGTACTGCAACAGATTGGCCTGTTGATCGCTTTATTGCCTGAAGTGTGCCGTCTGAAAAGCCAAATTACTCAGTAAGGACTCGCTCCTTTCTTGATTACGCCGTTAAACCACTCCATCAGTTCCCGGCGTCGCGGCGCCGGTAACGCCGCTTCGTGAAGCCCAACAATTGCGCCCTCGAGTGCAAGAAGCACTTTCGCGCTCAGATGCTTGTTTGATTTTCTCAATCTAAGCCAACAAACTTTTGCCCCGAGCATTCGCAGTGTATGTGCATCCAGTACTCCCGCTTCATGAAGTTGAGCTTCAAGTTGAAAAGTAAGGTTAGGCAGATCGCGTAACCGTTTTCTGGCACTGCGCCGATCTTTATCACGCCGCGCAGCATCAAGTGACAGAGCCGAAAGTTGCAGAAGTAACGAACGATCGCGCCACACACTCTCGCTAACGAAGTAGTAATTTAACGAAACCTGACGCCCACGTTTGTTGAATACCAGTAAAGGGGCATCTTGCGTAACCGTATATTGCGCACTCTCGTCGCAAGCGCGAAGGTAAAGTTCCCCTTCTGCAACCATCGCGAAAACAGTTTTATCCACTGACAAGCTGTAACCACCAAAATGAGCGCGGTGACAAATTGTGCCGAGAGGCATGAGGTATTCGCGTGACTGATATATCCGTTGATAAGATAGGTCTTCCATGATTTTTGCCTTATAAATCACATAGTAAAAGCCAGATTTAAATTACTGAAACCACTACGCAGGAACATAGGCAACTGTGAGCAAGACGGCAAGCAAATTTTTCATTACGCGGCAGGGACAAAACAAAAATGCGAGATAGTTTCCGAAAATGAGGTTGATCTCTGAGCATGCAACGGTTACTGTATAAACATACAGTAACCCACAGGGCTGGATTGATTATGTACACTTCAGGCTATGCGAATCGTTCGACAACACTCGCTTCAACACTCAACAAATTGAATCACGTTGAGCCTTCCAGCATCACTACCGGGCTGATTAGCGAAATGGTCTATCGTGAGGACCAGCCCTGGATGACGCAGCTTCTTTTACTGCCTTTACTGCAGCAACTCGGGCAACAATCCCGTTGGCAGCTGTGGTTGACACCTCAACAAAAACTCAGCCGTGAGTGGGTGCAATCCGCTGGGTTACCCCTCACCAAGGTGATGCAGGTGAACCAGCTTTCTCCAAGCGTAACACTGGACTCAATGATTCGTGCATTGCGCACCGGCAACTATAGCGTCGTTATTGGCTGGCATTCTGAAGAGCTGACTGCAGAGGAACATCGCCAATTAGCTATGGCGGCAGAAGAAGGCAATGCGATAGGCTTCGTTATGCGACCTGTACGCCACGATCCTCTGGCTGCGAGACAGCTTTCCGGGATAAAAATTCACTCAAATTTGTATCATTGAGTGAATTTAGGAGTTTTCCTAGGATGTTTTTTGCCTGAGAGCAGCGCTTCAAATTTATCGTCCAAATATAGCGCGAAAGCCGGTCTAGCGCGCTTTGTACGGAAATAGCCGTGGCGAAAGATTCATCAGAAGTGTTAAATATTGTGTATACAAAGCCTTTTTTTTCATATGCCTGACGGAGTTCACACTTGTAAGTTTCCAACTACGTTGTAGACTTTACATCGCCAGGGGTGCTCGGCATAAGCCAAAGATATCGGTAAAGATGTCTGCAGAGTTGTCAGTGAGCAATGCCCCCGGTGAAGGATTTAACCGTGGCTTCTCTAAAGAGATTCCCATGGCGATTTTTGGATGATAACGAGGCGCAAAAATGAAAAAGACAGCTATCGCGATTGCAGTGGCACTGGCTGGTTTCGCTACCGTAGCGCAGGCCGCTCCGAAAGATAACACCTGGTATACAGGTGGTAAACTGGGTTGGTCCCAGTATCATGACAAAGGTGCGGTATGGCAGAACGATGGCCCGACCCACGAAAGCCAACTGGGTGCTGGTGCGTTCGGTGGCTACCAGGTTAACCCGTACGTAGGTTTCGAACTGGGCTATGACTGGCTGGGTCGTATGCCGTACAAAGGCGACACCGTTAACGGCGCGTTCAAAGCTCAGGGCGTTCAACTGACTGCTAAACTGGGTTACCCGGTAACTGACGATCTGGACCTGTACACTCGTCTGGGTGGTATGGTTTGGCGTGCAGACGCTCAGAACAACCAGGGCTTCAAAGATCACGATACCGGTGTTTCCCCGGTCTTCGCTGGTGGTGTTGAGTGGGCAGTTACTCGTGACATCGCTACCCGCCTGGAATACCAGTGGGTTAACAACATCGGTGATGCAAGCACCGTTGGTGCTCGTCCGGACAACGGTATGTTGAGCGTAGGTGTTTCCTACCGCTTCGGCCAGCAGGAAGACGCTGCTCCGGTAGTAGCTGCTCCGGCTCCGGCTCCGGCTCCGGAAGTGCAGACCAAACACTTCACTCTGAAGTCTGACGTTCTGTTCAACTTCAACAAAGCGACGCTGAAACCGGAAGGTCAGCAGGCGCTGGATCAGCTGTATGGTCAGCTGAGCAACCTGGATCCTAAAGACGGTTCCGTAGTGGTTCTGGGCTTCACCGACCGTATCGGTTCTGACGCTTACAACCAGAGCCTGTCTGAGAAACGTGCACAGTCCGTAGTTGATTACCTGGTTTCTAAAGGTATCCCGGCTAACAAAATCTCCGCACGTGGCATGGGTAAATCCAACCCGGTTACCGGCAGCACCTGTGACAACGTGAAACCGCGTGCAGCGCTGATCGACTGCCTGGCACCGGATCGTCGCGTAGAGATCGAAGTTAAAGGTAGCAAAGACGTTGTAACTCAGCCGCAGGCTTAAGTTCCCGTCTAAAAAAACCCCCGCTCATTAGCGGGGTTTTTTATTGCCTGAAATAACAGGCAGGAATAATTCGCACCTATTCTTTCCCAAGTAATGCCTGCAGGTCATGTTTCAGCGTAGACATCTGTGATGCATACTTTTCCTTGTGCTCGGCATCTTCGATCAACTGCACAATCGTTTCAGAAAGCGTTTTCCCCCTGCGCTGCGCTAACCCAGCCAGACGCTGCCAGACTACAAATTCCAGGTCGATCGATTTTTTACGCGTATGCTGATGTTCGGCATTAAAATGCCGCTTGCGGCGGGCGCGAATAGTTTGCTTCATCCGGTTAATCAATGACGGATTGATATGCTGCACAATCCAGTCGTTGACCTGTACGGGTTCATTTTCGAGTGTCAACAATAAATCGACCGCATCCTTAGCGGCACTGGCTTCTATGTAGCGCGTGATTAATTCCCCTTCACGATGCTTTTTTACCAGATACTTCCATTTCCAGCCGCTTTCGAGATTTTCCAGTTGTTGATATTTCATTGCGCTCTCAACGTGACCGTGTAACTCAGTTCAGAATATCAGTTTTTTCCAACTCTGCTGAAAAGAAATCACGGCCTCGTTTAAGCCAATAGTGTTCGCGTCGCGAAAGCGTGTAATGAATGTGTGCTGTTGGAGCGTTTACGGTATAATCGCGCCTTTGACATCAGACTAAAAAAACGACTTTGACCATTACAAAACTTGAATGGAACGACCTGGTTCCTGATACCAGCAGCTATCAGGAAGTGTTTGAATCGTCCGAATTAGCCCGCGAAACGGACTTCTCCCTGGCCGATACGCAACCCCGATTACAGTACGCGCTGGAGCAATTGCTCTATCCGCAGGCGACGTCACGCTTTTTGCTGGCTAAAGCGCCAGAAGAAGCCGAATATCTTGCGCTTATCGCCAGCGCCACCGAAATGCTCATCCCTGAAGCCCGCCCATTTTCTGGCGGCCAATATCATGTCAATGGTTCGGCAATTCGCTTCGAACCTTCGGCTGATGCCCAGGCAAATTTTATCGGCAGCAAACCCACCGCGATCGCCGATTGGGTAGAAGCAGAACAACTTTTCGGCTGCCTTCGCCAGTTTAATCAGGAAATCACGTTGCAACCCGGCCTCGTCCACCAGGCAAACGGTGGAGTGCTGGTTATTTCCTTACGTACTCTGCTTGCACAGCCACTGCTATGGATGCGCCTGAAAACGATGGTAATGCAGCGCCGTTTTGACTGGGTTTCCTTTGATGAATCGCGCCCTCTGCCTGTCACTGTGCCGTCCATGCCAATGGATCTGAAAGTCATCCTCGTGGGTGAACGTGAATCACTCGCGGATTTCCAGGAAATGGAGCCGGAACTCGCATCGCAGGCCATTTACAGCGAATACGAAGAAACGCTGCAAATTGCGGATGCCGAAACCATGTCCATATGGCGTCAGTGGGTCGAGCAAACCGCTCGCGATGCGCACTTGCCCGCCCCTGCGGCTGATGCATGGACAACACTCATTCGCGAAGCCGTCCGCTACACCGGCGATCAAGAAACGTTACCTCTTTGCCCAATGTGGTTGTCTCGGCAACTGCGAGAAGTGGCAGCGATGTCCACCGATGAAACCTTTAGCGGGGAAGAGTTCCAGACAATGCTTGCGCAGCGAGAATGGCGTGAAGGCTTCCTGGCGGAGCGCATGCAGGATGAGATCCTGCTTGAGCAAATCCTGATCGAAACCGAAGGAGAACGCATCGGTCAGATCAATGCACTGTCCGTTATCGAGTTTCCGGGACATCCACGTGCCTTTGGTGAACCCTCGCGAATCAGTTGTGTGGTACATGTTGGCGATGGCGAGTTTAACGATATTGAACGCAAAGCTGAGCTGGGCGGTAATATCCACGCCAAAGGCATGATGATCATGCAAGCGTTCCTGATGGCGGAACTGGAGCTGGAACAACAGATCCCCTTCTCCGCCTCACTGACTTTTGAACAATCATACAGCGAAGTCGACGGTGATAGCGCATCAATGGCTGAACTGTGCGCATTAATCAGCGCGCTATCTGAAGTTCCGCTTAATCAGAGCATTGCGATCACAGGCTCGGTGGATCAATTTGGTCGCTCCCAGCCGGTCGGCGGGCTGAATGAAAAAATCGAAGGCTTCTTCACTATTTGTCAGCAGCGCCAGCTCACTGGCAAGCAAGGGGTGATTATTCCCTCGGCAAATGTACGCCATCTCTGCCTGCAACAGGAACTTCTGGATGCTATCCAGGCGCAGCAATTTTTCATCTGGGCAGTAGATGACATGATGGATGCGCTACCCTTATTAACGGGTTTGCCGTGGGATGCCGAAGGGCAAAACAACCTTAAGCAACTCATCCAGGAACGTATCGCGCAGGCAACACAACAGGATGCGCGCCACCGCTTCCCGTGGCCGCTTCGCTGGTTGAACTGGTTTATCCGAAACTGATCGGACTTGTTCAGCGTACACGTGTTAGCTATCCTGCGTCCGAAATTACAAATAAGGCTTACTGAGAACATGGTAGATAAACGCGAATCCTATACAAAAGAAGATCTTCTTGCCTCTGGTCGTGGCGAATTGTTTGGCGCAAAAGGCCCGCAATTGCCGGCACCGAACATGCTGATGATGGACCGTGTGGTCAAAATGACTGAAACCGGCGGTAACTTCGATAAAGGCTATGTTGAAGCTGAGCTGGATATCAACCCGGATCTGTGGTTTTTTGGCTGCCATTTCATTGGTGATCCGGTGATGCCAGGCTGTCTCGGCCTCGATGCAATGTGGCAACTGGTTGGTTTCTACCTGGGCTGGCTCGGCGGCGAAGGCAAAGGCCGCGCGCTGGGCGTTGGCGAAGTGAAATTCACCGGCCAGGTGCTGCCAACGGCGAAAACCGTGACTTACCGTATTCACTTTAAACGCGTTGTAAACCGTCGTTTGATCATGGGTCTGGCAGATGGCGAAGTGCTGGTTGATGGCCGCGTCATCTATACCGCCGCGGATCTGAAAGTAGGTCTGTTCCAGGATACGTCTAATTTCTGATACCGGGTTACCTACCCCGGTAAAGGCGAAACCTCCGCAATGCGGAGGTTTCTTTTTTAAAGAGACAGAATCAGGCAATGACTGCCCTGTCCTCCATGGCCTCCCGCCAGCCTCCCAGCCACTCGGACCTTTGATTCAGGGTTTGGTAGGGACACATTTCCTTCGGACGCCCGGTAATACCAGCCTGATAACCACGTTGATGTGCCCGTTCCAGGCGATCGCGTTTTTGTCTCTTCATGCCTCGTTTCCCTCATTATTTGATCTGGTGGAAAAGAAAACAGTGGTCACTTAATGCGCAACCACAGGTCACAAATACCTTGAATAGACTTCGTCGTCAATGCGCAAAATTCACGCCAGTGTCATAAATGTGAGCTACACAAAAGTTCATTTGTACAAAAAATGTGAGCCAGCACAACTAATGGTTTGTACTGAAACATAAAAAAAACGCCATAGATTTTGTCTATGGCGGTTTTTACAGACTTTAGATTTACTTATGGCAGACGATTTAGCGCATTCGCAATACTGACAGCCTCTTGCTGCCAGCCCTGAGCCAGCGTTTTCACCATTTCATCATAGCCATCCTGCTGCTGTTTCAGCTCAATATGGAAGGGGCGCTTAATCAGTTGTCCCTGGTGTTTAAGTAACCATTCGCCGCTTACAATCACTCGCCCATCATAGCGACCATGAAAACCGGTCACAGTTACGTTTAGCGTATCTTGTTCACTGCCTAGCGGCTGCGATGCAACCACCCAGCCAGGCAGTTGATTGCTCAGATTGGATACCAGCGTGTTACGCAGTTGCTGATCGAGCGGGCTGGCCCACAAATTGTTCGTAGCAATGACGTATTGCACATCGCTGGTCTGGTACACCACGCCATTCCCCGCGAGAAAATCAGGTACCGAAACCTGTTCTACCCATAACTGACGATTCCCCTGGTTTTGCCCGGCCATCGCCTGCGCCTTTACTTGCGACGGCGAAGGCAGCTGATAGTAGCTTTTGTTATCACCGCCGCTACTGCAGGCTGTCAGCAACAGAGCCAGTATCGCTAATGCGCTCTTTTTCATTCTTTTGCCCTCTTCGGCTGCGGATCGGGTTTCCCTTTCGCTTCAAATACCAGCGCGTTGCTCTTATCGTTGAGCGTTTTCAGCACCGGTTGCAGTTCACGCAATACCTGATCGAGGCGCTGCATATCCGCCACCATTTTATTGTAAGCGGCGGAACCTGGCTGGAAGCCCTGCATACTGCGGTTAAGTTCGCGTAGTGTGCTCTGCATATCTGCAGGCAGTTGCTGCATCGACTGGCTGGCGGTCAATTTGTTGAGGTTATCCAGCGTCGTTTGCAGACGTTTGAGCGTTTGCTGGCTTTCAGATAGCGTGCTCGTCGCCTGCTGGATCATCGGGTTCAACGGTAAATTGTTAATTTTATCCAGCGTATCCATTAGCCGTTGCTGGATCTGCGCCAGTCCACCACTCACAGTCGGGATGATGGGATAGCCAGCGAACTCGTGCATGCCACTGATCGCAGGGGCATTATTGTAAAAATCGAGATCAACATACAGCGCGCCGGTAACAATATTACCGGTCTTCAACGAGCCTCGCAGACCACGCTTCAGTAGCGCATTCAGATGTGCGCTCATATCCGGATCTTCACCCAGTTGGTTCGCCAGACGTTCCGGCTCAATACGGATCAGAACCGGAATACGATAATCATCATTCAGCGCCTGGCGCATACCTTCCGTAAAGAACGGCACCTTGCTCACCGTACCAAGGCGGATGCCGCGGAATTCAACCGGCGCGCCGGGTTGCAAGCCACGGATCGAATCTTTAAAGAACATCAGATAATCAACATGTTCGGTGTATAGCGAATCCTGAATGCTGCGCTGATCGTCATACAACTTAAAAGCGCTGTTTTCCGCCACCGGTTGCCCCAAATCCAGGCCTTCCGGCACATCGAAGCTGACACCGCCGCCGAACAGCGTCGTCAGCGACCCCATCTCGACGCGCATCCCGGCGGAGGTGAGATCGACGGCAATCCCGCTGTCTTTCCAGAAACGCACATTGCTGGTCACCAGCCGATCGTTCGGCGCATTAATAAAGAGCTGATAGCTCATGGTCCGTTTTTGCGTATCAAAGGTGCTGGTTTCCACTGAACCCACGCGATAGCCACGGAACAACACCGGATCGCCTGCCGTTAATTGCCCCGCTTTATTACTGTCAAGGATCACCCGGATACCTTTCGCATCCGGCGGTGCCAGCGGCGGCGAATCGAGCAAGTTGTAGCGCTCCGGTGCATTGCCTTTTACACCGGGCTGAAGTTCGATATAGGCACCAGAAAGCAGCGTACCAAGCCCGCTGATACCTTCGCGCCCCACCTGCGGTTTCACCACCCAGAATACCGAATCATTATGCAGGAGCTTTTCCATGCCGGAATTGAGCCGCGCTTTGATTTCAACATGGGTAAGATCATCGGTCAGCGTCGTACTCTCCACTACGCCAACGTCCACGCTGCGGCTTTTGATCGTCGTTTTACCGCCGACAATTCCTTCGGCGTTATTGGTGATCAGGGTGACTTCCGGGCCTTGATGGCTGTAATGATAGAAAAGGATCCAGGCCCCAATCAGTGCCGTCACAATCGGGAAAATCCACACCGGTGACCAGTTTCTCACCTTTTGCACCCTGGCTTCCCCACTCTTATTCTCCATGCTTTAACGACTCCTCATGGTGCGTTTGTGGCTCGCGATCCCAGCTCAGACGCGGGTCGAAAGTCATTGCCGCAAACATCGTGATAATAACGACCAGCGCAAACATCAGCGCACCCATCGCAGGATAAATATTCATCAGCCCCCCCATCCGCACCAGTGCAGACAGTACGGCAATAACAAACACGTCGATCATTGACCAGCGCCCAACGAATTCCACTATTTCATAAATAAAATGCATGCGTTCGCAATCGCGCTTTCCGTGCCCTTTCGCATCAATACACAGCCAGGCGATGCCAATCATTTTCAGCGTCGGCACCATAATGCTGGCGATAAAAATCACTAACGCAACCGGATACGACCCCTCGCTCCACAGCAAAATCACCCCGGCCAGAATGGTCGACGGCATGCGGTCGCCCAACAGGTCGGTCACCATGATGGGCAAAATATTGGCGGGTAAATAGAGCATGATGGCGGTCATCAGCAGCGCCAGCGTCCACTGAATACTGTTGCGCCGACGCGCATAGCCATGAGTATGGCAACGTGGGCAAACCGGCTGGTCAATCGCCACTATCGCCGTGCAACATGGGCAGGACCGCAGCCCCTGGCGGATACCTGGTACACCGACATGCAGCGGCTGCGCAACAGCTGGCGCTGGCGCAATGTCGTCCCACAGCCAGTGGCGGTCTACGCATTGAAACGCCCGCAGTTGCAACAGACAGAACAGGCACCAGGGAATGAAACTGCTGCCGATGCCAATATCACCATAAGCCATCAGTTTGACGAAACTGACCAACACCCCGGCGAGGAAAATCTCCGCCATTCCCCAACTTTTAAGCTGGAATAACACGCGGGCAAGGCCAATTTTCAGGCGAAAATCCATCCGCACGCGGTTAACCAACAGCAGGATCGTCACCAGGCAAAACGCCGGCACAAACTGCACGAACAACAGAAAGAAAGTGCCGAGGCTGGCGTAATCTTCCGAGAACATCACACCAGGAATTTCCAGCAGCGTCACCTCACTGGCAACGCCTGCTACTTTCATGTTTACGAAGGGAAAAAGGTTGGAGAGCAATAGCATAAACAGCGCGACGATAGCATACGCAGTGGGACGCTGCCGCGGCGCGTCCCACTCGGTCGCAAGCGTTGTCCCACAACGCGGGCACGCCGCTTTTTGTCCATGTTGCAGCGGCGGTAACGCCACCAGCATGTCACATTGCGAACAGAGAATGTGGCGAGTGGTGTGGTGGTGTTCACACATACAGGCTCCCTTTATGCGCCGTTTTTCAGAGCCTCCAGATACTCCCAGCGTTCAAACGCTTCCTCAAGCGCTTGCTCCGCCGAAGCCATATCGGCTAAGACTTTCTGCGTATGGTCGTGCGGCTGGCTAAAGAAACTGGCATCGGCGACCTGCGCTTGCAAATCCCCAAGTTGTGCTTCCAGTTGTTCCAGCTTTTGCGGTAATTGTTCCAGTTCACGCTGCAGGTTATAGCTTAGTTTGTTACTGTTGCGTTTGACAGTTTCTGCTTTGGCTACCGGCGCTTCCATACTTTTTTTCGCGGCGTCCTGTTTTTGCATCTGCGACGCCGCCTGCTGACCACGGGCATCGTGATAGCCGCCAACATACTGACCAATCTGGCCGTCGCCTTCGAAGATCCAGCATTCGGTCACGGTATTATCAACGAACTGACGATCGTGGCTCACCAGCAGAACCGTACCCTGATAGGCATCGATAAGCTCTTCCAGCAGTTCCAGCGTTTCAACATCCAGATCGTTGGTTGGTTCATCGAGAATTAACAGGTTGCTGGGTTTCAGGAACAAACGCGCCAGCAACAGTCGGTTACGTTCCCCGCCAGAGAGCGCACGTACCGGCGTCATCGCCCGTTTCGGATGGAACAGAAAGTCCTGCAAGTAGCCCAGAATGTGGCGCGGCTTGCCGTTCACCAGCACTTCTTGCTTACCTTCAGCAAGGTTGTCCATCACCGTTTTATCCGGATCCAGTTCGGCGCGGTGCTGATCGAAATAGGCCACTTCCAGCTTGGTACCGACATGGACACGCCCGCTATCGGCTTTGAGTTGATCCAGCATCAATTTGAGCAGCGTAGTCTTACCGCAGCCGTTCGGGCCGATCAGCGCGATTTTGTCGCCGCGCTGCACCTGCGTGGAGAAATTGCGCACCAGCACTTTGCCATCGATGCCGTAATTGACGTCTTCCATCTCGAAAACAATCTTGCCGGAGCGGGAGGCCTCTTCCACCTGCATCTTCGCGCTGCCCATCACTTCACGGCGTTCACTGCGCTCGCGGCGCATGGCTTTTAACGCGCGGACGCGGCCTTCGTTACGAGTACGACGCGCCTTGATGCCCTGGCGGATCCACACCTCTTCCTGCGCCAGCTTGCGATCAAATTCCGCATTTTGCAGCTCTTCCACGCGCAGGGCTTCTTCTTTCTCCAGCAGATATTGATCGTAATTGCCCGGATAGGAAACCAGCTTGCCGCAATCGAGGTCGACGATACGCGTCGCCATATTGCGAATAAACGAACGATCGTGAGAGATAAAGATGATGGTGCCGCCGAAAGATTTCAGGAACCCTTCCAGCCAGTCGATAGTTTCAATATCCAGGTGGTTGGTTGGTTCGTCGAGCAGCAGCACTCGCGGACCGCTCACCAGCGCGCGCCCCAGCGCTGCCTTACGCAACCAGCCGCCGGAAAGGGCGGAGAGCGACATGTCCGCCGTTAGCCCAAGCTGCGCCAGCACTTCATTGATACGGTTTTCCAGTTGCCACAAACCGTGGTGATCCAGCATCTCCTGCACACGCGCTAACTCGGCGAGGTTTTTATCGCTCGGATCGCTCATCACCAGGTGGGAAATCTCATGGTAGCGCTTGAGATACTCGGCCTGCTCTTCAATCCCTTCAGCGACAAAATCGTAGACGCTGCCGGTAACATTACGCGGCGGATCCTGTTGCAGGCGTGCCACCACCAAATCTTGCTCATACACAATGCGACCATCATCCAGGTTAACTTCCCGGTTGAGGATCTTCATCAGCGTTGATTTCCCCGCGCCGTTACGCCCAACAAGGCACACGCGTTCGTTTTCTTCGATATGCAGCTCAGCATTATCGAGAAGCGGCGCATCGCTGAATGACAGCCACGCGCCATGCATACTGATTAATGACATTTATTTATCCTTTCAGGCTGCGGTAATCAGCCAGCAGTTGTGGATCTGACGGTTGCGGGCAAAATCCTGCGACTGCGTTTTTTGGGTGATTTCTTGTGCTTTAAGATCCAGTTTCGCCAGCCCGTCGAGATCCATACGGAAACCGCGTTTGTTATTGGAAAACATGATCGTGCCGCCCTTACGCAACAGGCGTTTGAGATCCTGCATCAGCGCCATATGGTCGCGCTGTACATCAAAAGACTCTTCCATACGTTTGGAGTTGGAGAAGGTCGGCGGATCGATAAAGATCAGGTCGAACTGCTCATCAGTATCGCGCAGCCACGCAAGGCAGTCGGCCTGGATCAGGCGATGCGCACGACCGCTCAGGCCATTAAGACGCAGGTTGCGCTCGGCCCACTCCAGATAGGTACGTGACATATCCACCGTTGTCGTCGAACGCGCGCCGCCCAGCCCCGCATGCACACTGGCGCTGCCGGTATAAGAGAATAGATTCAGGAAATCTTTGCCTTTACTCATTTGGCCGAGCATACGGCGCGCGATACGGTGATCGAGGAACAAACCGGTATCAAGATAATCGGTCAGGTTGACCCACAGGCGAGCGTTATATTCGCTCACTTCCATGAAATCACCCTTTTCATTCATTTTCTGATACTGATTGTTGCCCTTCTGCCGTTCACGGGTTTTCAACACCAGCTTGTTTGGCGCAATCCCCAACACATGAATAGTGGCCGCAATGATGTCAAACAGACGCTGGCGCGCTTTTTGCGCATCAATCGTTTTCGGTGCGGCATACTCCTGCACCACCACCCAATCGGCATAGCGATCGACCGCGACGTTGTAATCCGGCAGATCGGCATCGTACAGGCGATAACATTCGATACCTTCCTGACGCGCCCATTTTTCCAGCTTTTTAACGTTCTTGCGCAGGCGATTCGCGTAATCTTCCGCCATTGCCGGCGCTTTCGCTTCGCCGGTATTTTCCGCCAGATGGTAATTTTTCTGCACGCAATCCAGTGGACCGTTTTTCGCTTTGAACTGGCGCTCAGCACGCAGTTGCAGGCAGTTCAGCAGATCAACCGAGGCGCTAAACAGTGACAGATTCCAGCCGCCAAATTGTGCTTTCAGCAGACGGCCCAACAGGCTGTGCAGCGCGATCAGCGCCGGTTCACTCTCCAGACGCTCACCATACGGCGGGTTACTGATCACCGTACCGTACGGGCCTTTTGGCAGCGGGTTGCTCAGCTCGGCAACATCTTTCACCTCAAAGGTGACCAGCTCGCCAATCCCGGCGCGTCGGGCGTTTTTACGGGCGATATCGATAACGCGCGCGTCGCTGTCTGACCCATAAAAATGGGAGGCGTAATTCGCCAGCCCCGCGCGCGCGCGCGTTTGCGCCTCGGCTTTCACCTCTTGCCACAGCGCTTCATCGTGCTGTGCCCAGCCACCAAAACCCCAGTGGCCGCGGTGCAGACCCGGCGCGCGATCGGTCGCCGCCATCGCAGCTTCAATCAGCAGCGTCCCGGAGCCGCACATTGGATCGAGCAGCGGCGTGCCTGGCTGCCAGCCAGAACGCATCACGATCGCGGCGGCCAGGTTTTCTTTGATCGGCGCCATCCCGGTGCGATCGCGGTAGCCGCGCAGGTGCAAACCTTCACCGCTCAGATCAAGGGAGATATTTGCCGTATCCTGGTTCAGCCAGACGTTAATACGCAGGTCCGGCATCTCACGTTCCACATTCGGACGCGGCAGGTTTTTGCGGGTAAAGCTGTCGACGATCGCATCTTTGACTTTCAGCGCGCCGTACTGGCTGTTACGAATTTCATCGTTCAGGCCGCTAAAATGGACGGCGAAGGTTGCGCCCGGATTAAACATCTCTGTCCAGCTGATCGCCTGCACGCCGAGGTAGAGATCAAGATCGCTGTAAACCTTGCACTCCCCGAGCGGCAGCATAATGCGCGAAGCCAGACGACTCCACATCAGGCTCTGGTACAGGAGCCGCGTGTCCCCTTCAAAATGGACACCACCCTGAACAACCCGGCACTCAACGGCACCGAGTTTTTCCAGTTCAGTTTTTAACAGCTCTTCCAGCCCGCGGGCCGTACTGGCAAACAGAGAAATCATAATGTCACTTACACTCAACGAAAATTGTTGCGCATTATAGCTAATCTGGCGTTCATGTCATAAAGTTGAGGGCTAATTTTCATCAGACAGGGGGAAGACGTGCCAACGCTTTCACGTCTTTTTATTCATCCGGTAAAATCCATGCGTGGTATTGGCCTGACGCATGCGCTTGCCGATATCAGCGGCCTCGCTTTTGACCGTGTTTTTATGGTCACGCAACCCGATGGCACTTTTATTACCGCACGACAGTATCCGCAGATGGTGCGCTTTACGCCCTCACCGTTAACCGATGGTTTGCACCTGACCGCACCGGATGGCAGCAGCGCGGTGATTCGCTTTGCCGATTTTGCGCCCGACGCCGCGCCCACGGAAGTATGGGGAAACCACTTTATTGCCCTTATCGCGCCCGACGAGATTAATCGCTGGCTGAGCGGCTTTTTTTCGCGCGAGGTGCAGTTGCGCTGGGTTGGACCTGAATTAACCCGCCGCGTTAAACACCACGACGACGTACCGTTATCTTTCGCCGATGGTTTTCCCTATCTGTTGGCTAACGAAGCCTCGCTGCGTGATGTACAAAACCGTTGCCCGGCCAGCGTGAAAATGGAGCAGTTTCGCCCCAACCTGGTAGTGACGGGCGCGCAGCCGTGGGAAGAGGACAGCTGGAAAGTGGTGCGTATTGGCGAGGTGGTTTTCGATGTCGTGAAACCGTGCAGCCGGTGTGTGTTCACCACCGTCAGCCCGGAGCGCGGGCAAAAACACCCCTCCGGTGAGCCTCTCGCGACCTTACAGCGTTTTCGCACCGCGCAGGACAACGGTACCGTCGATTTCGGCCAAAACCTGATTGCCCGTAATAGCGGTGTGATCCGCGTTGGCGATGAAGTGGCCGTGCTGGCAACGGCGCCGGCGAAAATATACGGCGCAGGCGAAGCCGAAGAGGCTGTTGAACAGGGTGCGCAACCCGCAGGCACGGTAGAAATCAACTGGCAAGGTCAAACATTTCGCGGCAATAACCAACAAGTGTTGCTTGAACAGCTTGAAAATCAGGGGATTCGCGTGCCCTACTCGTGTCGCGCCGGGATTTGCGGTTGCTGCCGGATCCGCGTAGTGGAAGGTGAAGTCAGTGCGCTGAAGAAATCAGCGGTTGCGCCGGATGGTTCAATTCTCTGCTGTAGCTGTGTGCCGAAAACATCACTGCGACTGGAGGCTTAAACCGCCTGTTCGAATTGAATTGCGTTGGTATGTAACTGTGGTTTGAGGCGATCGTTCATAATTTTAATCGCATCGCCCAGTTGCATAGTGCGCCCGGCAATTACCACGCCGGGTTGCGCCAGCAGACACAGCGCAGCATTGTCACCCGGTTCAACCACCAGCAGATTCACACACTCCTGCGTATCGCTGAGCCAGACGCAAGCACCTTCGCCCGTAACAGGCGTCCACAGGGAATCATGCGTCATGAAGTGCCAGCTTTTCGGCATTTGCGGCTTGAGGAAGCGAATCGCTACCAGCGCGTTAAGTACCAGTTCAGCGCGTTGCTCATGGGATAACGGCAAATCGCGGCATTTTTCATCAAAGGAGAAATAGAGCGCAGCATCATCCACGCAAAAACCAGACGGTGAGAAAGCGTCTGGCGTCAGCATCTTACGGGCAAAACGAGAGCGAAATAACATGCCATTGGCTAAATCGAGCATCATGCGATCATGCTCATCATCAAAATACCAGCGCCAATTATCGTCAGGTTTAATTCGCATTTTCCTCTCCCCTTCCCCTAAACATCCTGTCGCTTTTTCATCCTGTTTGCCGCCTCGTTTATTACCTAAATAATAAAAGACTAAAATGTTTAAATTAGCAACAGTGGTGGAATATAAAACAACCAGGGCGGGAAATAAAGCCCTGGTTGTGCAGGAAGGGATAAAAGATTAGATATGGGTAACGATTTCTTTAATCAGCGGTGGACCTTTAAAAATAAAGCCCGAATAAATTTGCACCAGTGACGCACCGGCGGCGATTTTCTCGCGAGCCGCTATCACCGAGTCGATGCCACCTACGCCAATAATCGGCAAGCGTCCGTTTAATTCTTGCGACAACCGCCGAATAATTTCCGTGCTTTTTAATTGCAACGGACGACCACTTAACCCACCCGTTTCGTCACAATGTTTCATTCCCTGTACCAGCGATCTTTCAAGCGTAGTATTAGTGGCAATAACACCATCAATATTGTGGCGAACTAAACTATCGGCCACCTGGATCAATTCTTCTTCAGAAAGATCTGGTGCGATCTTTACGGCTACCGGAACATATTTATGATGCACATTTTGCAGATCGTTTTGCTTATTCTTAATTGCCGTAAGCAGATCGTCCAGCGCTTCGCCATATTGTAACGTGCGCAAACCGGGCGTATTTGGCGAAGAAATATTAATGGCGATATAACCGGCGTAGGCATAGATTTTTTCCATACAAATCAGGTAGTCATCTTTACCCTGCTCAACTGGCGTGTCTTTATTCTTGCCAATATTAATGCCCAACACACCGTCGAAGTGTGATTTCTTCACGTTCTCAACCAGGTTATCCACGCCAAGATTATTAAAGCCCATACGGTTGATCAGCCCTTCGGCGTCCACCAGACGGAAGATCCTCGGCTTGTCATTACCCGGCTGCGGGCGTGGCGTCACGGTACCGATTTCGATGGCGCCAAACCCCATCGCGCCCAGCGCATCAATGCACTCACCATTTTTATCCAGCCCGGCCGCTAACCCCAACGGGTTCTTAAAGGTCAGCCCCATGCATTTGACCGGCTTCTCCGGTACACGCTGACGTACAAGGGCTTCGAAAGGTGTGCCGGTAATACGGCGTAATTGCTGGAACGTTAATTCATGAGCGCGCTCTGGATCGAGCTGGAAAAGGGCTTTACGAACGAAGGGGTAGTACATGAACTCTCCTGGATTCCCGGTTGCAAACCGGGGGCGTATTATCAGTGATTACCCGACGAAAGGGAATTGACCTGCGGCAAAAAAAGGCGAATCGACGCAATCGTTTTCTCTTACCTCTCTCCTTTATGCAAATTTCAGCATATTTTCATCGAATAAATCATTTAGTGGAATAAATCGACTCTGCCACACTGCCCTTAATTGTTATTAATGTTATCTAAAAGCAAACAATTGGTTATAAGGAGCGATTATGAGAGTTGTCACCCTGGCCGGAAGCCCGCGCTTTCCCTCCCGCTCCAGCGCGTTGCTGGAGTATGCCCGCGAGCGCCTGAATGCGCAGGATATCGAAGTGTGTCACTGGCATTTGCAAAATTTCGCGCCGGAGGATCTCCTCTATGCCCGCTTTGATAGCCCCGCGTTACAAACATTTATTGGGCAACTCAACGAGGCCGACGGGTTAATCGTCGCGACACCTATTTATAAAGCGGCTTACTCCGGCGCCCTGAAAACGCTGCTCGATCTGCTGCCCGAACGGGCGCTGGAAGGCAAAGTGGTGTTACCGCTGGCCACTGGCGGCACCGTGGCGCATATGCTGGCGGTGGATTACGCCCTGAAGCCGGTGCTCAGCGCACTGAAAGCGCAAGAGATCCTGCATGGCGTCTTCGCCGATGATAGCCAGGTGCTGGATTACCAGCATAAGCCCAGCCTGACGCCCAATCTGCAAACCCGACTGGATAAGGCGCTGGAAACTTTCTGGCAAGCGCTGCACCGCCGGGATATCCAGGCGCCGGATTTCCACCTGCCGCAAGGAGTCGCGCATGTTTAACCTGTTTAAAAATCGCGCGCAATGGCTGGCGTTAAGCGGTTTACTGACGCTTTCCGCCTGGACGCAGGCCGCCGAACCGGCACCGGAAAGTTTGCGTATTGGTTACCAGAAAGGCAGCGTCAGCATGGTGCTGGCAAAAAGCCATGAACTACTGGAAAAACGCTACCCGAACACCAAAATCACCTGGACGGAATTCCCGGCAGGCCCGCAAATGCTGGAAGCACTGAATATTGGCAGTATCGATCTCGGCAGCACGGGCGACATTCCGCCAATTTTTGCGCAAGCCGCGGGGGCGGATCTTCTGTATGTCGGCGTTGAGCCACCAAAGCCGAAAGCAGAAGTGATCCTTGTTGCACAAAACAGTCCAATTAAAACGGTTGCCGATTTGAAAGGGCATAAAGTCGCTTTCCAGAAAGGTTCCAGTTCACACAATTTACTGCTGCGCGCACTGCAACAGGCCGGGCTGAAATTCAGCGATATTCAGCCGGTGTTTCTGACACCTGCGGATGCGCGCGCCGCGTTCCAGCAAGGTAACGTTGATGCATGGGCCATCTGGGATCCTTACTACTCGGCCGCGCTACTGCAGGGTGGCGTGCGGGTACTGAAAGACGGCACCACGCTGAAACAGACTGGCTCCTTCTATTTAGCTTCGCGTCCCTATGCGGAAAAAAACGGTGCATTTATTCAGGGCGTTCTGAACACCTTTAGCGAAGCCGATGCGTTAACCATTAGCCAGCGTGACGAAAGCATCGCGCTGTTTGCCAAAACGCTGGGGCTGCCCCAGCCGGTGATTGCCAGCTATTTCGATCACCGTCCACCGACCAAAATCTCACCGGTCGATGACACCACCGCCGCACTGCAACAGCAAACGGCCGATCTCTTTTATGAGAACCGGTTGCTACCGAAAAAAGTCGATATTCGCACCCGTATCTGGCAACCGGCCAAACAAGGAGCCAAATCATGAGCTTAAATCTGTTCTGGTTTTTACCCACCCACGGCGATGGTCACTACTTAGGGACGGACCACGGCTCGCGCCCGGTAGATCATGCTTATTTACAACAAGTCGCTCAGGCGGCGGATCGTTTAGGGTTCAGCGGGGTGCTGATCCCGACCGGACGCTCCTGTGAAGATGCGTGGCTGGTCGCCGCCTCACTTGTCCCGGTAACGCAGCGGTTGAAGTTTCTTGTCGCCCTGCGTCCCAGCGTCACGTCGCCGACCGTTGCTGCACGCCAGGCGGCCACGCTGGACAGGCTATCAAATGGACGTGCGCTGTTTAACCTGGTAACCGGCAGCGATCCGCAGGAACTGGCCGGAGACGGCGTATTTCTCGATCATACGCAGCGTTATGAAGCCTCCGCGGAGTTTACTCACGTCTGGCGTCGTCTGCTGGAAGGCGACACTGTAGACTTCGAGGGCAAACATATTCATGTACGCGGCGCGAAACTCTTTTTCCCGCCGGTGCAGCAACCGCGACCGCCGCTCTATTTCGGTGGATCGTCCGATGTGGCGCAGGATCTGGCCGCTGAGCAGGTTGACCTCTATCTGACATGGGGCGAGCCGCCAGCGCAGGTAAAAGAAAAAATTGAACAGGTGCGCGCCAAAGCCGCAGCCCACGGGCGTAAAGTGCGCTTCGGTATTCGGCTGCATGTGATTGTCCGGGAAACGAATGCCGAAGCCTGGCAGGCAGCGAATAACCTGATCGCCCATCTGGATGATGCCACGATTGCTAAAGCGCAGGCCGCCTTCTCTCGCCAGGATTCCGTAGGTCAACAGCGGATGGCGGCGCTTCATGGCGGCAAGCGCGATCAACTGGAGATCAGCCCCAACCTGTGGGCTGGCGTTGGGCTGGTACGCGGCGGCGCGGGAACCGCGCTGGTGGGCGATGGCCCGACCGTCGCGGCAAGAATCGATGAATACGCTGAGCTTGGCATCGACAGCTTTATTCTTTCCGGCTATCCACACCTGGAAGAGGCATATCGCGTCGGCGAACTGCTGTTCCCGCACCTGGATGTCGCGGTGCCGCAAATTCCGCAGCCACAACCGTTGCAGTTACAGGGCGAAACGGTGGCGAACGAGTTTATTCCCCGAAAAGTGGCGCAAAGCTGAGGCAATTATGGCGGCAGAAAAGAAATGGCTCCTGCACATTGCCCCCTGGCTACTGCCGGTGGGGATTGTGGTGGTGTGGCAAATCGCCTCCTCCACCGGCTTGCTCTCCACGCGCATCCTTCCCTCACCGGAAGGCGTGCTGGAAGCATTCTGGACATTAAGCGTGAGCGGTGAATTGTGGCAACACCTGGCGATCAGCTCCTGGCGCGCGGTAATTGGTTTCTCGATTGGCGGCACTATCGGTCTCACACTGGGGTTGATTAGCGGGTTGTCGCGCTGGGGAGAACGTCTGCTGGATACCTCCATCCAGATGTTGCGCAATGTGCCGCATCTGGCGCTGATCCCACTGGTTATCTTGTGGTTTGGTATCGATGAGAGTGCGAAAATTTTTCTTGTCGCGCTCGGCACGTTGTTCCCCATTTATATCAATACCTGGCACGGCATTCGTAATATCGACCGGGGATTGCTGGAGATGGCGCGCAGCTACGGTTTGTCCGGTTTTGCGCTCTTTGTTCATGTGATCCTGCCCGGCGCGCTGCCGTCGATTATGGTCGGGGTACGCTTTGCGCTCGGCCTGATGTGGCTGACGCTGATTGTTGCCGAGACTATTTCCGCCAACGCCGGAATTGGCTACCTGGCGATGAACGCCAGAGAGTTTCTGCAAACGGATGTTGTGGTGGTAGCCATTATTCTCTATGCCCTGCTCGGCAAACTGGCCGATGTGAGTGCGCAATTGCTGGAGCGCCTGTGGCTGCGCTGGCATCCCGCTTACCACGTGAAGGAGGCAACAGCATGAATACGGCGCGACTCACTCAGGGGATCCCGTTGTTATTAAACGGCGTGAGTAAACGTTACGGCGATAACACCGTGCTCAGCGGCCTGGATCTGCATATTGCCGCCGGGCAGTTTGTCGCCGTGGTAGGCCGCAGCGGTGGAGGCAAAAGCACATTGCTGCGCCTGCTGGCCGGGCTGGAAACCGCCAATGCCGGAGAGCTGTTAGCGGGCAATACACCACTGGCGAATATTCAAAACGACACGCGGATGATGTTTCAGGATGCCCGGCTGCTGCCATGGAAGTCTGTGATAGATAATGTTGGTTTAGGGTTGAAAGGCCGCTGGCGGGAAGCCGCACAGGATGCGTTACGCGCGGTCGGGCTGGAACAGCGAGCCAGCGAGTGGCCTGCGGCGTTGTCCGGCGGGCAGAAACAGCGGGTCGCGCTGGCACGGGCGCTGGTACATCAACCGGGGTTGCTGCTGCTCGACGAACCCCTGGGTGCGCTGGATGCGTTAACCCGTCTGGAGATGCAGGCACTGATTATGGAGCTGTGGCAGACACACGGTTTCACGGTAGTACTGGTGACGCATGATGTCAGTGAAGCGGTAGCGATGGCGGATCGCGTCCTGTTAATAGAAGAGGGAAAAATCGGGCTGGACCTGGCCATCGATCTGCCGCATCCGCGCCGCCTCGGTTCGGTGAGACTGGCAGAACTGGAAGCGGAAGTGTTGAATCGGGTGATGAAACGCAGCGAGTCGGAAACCGTTCCGTTCCCAAAAACGCGTCACGCTTAATGTTCTGTAGTAACCAGCACAGGTCGCGCCCGTTAAGGTTTATTGCTTACTGAAAACCACGCTCTGTCGGCGCAGTCGTCAACCGGTTTGAATTCAGCCAGGTGGGCGGGGGTAAATCACGGACTGGTATACGCGGCTTTATAACGGTTTCGGCGCGCCCTTTGCGGGGAAAACAGTGCCGCCTTCGGTGAAGGCGGCATTTTTGTTACGCCAGCGCTTTGCTGACTTTCTCGTACAGATCGCCGGAAAGGTTCGGCAACGCTTTTAACTGCTCCAGCGCCGCACGCATCATCGCCTGACGTTTAGCGTCATAGCGTTTCAGGCGGATCAGCGGCTCAATCAGACGCGATGCCACTTGCGGGTTGCGGCTGTTCAGCTCGGTTAGCATTTCCGCCAGGAACTGATAGCCGCTACCATCCAGCGCATGGAACGCTGCCGGGTTGCTGCTGGCGAAAGCACCAATCAGCGAGCGGATGCGGTTCGGGTTGCTGAGGGTGAACGAGCGGTGTTTCAACAGGCTGCGCACCGTTTGCAGTACATCTTTCGCCGGGCTGGTGGCCTGCAGAATAAACCATTTATCCATCACCAGACCGTCGTGATGCCATTTGTCATCGTACTCCTGCATCAGCGCATCGCGGCACGGCAGTTGCGCGGCAACCGCCGCCGAAAGCGCCGCCAGCGCATCCGTCATATTATCTGCGTCGTGATACTGCTGGCTCACCAGTTTGTCTGCCAGTTGCGCATCGCCAAACGCCAGGTAACGCAAGCACGTGTTACGCAAAGAGCGTTTGCCGATATCCGCATGTTCAACGCGGTAGCTATCGAGTTTGTGCGCGTTGTACACCGCCAGACACTCATCCGCAAGTTCGGTGGCAAGCGTGCGCGTCAGCGCTTCGCGTACCGCCGCGATGGCCACAGGATCGATGATTTCAAACAGTTCGGCGATCTCATTTGCCGACGGCAGCGTCAGGATCTCTGCGGCAAGCGCAGGATCAATCGTCTCGTCCAGGAGGATCGCGCGAAACGCATCCGCGACATGCAGTGGCAGCGACAGCGCCTGGCCCTGCTGATGGCGCGCAACGTTCAGTTTAATGTGCGTAGCCAGCAGGCTTTGCGCCGCGTCCCAGCGGGAGAAATCGTTACTGGCGTGGCGCATCAGGAAGGTCAGCTGCTGATCGCTCCATTTATATTCCAGCTTCACCGGCGCAGAGAATTCACGCAGCAGCGACGGCACTGGCTGGAAATAGACGTTATCAAAGATAAAGGTCTGTTCCGCCTGAGTGACGTTCAGGACGTTATGTACCGGGTGCCCGTCTTTCTGCAACGGGATCACTTTACCTTCGTTATCGTAAAGTTCGATATCGAACGGGATATGCAGCGGCAGTTTGTCTTGCTGTTCGGCGGTCGGCGGTGTGCGCTGGCTGATGGTCAACGTGTATTGCTCGGTGTTCGGGTTGTAATCATCGTGCACCGTCACCACTGGCGTACCGGCCTGGCTGTACCAGCGGCGGAAATGCGACAGATCGATGTTTGACGCATCCTCCATAGCCTGCACGAAATCGTCGCAGGTCGCCGCGCTACCGTCATGACGCTCAAAATAGAGCTGCATCCCTTTCTGGAAATTCTCTTCGCCAAGCAGCGTATGCATCATGCGAATAACTTCCGCGCCCTTTTCATACACCGTCAGGGTGTAGAAGTTATTCATTTCAATAACTTTATCCGGGCGGATCGGGTGCGCCATCGGGCTGGCGTCTTCGGCGAACTGCAGACCACGCATAGTGCGCACATTATTAATGCGGTTTACCGCACGGGAGCCCAGGTCAGAACTGAACTCCTGATCGCGGAACACCGTCAGGCCCTCTTTCAGGCTGAGCTGGAACCAGTCGCGGCAGGTTACGCGGTTACCGGTCCAGTTATGGAAGTATTCGTGACCAATGACGCGCTCGATATCAAGGTAATCTTTATCGGTAGCGGTATCGGTGCGGGCAAGCACGTATTTCGAGTTGAAGATGTTCAACCCTTTGTTTTCCATGGCACCCATATTGAAGAAGTCGACAGCGACAATCATATAGATGTCGAGATCGTATTCGAGGCCGAAACGCTGTTCGTCCCACTTCATGGAATTTTTCAGCGAGGTCATCGCCCACGGTGCACGATCGAGGTTGCCGCGATCGACATATAGCTCCAGCGCCACTTCACGCCCGGAACGGGTGGTGAATGTGTCGCGCAGCACGTCGAAATCTCCGGCGACCAGCGCAAACAGATAGCAGGGTTTCGGGAACGGATCCTGCCACTGTACCCAGTGACGACCATTCTCCAGTTCGCCCTGATCAACACGGTTGCCGTTAGAGAGCAGGAACGGGTAGCGGGTTTTATCGGCAATCAGTTTGGTGGTAAAACGCGCCAGCACATCCGGGCGGTCCAGGTACCAGGTAATATGGCGGAAGCCTTCCGCTTCACACTGCGTACACAGCGCTTCACCGGACTGGTACAGCCCTTCGAGCGCGGTGTTCGCGGCCGGGCTTATTTCATTCACAATGCGCAAGGTAAAACGTTCTGGCAAACCATCGATCACCAGTTGGGAGCCTTCTTCTTTATAGTTGGTCCAGGGCTCATCATTTACGTGAATGGAAATCAGGGTCAGCTCGCCGCCATCCAGGCGCAGCGGCACAGCAGAGGCGCTATGGCGTGACACTTTGCTCAGCGCAGTGACGACGGTTTTGGCGGCGTCAAGGTCAAAGGTCAAGTCAATATCGCTAATCAGGTAGTCCGGCGCACGGTAGTCGTGACGGTATTTGGCTTGTGGCTGTTGTGTCATAAAAAACCTTTAGCATCTTCTGTTGGTTACGACTCCAGTCTATTCCGGTTGCCGCAAACGCGCCACGCAGAATCTTCATCTTTTCAGAGGGAAAAGCTCTGTCTGCTACATTTTTATAACAGTCGGCACGAAATGCCATCGACCCATTCAACGCCTTATGGTGTGATCAGGGTTCAATAACCAGGTAAACAAGGTATACTCCAGCGACATTCTGCTTTGTTTATTGTACTAAACGCTCCTGTAAGAGGATGCTACTGCGCACCATGACTCAACTCGCTTTTTCAGGTCTGCAAACGCTGCTGGATACCGACGCTTACAAGCTGCACATGCAGCAAGCGGTGTTTCACCACTATTATGACGTGCATGTGTCGGCTGAATTCCGCTGTCGCGGCGATGACCTGCTCGGTATCTACGCAGATGCGATTCGCGAACAGGTCGACGCGATGCAATCGTTGCGTCTGCAAGATGACGAGTATCTGTGGCTGTCCGGCCTCCCCTTCTTTCAGCCTGACTACCTTAACTGGCTCCGTCATTTTCGTTATGACCCGCGCCAGGTCACGATTACTAACGACAACGGCAAGCTGCATATCAGCCTTTCCGGCCCGTGGCGCGAAGTGATCATGTGGGAAGTGCCGCTGCTGGCAGTGATCAGTGAAGTGGTTCACCGCTGCCGTTCGCCACAGACTGGCGTGCAGCAGGCTCTGCTGCATCTGGAAGAGAAACTGGCGGATTTCGCTGCGCGCACCGCGCAGGTAGATATGTCCGGTTTCCGTCTGATGGATTTCGGTACGCGCCGCCGTTTCTCCCGCGATGTGCAACAAGCGATAGTCGAACGGTTGCAACAAGAACCCTGGTTTATTGGCACCAGTAATTATGACCTGGCCCGCCGGCTGTCGCTGACCCCCATGGGCACCCAGGCGCATGAGTGGTTCCAGGCCCACCAACAGATCAGCCCCGATTTGGCCACCAGCCAGCGCGCGGCACTCGCGGCCTGGCTTGAGGAGTATCCAAACCAACTGGGGATTGCGTTAACAGACTGCATTACGATGGATGCGTTTTTACGTGATTTCGGTCCGGAATTCGCAACCCGTTACCAGGGTCTGCGCCATGATTCTGGCGATCCGGTGGAATGGGGCGAAAAAGCGATTGCCCACTATGAAAAACTCGGCATCGATCCTCTGTCGAAGACGCTAATATTCTCGGATAATCTCGATCTGAACAAAGCGCTGGATCTCTATTGCCACTTTGCCGATCGCGTCAAGCTGGGTTTTGGTATCGGGACACGCCTGACGTGTGATATTCCCGGCGTAAAACCGCTGAATATTGTTATTAAGCTCGTTGAGTGCAACGGAAAACCGGTAGCAAAATTATCCGACAGCCCCGGGAAAACTATCTGCCATGACAAGGCGTTTGTTCGCGCCTTACGCGAAGCGTTTGACCTGCCGCAGGTCAAAAAAGCCAGTTAATAGCAGGGAGCCTGGGGGCTCCCTTCTTTTTTGCCAATAATTTATTAATGGTTCCTGCGAATTCTGCTTGTCTGATGGCGTACGCCAGGTAACATAGATATCCCCCCTAATCGGGCGGACAAGTGTTTATTTTTTCCGACTATTAACAGAGAGAATATTATGAGCGTTGTGCCTGTAGCCGACGTATTCCATAGCCGCGTGGCCGTTGACAGTGAAGTCACCGTACGCGGATGGGTACGCACCCGCCGAGATTCTAAAGCTGGTATCTCCTTCCTCGCCGTTTATGACGGCTCCTGCTTTAATCCTGTACAGGCCGTTATTAATAATTCTCTGCCCAATTACCATGACGAAGTGCTGCGTCTGACCACCGGTTGCTCCGTTATCGTCACCGGCAAAGTCGTGGCGTCACCGGGCGAAGGCCAGACTCTGGAAATTCAGGCGACCTCTGTCGACGTCACCGGCTGGGTTGAAGATCCGGATACCTACCCGATGGCGGCAAAGCGCCACAGTATTGAATATCTGCGTGAAGTTGCTCACCTGCGCCCGCGCACTAACCTGATTGGCGCGGTTGCGCGCGTTCGCCACACGCTGGCGCAGGCGCTGCATCGTTTCTTCGACGAACAAGGTTTCTTCTGGGTATCTGCGCCGCTTATTACCGCGTCGGATACCGAAGGCGCAGGCGAAATGTTCCGCGTCTCCACGCTGGATATGGAAAACCTGCCGCGTACCGCAGAAGGCAAAGTCGATTTTGATAAAGATTTCTTTGGCAAAGAAGCTTTCCTGACCGTTTCCGGCCAGTTGAATGCGGAAACCTATGCCTGTGCCCTGTCCAAGGTTTATACCTTCGGCCCGACGTTCCGCGCGGAGAACTCCAACACCAGCCGTCACCTGGCTGAATTCTGGATGCTGGAACCAGAAATCGCTTTCGCCGATCTCGACGATAACGCCCGTCTGGCTGAAGCGATGCTGAAATACGCCTTTAAAGCGGTGCTGGAAGAGCGTCTGGACGACCTGAAGTTCTTTGAAGAACGTGTGGACAAAGACGCGATTGGCCGTCTGGAGCGTTTCATCGCGGCAGATTTCGCTCAGGTTGATTACACCGATGCGGTCGCCATTCTCGAAAAATGTGGTGAGAAGTTCGAGAACCCGGTGTACTGGGGCGTTGACCTGGCTTCTGAACATGAACGTTACCTGGCCGAGAAACACTTCAAAGCACCGGTGGTGGTGAAAAACTACCCGAAAGATATTAAAGCGTTCTATATGCGTCTTAACGAAGATGGAAAAACCGTGGCGGCGATGGATGTGCTCGCGCCGGGTATCGGTGAAATCATCGGCGGTTCGCAGCGTGAAGAGCGTCTTGATGTCCTGGATGCCCGTATGGCAGAAATGGGGCTGAATAAAGAAGATTACTGGTGGTATCGCGATCTGCGCCGTTACGGCACTGTACCGCACTCCGGCTTCGGTCTGGGTTTTGAACGCCTGATTGCCTATGTGACAGGCGTACAGAACGTGCGTGATGTGATCCCTTTCCCGCGGACTCCGCGTTCCGCAACATTCTGATGTTCTTAAGGCCAGCGCTATCGCTGGCCTTTTTCATTTATGTGACGCCTGTCAACTTTCATTAACAGTTCACGAGTGTACCCACCAATCCCCGTCGCGTTTTTTACCCTTCTTTGCACCTTTTTACACCTGAAAAACTTCTGTACGTAAATCCCCCAAACCGTTTATTGCGGAATATGTCAGCCTGTTAATTAGCACTTTTGGTTAAAATACGCACAGCAATCTGGATGGCTAAATGCCGTTATAAGAAAAAACACGACACACGCATTTAGCGGATAAGAAAAGCCTTTAGCTTAATTAAATATAAGTAATTCATATAAATAGCAATGATATCGCTCATTAAATCAGCACCCGGTGCTGAACTTTGAGATGGTTCACAAAGTTCCCGAAAATACATAAAATCTTACACAATATTTCTTTTTGTTACTGCTTTAAGACATTTGTAGCACTTTCAGAGTAGCGAAACGTTGTTATGTTTGGAAAGATGCCTTTCAGACACAGAAAGACACCAAACTCTCATCAATAGTTCCGTAAATTTTTTTTGACGGAATTTATTGGCGGCAGTGGCAGGTGTTCAAAAAAACCAATGAGGGTAATAAATAATGATGAAGCGCAATATTCTGGCAGTGGTTATCCCTGCTCTGCTGGCAGCCGGTGCAGCTAACGCTGCAGAAATCTACAACAAAGACGGCAACAAAGTAGACATCTACGGTAAAGCTGTAGGTCTGCACTACTTCTCTAAAGACAACGGTGCCAACAGCTACGGCGGCAACGGCGACCAGACTTATGCACGTCTGGGCTTCAAAGGCGAAACCAAAATCAACGACCAACTGACCGGTTACGGCCAGTGGGAGTACAACTTCCAGGGTAACAACTCTGAAGGTGGTACCGATGCTCAAAGCGGTAACAAAACTCGTCTGGCATTTGCTGGTCTGAAATTCGGCGATTTCGGTTCTTTCGACTACGGTCGTAACTACGGTCTGGTATACGATGCAATCGGCGTAACCGATATGCTGCCAGAGTTTGGTGGTGATACCGCGAACAGCGATAACTTCTTCTCCAGCCGTAACGGTGGTCTGGCAACTTACCGTAACCACAACTTCTTCGGCCTGGTTGATGGTCTGAACTTCGGCGTTCAGTACCTGGGTAAAAACGAGCGTGCTACATCACTCACAGATTCTGCAGATGACATTACTCGTTCAAACGGCGATGGCTGGGCGACTTCTGTAAGCTATGACTTTGAAGGTTTTGGTATCGTTGGTGCATACGGCGCAGCGGATCGTACCAATACTCAGCAAGCTCTGACAACTTACGGTACAACAGGCGATAAAGCTGAGCAGTGGGCGACCGGGATCAAATACGATGCTAACAACATTTACCTGGCAGCATTGTACGGCGAAACTCGTAACGCGACCCGTCTGAAAACAACTCTGCCTGGAAACACCGCTAAGTCCAACGGTTACCTGAACAAAACTCAGGACTTCTCCGTTGTTGCACAGTACCAGTTCGACTTCGGCCTGCGTCCGTCCATCGCTTATTACAAATCTAAAGCGAAAGATGTTGAAGGTATCGGTAGCGAAGATTACATCAACTATGTTGAAGTTGGTGCTACCTACTACTTCAACAAAAACATGTCCACCTATGTTGACTACATCATCAACCAGATTGATAAAGACAACAAACTGGGCGTAGGTTCTGACGACACCGTAGCTGTTGGTATCGTTTACCAGTTCTAATCAGTCACCCTCGACTGTTATATGCATATCAAACAGGGCCTTTGGCCCTGTTTTTTTATGCCTGTAAGATAAATTACGATGAGTTTTGAAAAGCATCGCGCTTTTTATCGCAAACGGTTGGCAATTCCTGTGTCAGCCGTTAACCTGATAGCGGATCTCCCTTCTGTCATCAAAATGGAACCTCGTCATGTTTGAGAATATAACCGCCGCCCCTGCCGACCCCATTCTGGGTCTGGCCGATCTGTTTCGCGCCGATGAACGCCCCAATAAAATCAACTTAGGCATCGGTGTCTATAAAGATGAAACCGGCAAGACCCCGGTGCTGACCAGCGTTAAAAAAGCCGAGCTTTATCTGCTGGAAAATGAAACCACCAAGAACTACCTCGGTATCGACGGTATTCCTGAGTTTGGCCGTTGCACGCAGGAACTGCTGTTCGGCAAAGGCAGCGCGATTATCAATGACAAACGTGCGCGCACCGCGCAAACACCTGGCGGTACGGGTGGCCTGCGTGTGGCGGCAGATTTTCTCGCTAAAAACACCTCCGCAAAACGTGTCTGGGTGAGCAACCCGAGCTGGCCGAACCACAAAGGCGTATTTAACTCCGCCGGGCTGGAAGTGTGTGAATACGCTTATTACGACGCGCAAAATCATGCGCTGGACTTCGAGGGTCTACTGGCAAGCCTGAACAATGCCCAGGCAGGCGATGTGGTGCTGTTCCACGGTTGCTGCCATAACCCGACCGGTATCGATCCAACGCTGGAACAGTGGGAAACACTGGCGAAGCTGTCCGTTGAAAAAGGCTGGCTGCCACTGTTCGACTTCGCTTATCAGGGCTTTGCTCGCGGCCTCGAAGAAGATGCTGAAGGATTACGCGCATTTGCTGCGCTGCATAAAGAGCTGCTGGTTGCCAGTTCGTTCTCAAAAAATTTTGGTCTGTACAATGAACGCGTCGGTGCCTGCACATTGGTGAGCGCAGACGCGGAAAGCGCCGATCGCGCATTCAGCCAGATGAAAGCTGTTATCCGTGCTAACTACTCTAACCCGCCAGCGCACGGCGCGTCGGTGGTTGCAATCATTCTCAGTAACGAGGCTCTGCGTGCCATTTGGGAGCAAGAGTTAACAGACATGCGCCAGCGCATTCAGCGTATGCGCCTGCTGTTTGTTAATACCTTGCAGGAGAAAGGGGCTAACCGCGATTTCAGCTTTATCACCAGACAGAACGGTATGTTCTCCTTCAGCGGCCTGAGCAAAGAACAGGTGCTGCGCTTGCGTGAAGAGTTTGGTATCTACGCGGTTGCTTCAGGGCGCATTAACGTCGCGGGCATGACGCCGGATAATATGTCACCGCTGTGCGAAGCTATCGTTGCCGTACTGTAAGTTACAGCAGCAACAAAAAGGGTCGCCGAAGCGACCCTTTTTTATTTACCAGACCGGTAATTCATCTTGCAGGAACGGATTGTGCAACCGCTCATTTCCCAGCGTAGACATCGGACCATGTCCGGGAAGGAAAGTAACATCATCACCGAGCGGCAACAATTTGCGCTTGATGGAATCAATCAATTGCCCATGGTTGCCCTTCGGGAAATCGCTGCGCCCTACGCCGCCTTTAAAAATCACATCGCCGGAAATCAGCAAACGAGATTGTGCATCAAAGAACACAATGTGCCCCGGCGTATGACCAGGACAGTGCAATACCTGCAGCGTTATTTTACCCACCGTTACGCTGTCGCCTTCATTTAACCAACGATCGGGCGTCAGCGGCTGGCACTCCTCCAGGCCAAACATCCGGCTTTGTGCCGGCAGGCCTTGCAGCCAGAACTCATCTTCTTTTTCCGGGCCGATAATCGGCACACCATAATGCTGCGCCAGTGCGGCTGCGGCACCAACATGATCAAGGTGACCATGCGTAAGCAGGATCTGCGTCAGTGTCACGCCTGAAGCGTCCACTTCCTGAATAATCCGTTCGGCGTCACCGCCGGGATCGACCACGGCGGCAAGTTGGGTCTGCTCACACCAGATAAGCGAACAATTCTGGGAGAACGCGGTAACCGGAATAATACGATAGTTCATACTGCTCCTGTAGCTCAGCCTGAGTTTTACCAGTGCCTTACCGGCCCGGTATCAATATGCACAAAGTTGCTGCTGGGATAGTATCCTACACCACCCGCGCGCAGAGATAACGCGGCTTTGCGAATATTACTCAGCGAAATCCCTTCAATATGGAAATCCATGGCCTGACCTTTGGTGTGATAGCTCTGTTTCGCCACACCGCGGCTGTGTGCGCGTAGTTCATTGTTGGTATCAACAGAACGGTAACCGGAGATCAGTTGCACTGGCTTGCGTGTTCCCAGCAGCCCTTGCAAACGGAAAAGATGGTCGAACAAACGAGGGTCGATGGTTTTGATTTTATTCGCGCGGTAATCACGGAAAAAATGATTAAGTTTTGCTAATTCATCCTGAATATAGCCCCTGCCATCGAAAAACTCAGCTTTAATAGATTCACCGGTATTCAGATTATTCAGCGTCAAAATACGCGGGCGCGGCGTGGAAAGGGTGGCAAAAGCCGGTGTTGGTAAGATGGCAGCACCGAGTGCGACCCCACCCAACGCCAGCAGTTTGCGGCGATTAGCGTCAAATTTATCCATGATAATAAATTCTACAGATAAGCAATGTTGAACAAAATTTATGCACTCGTATAGCGCACGAGAGGCACCTTACCGGGCAACAAACGCCACGTCAAGGCTGCCTCATCCCAGTAAATACGGGCTCTGTAGCCTCCAGAGCCCATTTTCTACCAGTTATTACGACAACACGCTGACTGAAACTGCTTCATTTATCTGATTAATTGTTCAGCTTTCGATAAGATTTGTGCACCCGATCGCGCCGTCAGATCATAATTGTAAATATCTGTGCGATACTGCGTCCGCCCGTCAGCACCGACAAAGGCGGTCAGGTAATAGAGATTGACCGGGATATCATGACGAATATTGACATAACGCGTATCTCCCTGTTTTAGCGCATCAGAAATCCGCGTATCGTTCCATCCCGCATCCTGCAACAGCATATTAGCGAGCTCAGAGGCTTTATTGACACGCACGCAGCCAGAGCTCAATGCCCGCGCCTCTTTCTGGAACAGAGTATGGTTCGGCGTATCATGCAAATAGATAGCGTCCGAGCTCGGCATATTGAACTTATAGCGTCCCAGCGAATTTTGCGCACCAGGGGCCTGCTGGAAACGGAATGGTAAGTTCGCAGGCGTGATGGTCGCCCAGTCAACCATGGACGGGTCGATCGCTTCCTTGCTGTTCCATCCTCGCAATACGGTATAACCGTGGCGCTCAAGATAAGCCGGATCGTTCCATACCTTCGGTAGAATATCCTTACGCGCCAGCGTTGGCGGCACGTTCCACGGCGGGTTAACCACCACGTTGTTCAGCGCGCTGCTCATCATCGGCGTTTTGCGGTCCGGACGGCCCACGATCACCCGTGATGCCAGCACCTGGTTACCGTTGAGGTAATAAACCAGCGAATATTCAGGAATGTTGACCATGATGCCGGTCGAAAGCGTGCCCGGCAGCAAACGCAAGCGCTGGATATTCAGCGCCAGTAACCCGGCGCGCTGCGACGGACTTACGTTCAGCCAGTCGCGCGTCCCCTGGCCAATCACGCCATCCGCATGCAACCCTTGCCATGCCTGGAAACGTTTGACCGCTTCCACCAGTTGGCGGTCATATGCCGCGCGCGTCGGCTGCGCTTTTTTTACGTGCTGAGCCGAAGGGCTAACGGCGACGTTATCACCCGGTAAGGCAATATTTGGTCCCCCCTCCAGCATACCGGTGCGCTGCAGGATCTCACGCAGTGCCGGAATATCATTGCTCCACTGCCCCGGACGCAACGTCACCGTGCTGGTGATTTGCGGCCACGGACGAGCATCGCCCACCAGCGCCAATAGTGACTGGTGCATAGCAGCATACTGCGGGTGATGTGGTGCAAGATGATTGATAAAACCAGGCAGAGATCCATTGTCCAGCGCCAGTTGCCACTGGTTAATGACCGAAATGGCAGGCGTTGTGAGTGCATAAGGTTTGTCGCTATAGAGCCAGCGCTGGCCCTTCGACTGGATACCCGAGACAAAATGCAAATATCCCAGCATCGCATCAGACAGCACAACATCGCGCGCCATGCCGGAAACCGCGGGATCGGTGAGTAATTCAACCCAGGTAGTAAATTGTGGCTGAAACCCTGCAATCGCTACTTCTGCCAGTTGCTGCTGAAACGCCTGCACCGCCTCGCGGTTATCCCACATCGGTTTTTGCCCGCGCGCGGCGTATAACGCAGCGAGCTGATCCATATAGACCGGCGTCCAGTTGGCTGGCAATTGCGACTGAAGCTGTGCGCGCACATCAGCAACGGAAACGCCAGACGGGAAAGGTTTCACGCCGATCAACATCGCCGTCGCAGGCGACTGTTCCTGCGGCTGCGGCAGCACGGTTGGCTGCTCACCTGGCGTCGCCGAGCTATCCACCGGCACGATTTCAGGCTCATCGGCCTGCACACTAAACAGTGGAGCGAATGCGAATGCCAGGCATAAACTCAGCGCCGACATTCGACGACCATACGACTTCTTAAGCAACATCCCTTGCCCCCTGTTTCTCTTACATTGCTCGTGACAAATTCGTCACCTTTCTCTCAGTATATAAAGACAAAAAAGCATTTGCCTTCCCTAATGTAAAGAAGTTTAAAGATTAAACGCGGGCTGGCAATAGCTTTCGGCAAACAAAAAGGGCGACATTACTGTCGCCCTTTCGCATGCTACTTTCTTACGACGCATTCGCCGTGCCAGGAAGCGTTTCCGGAAGCTGGGCGGCAAAACCGCGCAGACCGACAACGTGCACATGCTCATGATTTTGCACGACTTTACGCACCAGTTTGTAGGTGGTGCCTTTTTCCGGGCTGATATTTTCCGGTGCCGCGATAATGAGCTGCATTTCCAGACGTTCGCACAGCTCAAACAGTGTTGCGATAGAGCGGGCGTCCAGACGTGCGGCTTCATCAAGGAACAGCAAGCGGCACGGAGAGATGTCTTTACCGCGCAGGCGACGCGCTTCATCTTCCCAACTCTGCACCACCATCACCAGAATCGACATCCCGGTACCAATCGCTTCACCGGTCGACAATGCACCAGATTCCGCGCGCAGCCAGCCGTCGGAACCACGGTTAACTTCTACTTCCATCTCAAGATAGTTGCGGTAGTCCAGCAACTCTTCGCCGATGGTTTGCGGCGTACGCTGACCCATATCGATTTGCGGATTCAGACGCTGATAAAGTTTCGCCAGTGCTTCCGAGAAGGTCAGGCGGCTGCTGTTAAACAGATCCTGATGCTGCTCGTGCTGCTCAGAAAGCACCGTCAACAATGTGGCATGGGTTTCCCGCACATTCACATTCAGACGCACGCTATTCACCTGGCCGAAGGAGACACTTTGCAGCCCCTGGTTCAGCATACGAATACGGTTCTGCTCGCGCTGAATGGTTTTGCGGATAATATTCGCCACGCTGCGCGAGCTGATCGCCAGCTTCTGTTCACGGGACGTCAGCTCTTCCGTCAGGCGGCTAAGCTCGATCTCCATCTGTTCGATGGCTTCAACCGGATCATCGGTACGAATAATATCCTGGCGGATACGCTCACGCAGATGCTGGTACACCGCGACAAAAAACTGGATCTTACGCTCCGGTCGTTTCGGATCCTCGGAAAGACGCAGCACATCGCGTAAATGTTCGTTATCCGCAACTGCCGGACGCAGAGCACCGAGCGCCTTATCCGACATCGAACGTAATTCATCGGCAGAAAGGTAGGCCAGCTCGCGGCGGTGCAGACGGCGTTCAACACCGCTGTCTTTCACCATGCGCATCACCGCGCACCATCCTGCTTTCGCGGTAACCACCTGTTCACGCATTTCATGGTAATCGCGTTCCAGACGCCGCAATTTACGCGTCAGGTTATCCATCTCCGCTTCGCAGAAGGTGATGGCTTTTTCCAGCTGGTTACGGCGTGCGCGGTTACCGGAGAGCTGTGCATGAAGCTCGTCCCGACGGATACGCGCCCGTTCTTCTGCTCCGCTGTCGGCGCGAACGCCAATGTCCTGCAACTCTTTTTGCAGATCGTTGAGCAGCTCTTTTTTGGTATCGAACGAACTCTTCAGCGAAGCCAGTACCTGGTTGTACTGGCTGTATTGCGCGGCATGGCTACGCATCGCTTCACGCGCTTTGGTGCGCTCCGCTTCTGCCTGTTCCAGGCGCTGGCGCAGTTTTTCGTTGAGATCGTTATTACCGTTAAACATTTCAGCGGCATCGGAGTAGCTGAAGTGCGCACGGCGCTGTACCACTTCCGCCAGGGCGAACGCTTGTTGGCGGGCATCACGCTGCACCTGCTGCGAGATGGCATAATCTGCCTTTAACTGCTCAAACTGTTCCGGATCGCTTTGCAGTACGGAAACAACCGGTTCGAGTTTCGCCAGTTGATTGCCAAACTGCTGAATAAACCGCGCCGCTTCCTGCGCTTCGTCCAGGCGTTCCTGAATTTCATCCACGCGATCGGCAAGGGTATCGTCAGCCAGCAGATTAATACGCGGCAGCAAGCGGTTAAGCTGGGCAACGCCCTCTTTCGCCTGTTCGAACTGCACGCGGTTTTGCTGGTTGTCATTTTCATGGTTACTGATTGCGCGCTCCAGCTCGCCACGGCGGCTGCTGAGAGTGCGAATTTCCGCTTCCGGATCGTCCTCAAAGGCTACCGCCAGGTGGCTACCGATAAAGCGGCTGAATGCCTGATGCAGGCGCTGCGTTTTCTGCACATCAAAAGAGAGGGTGGCAAAACGCTCTGCCAGCGCTTCACGCTCTGCATGCAGGCTTTCGATACGGCTTTCGCGCGCCGCACGGCCAAACAGCGGCAGCGTCGGGAAGCGTGAATAACGCCACTGGCGATCGGCGATTTTCACCACCACCGCTTTTTCCAGCTCATCAACGCTAAACACGCTGTCATCGAAGGATTGCGGGTCCCCTTCGATCAGATAGAGATCTTCCGGGCAGTCTTCCAGACCTTCCAGCATTTCGGCGACCTGCGACAGATCCGGCACCACAATCGCATGACGCGATGGCCCGTATAGCGCGGAGTAATACGGCGCATCGTCAATGCTGACATCGTCATAGATTTCCGACAGCAGTACACCGCCAAAACGCTCCGCCAGCGCATTGAGACGGCCATCTTCGGCACCGCCAGGCTGGCTTAAACGTTCGATTTCATCATCGACAGCGCGTTTACGCGCGCCCACTTCATCGCGTTCAACGATGGCTTCACGCTCACGCTCAAGCAGTTGTTGCAGATACTCTGTCACGTCCTGCCCGGACTCGAACTGCTCACCGCTTTGCTCGCACAGTTGCGTCAGATTGCTCTGCGCCGCCAGCCATATTGGCGCACGTTTGGTCAGCGATTGAATACGAGACTGTAATTGTTCCAGTTCCTGACGCATCGCCATGCGCTGCTCACCAGCGGCGGAAACGTTGTCAGAGAGTGCGGCGATTTGCGCTTCCAGTTCCTGGTGCAGCGCTTCAAGATCGTCTGCGTCATACTGTTTGCCCTGGCGCTTGCAGAACTCAGCCAGCAAACGCTCGGCATCCTGCTGCTCACGCAGACGCTGTTCCAGCTCATTCAGGCGCATACGCAGCGGCTGTACCTGCTCGGCCAGATGGCGCTGGTTAACGCCATCCCGCAGCAGCTCACGCGCCACATCCCAGGCTTCGTTACGCGCCAGCGGGCCGTTAATCGCTGCTACCAGTTGGTACGCCTGCTCGAACTGGCTGTGCGCGGTTTGCGCCACGCTTAATTTCTGATCCAGCGACAGCAGTTTTTCCGTCGCTTCCTGCTCTTTCGCCTGGAAGGTTTCCAGCCATTCGTCGGCGCTTTCCGGCGTCAAATCCGGCAGGTTGCATAACTCTCTTGCTCGCTGTAACGCCTGCAACGCCTGGTTGTACTGAATGGCGCGAGTTTGCTGGACATCCAGCGCTTGCTGGTAATCGGCAAGCTGGCTTTTCAGCTCATCCACTTCAAGCTCGGCGGCTTCCGCGCGGGCTTCGTTCTCTTCCTGACGCTCAGCAGCTTCGGCCACCACTTCATGCTGCTCTTCAAGGCGAACTTGCAATTCGTCGAGATCCGCTTCGTAGCGCTCGATTTTTTCCTGCTGGCGCAGCGCGGTTTGCACCAGATTCAGGTGATCGCTGGCGGCCTGATAGTCGGCCTCCAGATCCCCTTCCGCACCGCTATGCTCGGAGAGTTCGCGCGCCATATCGACATGCTTATACTGCTCTGCCGCCAGTTGCTGGCGCGAGGTAAACAGATCGCGACGAAACTCGAGCGCTTTGTCCAGATGCACCCGCCGTTCGTTGGCGTGGCGCATATAGTCCGCCGCCACATAGTTGGTGGCTTCGCTGATGAGATGCTTAAACAGATCGCGATCCGACTGAGTCACGCGAATCGCTTCCAGCGTCATGCGGTTTTCACGCAGTGCCGCTTCCATATCCTGGAACGCTTTGCGCACGCCGCTGTTTTCCGGCAGCAAATAGTCGCGCAGCGAACGGGTAATGGCGCTGGAGATCCCGCCGTACAGCGAAGCCTCAATCAGACGATAGAACTTGCTACGATCCGAGGCCGAACGTAAACGACGCGCGACAATCCCTAAGTCAAACATCAGCGCATGGTAATCGGTGATGGAGTTGAACTGCTTGAACTGCACCCCTTCCATCGTATCCAGCTTGTCTTTCACTTCCTGCAGAGAAAGCACGCGCGCCTGACGATCATTCAACGTTTCCGTCAACAGCTGCGTTGGCAGCATCGAGGTAGGCAAGCCCTGAATCGCAAACGGTTTGATATCCACTTTGCGGTCGCGACCGGCGACCTGTTGCAAACGCACCCCCACCAGCACGCGCTGATGGCGGGAGTTGATCACATCCAGCACCGAGTAACAGACACCGGCTTTCAATTTACCGTGCAGGCCTTTATCACGCGAACCCGAGGTCGCGCCCGCTTCGGTGGTGTTACGAAAGTGCAGCAGCGTCAAATCCGGAATCAATGCCGTAACAAAAGCGGCCATTGTGGTCGATTTGCCGGCACCGTTGCCCCCGGAGAGTGTTGTCACCAGCTCATCCAGGTCAAACGTACGGGCAAAAAAGCCGTTCCAGTTAATCAGCGTCAGCGAACGAAATTTACCGCGATCAATCATTACTCTTCCTCCGAGCTATCCGGCTGATTATCTTCAGGCTCATCATTGAGCTGCAGATGGTTTTCGACAGGCATCGCTTCACCGTCGCGGATCATGCGCAGCTGCGCTTCACGCGCATCATCGCCCGAGCGCACATCGGCGCCAAAGCGGAACACGGACTCCGTGATACGGAACTTGCTGCTGTCGTTACCCATAAACCAGATCATGCCGAGACGGCGCAGGCGGTTCAGCGAGGAGCGCACCTTTTCCTGCAGTTTTTGTCGGTCAAGATCGGAACCGGTAGAACGGTTATTTACCAGCTTCAGCAGCTTCGCTTCATCCGCCAGCGACATCAGCTCGTCGTACAGCTCCTGCTGGGTGAAGATCCCTTCATTTGCCAGACGCTCCGGGCTGAGATAGAGATAGCAAAGAATTTTACCCACCATCATATCCAGCTCGGAAAGCACTGAGCGCGGGATAAGCGTGGTGGAGCGCGGGCGCAGATAGAAAAAACCTTCCGGTGCGCGGATCAGCTCAACGTTGTAGCGCGCGTAAAACTCTTCCAGATACTCCTGGAAATCCATTAAAAAAGCGTGATTATCCAGCTCGTCGAGGCCGATATGTCGCCCTGAGCGCAATGCGCTGTCCAGTGCCGGAAACAGAGAGTTAGCCAACGCCTGTGCCAGTTTAACCGGCATCACTTGTTCAATATTTGTCGATGACATGCGCCTGTACCTTGGCTCCGTAATCATTAATCGGCTGCCACTTCGGCGGCAGTCCGGTGAAATCTGCTTGCGCTACGCCAAGACGTACCGCCTGATCAACCACGATGCGCGCGATGTCGAAATGACGAACACGCGGATATTGCGCCAGATACTCGCGCGCTACCAGGCCGAGATCCAGCGGCACGCCTTTGGTCTTATAAATTGCCAGTTGCTGCTCAATAAGCGCCGCCAGCTGCTCGCGAATTTCGTTAAACTCTTCGTACTCCAGATCCGGCGGCAACTCACCTGTGACTTCTTCATCACGCAGCGCCATCTCTTCATCACGCATATCCAGCAGCCTGTCGGCGCTGGCGTAGGTTAACGCCCACGGCGCATCGAAATAGGATTGTACCGACTGACGCAAACGCTGGGCAAAGACGCGGTTCTTATCCATATCGATAGCGGTACGGATAAATTTGTGTACGTGGCGATCGTAACCAATCCACAGATCGATGGCCTGCTGGCCCCAGCTCACAATCCGATCCAGCTTACTTTGCAGGTTGAAGACCAGTTGATCGAGGAACTCGAGATCATCGCGCCCAAGGGTCGCATCCTGAATGCTCAACAGGTTGGTCTGCAATTTATCCCCGGCGGCATCGAGCGTATCCTGCAGTTCGCGTAACGTACCGGAGGTTTCAGACAGCAGCAATTCACAACTGGAGATGGCCGCGCGCCAGTCTTTATTCAGCAGTTGTGCAATATCATCTTTGACCTGTTGCTGCTGTTCATCCATCAGGCGCTGAGTCAGATCGATGCTGTCAAAAATCTCCGCGACCGAGTATTTCAGCGGTGCGTAAACATTGCGATGCCAGTGAAATTCGTCTCCGCCTTCCTGTGCCGCGTCTGCGGCGCGTTTTAACTCGCTGGCCACAATGGAAAGCTGCATAGAAAGACGCAGCGTGGAGAACTCGCGCTGGCGAATGTAGTAATCAGTAATGCCAATGCCCAGCGGCGTCAGACGGTAGATGGCATTGCCCTCCACCAGCTCACTGGTAAAGCGATTTAACAAACGCTGGCGCACCAGGTCGTTTATGGCGTTATTCGCGCGCTGAGTAATGGTTTCACTGGTTTGCTCGAACGCATCGCTCACATGGCGAAAGGCATCGACCAGTTCACCTTCGTTCATTTCCCCATCCAGACGCTCACCATTGAGCGTGGCGATGGCCAGCAAAAAAGAGAGCCTGTCGACCGGCAGCGAGATGGAGAAATCATTTTTCCTGGCCCAGGCAACCAGTTCGGGGACTGTCTGGGAAAATTCACTCATCGTTTGTCCTTTCATCGATTTGCGGCTTAAGCGCGGTCACGTGAATATAGCGGCCAAGGCTAATATAGGGTTCCTGGCGGCAATAGCGTGTTTCCAGTTCAAGTAACGCGTCAAAGCAGTCATGCTGCTGGTGTTTTTCGCGCAGATAATCGTGAAACACGCGCACACCCGTTTTGCCCGTTATCTGCCAGCCAATCTGTTCGAGCCAGCCATAAACATCCGCAGGAGCACGCGGAAAATCCGGGGAAAGGGTACGTTTTTTGCGCTTCGGCATACCGACTTTCACATAGTCAAAATTTCCTGCCACCATGTTGTGCATCAGCAAGCCGTCGGCATTGTAAAACATTAATGACAACGCGCCGCCGGGGCGTAACACCGACCACAATATTTGCAATACAGGAACCGGTTCTGCGACCCATTCCAGCACAGCATGGAACAATATCAGATCAACTGGCGATTCCAAATGCTGAGCAACGTCCTGAACGGCGCATTGTATAAAATGCATGTTACCGCTCACACCTTTCTCTTCTGCCGCCGCCTGGGCACGTGTGATCATCGCTTTCGACACATCACAGAGCGTGACGTGATGACCCAACTGCGCCATGCGAATCGCCGTCTGGCCTTCACCGCCGCCAGCATCCAGCACACGCAATGGCTGGTTGCCCATCCGGGCCAACAGTGCCTCAAGATCCTGCCACAGAATCGCCTGACGTAGCTGACCTTTAGTCGTGCCGTAGATGTTGCGCGAGAACTTCTCGGCAATATCGTCGAAATTGCGATCCTTCATGGGTGCTCCACGCTCCTGGCAAAACCGCTATTTTGTCACAGCCGTGCCGATAATGAACCCATCTGGTGTAAGATCGGCGCAAAAGGCCTGCTATATGGTCAAAAAGGAGACGGATACGGTGCTTTTTACTCTCAAAAAATACATCGGCGGCCTGATGCTGCCTCTGCCTTTTTTGCTTTTGCTGATCGGGCTGGGCGTTGCGCTGATCTGGTTTAGCCGCTGGCAGAAAACCGGCAAAGTCCTTATCAGCGTCGGGTGGCTGGTTTTATTGCTGTTAAGTATGCAGCCCGTTGCCGATCGCTTTTTAAAACCGATTGAAGACACCTATCCCACCTGGCGCGGTACGCAGCCGGTAAAATACATCGTGATTCTCGGTGGTGGTTATACCTGGAACGATGCGTGGGCACCGAGTTCAAACCTGATTAATAACAGCCTGCCGCGTCTGACGGAGGGCATTCGTCTGTGGCAGGCCAACCCTGGTTCGAAAATGATCTTTACCGGTGCGGCGGCGCAAACCAACCCGGTCAGCACCGCGGAAGCTGGCGCACGCGTCGCTGAAAGCCTGGGCGTGCCGCGCAGCGCCATCATAACGCTGGATCAACCGAAAGATACCGAGCGGGAAGCGCTCGCAGTGAAACAGGCGATTGGCGATGCGCCTTTCCTGCTGGTGACTTCAGCGTCTCATCTGCCACGCGCAATGATTTTCTTCCAGCATGCTGGCCTGCATCCATTGCCCGCGCCGGCAAACCAGCTGGCAATTGCCTCACCGCTTAATCCGTGGGAACGCATTATCCCATCCCCGGTGTGGCTGATGCACAGCGACCGGGTGGGTTATGAAACGTTAGGGCGTCTCTGGCAGTGGCTGAAAGGCAGCTCAGACCAGCCAGGGGAGTAGGGATTTCGAGGCAAGATCGAAGGTAGCGCGGTTAAACCGTCCGGTATTCACCAACTGCGCCACTTCATCCCATAACAGGTAGAGCCAGCGCCGCCACAGGAAGGATTCCGCAACCGGCGCGCGCTGGATATAATGCCAGAGCAATCCTTCTGCCTGCGCACCTTCCACCAGCCGGAACAGTTCATATTCGCGCGGCGCCCAGAGCATAATGCCAGGCCCAACCATTGCCAGTAACTGGTCGCTGCGGGCATCCTTCAACATACTGCGCAAGTTAAAGCTGCCATGCACCAGCACACAGTTATCGTTAAAACCATCAAACAGCGCGGGCAGGCACTCGCGAGTACGAAACAGCACGCGCTTATCCTGCATCGTCAACCCGGTATTGTGATACTGGTTGAGCGTGGTCCACAGCACTTCCACGCGCTGGCGATACCAGGAAGGCCAGATATTTTCCTGGGTACTGTCAACGGTGCCAACGCAACCGTGGCTATCCTGGCGGTGCCAGAAAAGTAATGCCTCAACGATTTGATCTTTGAGCTGCTCCCAGCGCTCAGGCGTACGCGCTGGCGCTTCAACCGGTACGCCGCGCAGGCGTTCGATGAGCAGCACATCCGGCCCCGGATGCTCTTCATGCGTCATGACACCATAAACAACTGGCATGCGAACAGCCCCGCCGCGCGCCAGCATTGATATCTTCCAGGCTAACTGTCGCGCAATGCCAGGCGTTGAGAAGCTTCGTGCCAGCAGCGGCATCGGATTACCCTGGCTGTCATACAGCGCCCAGAGTGCGGAATCCGGCTTTTCGCTGACGCACTCCATGCGGCTCAGTTTTTCACCCAACAGATGACTCAGTTCAGCGCGCAGTTGTTCCATAGCAGATTGCCCTCACAAAGATGACTGCTTTTATAATGAGCGCCGATAGCATAGATGTCATCCTGATGAGATCAAAACAGCATAAGAATTTCGCCGGCCAGCGGCAAATCCCCTCCGGCTGGAGGGGATGGAGGGATTAACGCAGCTCCTGACGGACGCGCGCCAGATCTTCCGGGGTATCCACACCGGTGCCCGGCACCACACTGGCAACGGCAACGTGGATTTTCTCGCCGTACCAGAGCACACGCAGTTGCTCCAGCATCTCTATCTGCTCAAGCGGGCTGGTTTGCCAGCTGACATAACGGCGGATAAAACCGGCGCGATAGCCATAAATGCCGATATGGCGCAGGAAGGTATCGCCAATCGTCTCGCGAGATTGTGCGAAACGGTCGCGATCCCAGGGGATCGTGGCGCGGGAGAAGTAGAGCGCGTAACCCTCGGCGTCCATCACCACTTTCACCGCGTTCGGGTTGAACGCCTCTTCCGCGCTGTGAATCGGTACCGCCAGCGTTGCCATTCCAACATCACGCGCGGCAAGATTTTCTGCCACCTGGCGAATAATCGCCGGAGGGATCATGGGTTCATCACCCTGCACATTGACGATGACGGTATCGTCGCTGAAACCGCATTTTTCCACGACTTCGGCAAGGCGTTCAGTGCCGGACTGATGATCGGCGCGAGTCATACAGACTTCACCGCCAACCGCCTGGACCGCATGCATCACCTCTTCGTTGTCCGTCGCCACGATAATACGCTCAGCGCCGGATTCACGGGCGCGCTCCAGCACATGCACCACCATGGGCTTACCGTTAATGTCGACTAAAGGTTTGCCGGGCAAGCGAGTGGAAGCATAACGCGCGGGAATGATAACAACGAAACTCATGGCCGGCTCTCTTCGGCAGTTAATGAACGTGCTTCGGTTTCCAGTAATACCGGAATACCGTCCCGCACCGGATAGGCGAGGCTGTCGATTTTGCAGATTAGTTCTTGTTTATCCTGGGTGTAATTCAGTTTGCCGTTACACACCGGGCAGGCAATAATTTCAAGTAAACGGTGATCCATCTTTCCTCCTGATACACCGATAATTAACGGTTTAAGCTTATCATATTCATTTCTTACGCCGCGTCTATTTCCAGCCCGGCGCGGCATGCGGCAAATAACCCCGCAGGCAGTCGCGAGAACGTGACCCGCGACGCCCCCTGCCAGCGGGCAAAGTCGGTAATCGCGCCTAGCAACCCCTTTTCCAGCGAATGCCCGGGTTTAACGCCATCTTCCAGATACAGGGCAATAATCTCCAGTATGCCCGCTTTACGGTGCATTTTTGCATCCATGCGCCCCACCAGTCGCCCACGATGCAACAATGGCAACACAAAATAGCCAAATTGCCGTTTAGGGGCCGGGGTATAGCACTCCAGACGGTAGCTAAAATCGAACAGTTGTTCGGCCCGTTTACGATCCCAGACTACGGGATCAAACGGTGAAAGCACCGCGCTGTGAGTAGCGACAAGTTTGCCAGCTTGCGCCTGTTCAAACAGCGGCAATAAGGAGGCATGCAGCCAGGCCGGACCTATGTTTTCGACATTGACGGGATAAATGGTTCCCGCATCCTGCATCTTCTCCAGCACTAACGGTAATGCTACGTTCCGCAAGCGGTAGTAATCCGCCAGCCACTGGGCGCGAAACAGCCCTAAACTGCGGGCGCTGTTTTCCAGCATCTGGTACTCCGCAGCATCCTGTGAGAGCAGATCGCGAGCATCATCCCAGTGCGGCACAACACGCTGCGTTAAATCATAAACACGCTGAAAATTGCGACGTTCCACCACCATCACTTTTCCGGCCGTAAATAGCCCTTCCAGATGCCGCTTATGCGGCTTCCACTCCCACCAGCCGCTGGCACCTTTACGTGGATGTTCAAAATCTGCCGAACGCACCGGACCATTTTGCGCAATATGTGCAATGAGCTGCTCTATTTCCGCCGTATGTTCCTGCATCCACGCTTCGCGATACTTCCAGCCCATTTTATCTGGCGCCAGCATGCGATGGCGCACCAGCGCAAAATCTTCACGCGGCAGAAAACAGGCTTCATGCGCCCAGTACTCCATCAGGTCACCGTTGCGTAGCGCGTCATCAAGCCAGTGCTGCGGGTAGTGCCCAAGGCGGCTAAAAAGCACCAGATAAGGGCTGCGGGCAACAATATTGATGGTGTCAATTTGCAGCAGCGACATGCGCTGAATAGTGGAGAGAATATCGCCCGGTTTTGCCCGACGGGAAGGTTTACGTAATAGCCCCTGGGCTGCGAGATGCAGATGACGGGCAGCAGTCAACGAAAGTTGTGGCACGGACATGGAGGTTCCTGTTTATCTAACAGGGCGCAGCCGATGCAACAACCGTCAGCGCGCCAGAGTGAACAATTCCTGTAGTAATTTTTGCGCCAGCTCACCCTCGAGCTGTGCGTCTACAGGCAAATACCACCAGTTATCCTCAGCAAATGACCGACACTTTACCGCGTCTTTTTCGGTCATCACCAGTGTCTGCCCCGGTTTCACCAGTGGCTTTACCTCATGCAGCGATAACGCCTGATGATCGGCAAGCGCTACCGTCTTTTGCAGCGTTGCACCACACTCGGTGAGAGTAGCAAAGAAACGCGGCGGATGGCCGATTCCTGCCATCGCAACGATATTGGTCAGTGTGTGAACGTCACGGCGTTCGCCGGTACGCAGATTAACAGCCAGTCCAGGGCGCAAACGCATCGGGATCTCTTCCGCTCTGGCTACACCGCCGTTGGTAATGATGGCATCCACACTTTTTAAACGCGACGCCCGCTCACGCATCGGCCCTGCGGGCAACCACCAGCCATTGCCAAAACGCCTGACGCCATCAACAACGACAATTTCCTTATCACGCGCCAGCTTATAATGTTGCAAACCGTCATCCGTAATGATCAGTTGTACCGGGTATTGCGCAAGAATCGCACTGACGGCGTCGCTTCTGACGGGAGAAACCGCAACCGGCGCGCCAGTGCGTTGATAAATCAGTACCGGTTCATCCCCGGCCTGAGCCGTAGTGGTTTCGGGTGTCAGCACGAGCGGGTAACGATCCGCTTTACCACCGTAGCCACGCGACACCACGCCAACACGTATGCCACGCTGCTGTAGTTGCTCCACCAACCAGATGACAACAGGCGTTTTACCGTTGCCGCCTGCCGTCAGATTGCCAACGACCACAACAGGAACCGGTGCACGCCAGGATTTTTTTAAACCAATGCGATAGGCGAAACGAATGGCACCGCTCACCAGGCCGTAAAGCCAGGAGAGCGGTAGCAACAGCAGCCACAGCGGGGATTCACCGGACCAGATGCGTGCAATCATTCGCCAAACTGCATTTTGTGAAGCTGAGCATAGACCCCATGTTGTTCCAGCAGATCCGCATGGGTGCCACGTTCAACGATACGGCCATCTTCCACCACCACAATTTCGTCGGCCTGTTCGATGGTCGACAAACGGTGAGCAATCACCATTGAGGTACGGTTCTTTTGCAGCTCGTTCAGTGCGGCCTGAATGGCTCGTTCAGATTCGGTATCGAGCGCCGAGGTCGCTTCATCAAGAATGAGGATCGGGCTGTCGCGCAGCAGCGCGCGGGCAATCGCGATGCGCTGGCGCTGACCGCCTGAAAGCAGCACGCCGTTTTCCCCAATCACCGTATCCAGCCCTTCATCCATCTTATTGATAAAGTCGTAGGCATAGGCCATTTTCGCTGCTTGCTCAATCTCTTCGCGGCTGTACTGTTCGGTACGTGCGTAAGCGATGTTATTGGCAACCGTATCATTAAACAGATGTACGTTTTGCGACACCAGCGCAACCTGGTCACGCAACGACGTGAGCTTATATTCACGTAAGTCGTGACCATCCATCAGGATCTGGCCTTCCTCGACGTCATAAAAACGCGTGATCAAGCTTGCCAGCGTCGATTTACCAGAGCCAGAACGCCCTACCAGTGCGACGGTTTTGCCCGCCGGAATCGTCAGGTTGATATTGCGCAAAGCTGGCGTTTCACGCCCCGGATAGGTGAAGGTCACGTTGCGAAACTCAATATCACCGCGCGCACGTTCAATCACCCGCGTGCCTTCGTCTTTTTCTTGCTCGCTATCCAGAATCGCAAACAGTGTCTGGCATGCCGCCATACCACGCTGGAACTGAGCATTGACGTTAGTCAGGGATTTCAACGGGCGCATAAGCGCGATCATCGAAGAAAAGACGACGGTGATGGTACCCGCACTCAAGGTGGACATTACGCTTGGAAAACTGGCGGCATACAGCACAAACGCCAGCGCCAGTGACGCAATAAGCTGGATAACTGGATCGGAAATAGACGATGCCGAGACCATTTTCATGCCCTGCAAACGCATCTTGTTGCTGACTTTATCAAAACGGCTGGTTTCTACTTCCTGGCCACCAAACATCAGCACTTCTTTATGCCCTTTCAGCATCTGCTCCGCACTGGTGGTCACCTGCCCCATCGTGTTTTGCATATTTTTACTGATGTTACGAAAGCGTTTGGAAACCACGCGAATCGCTATCGAAACGATCGGCGCCAGCACAATGAGAATCAACGAGAGCTGCCAACTGTACCAGAACATCATGATAAACAAGCCGATGATCGATGCCCCCTCACGCACAACAGTAATCAATGCGCCGGAGGACGAGGAAGCGACCTGTTCAGAATCATAGGTAATACGCGAAAGTAAAGTGCCTGTAGATTGCTTATCAAAAAATGAGACCGGCATGCCCATCATATGGCTGAACAGGCGACGGCGCATGGTCATCACCACCTTTCCGGAAACCCAGGAAATGCAGTAACTGGAGATGTAGCTGGTGATGCCTCGCAGGATCATCAGCCCAATAACCACCAGCGGCATCCACAGCAGCACAGAGCGGTCGGTTTTACCAAAACCATCATCCAGTAACGGTTTGAGCAGCGATAACATAAAGGTATCGCTGGCTGCGTTGAGGATTAACGCTATCCCCGACACGATCAGACCCGCTTTGAAAGGCGCAATAGTTGGCCATAATCGGCGGAATGTCTGCCACGTGGAGAGATCTTTGTCGTTATGCATTCAAAAAACCAGCACTTGTTGAAATAGCCGCATATTCTACCCGTTATCACTGGGGACGCCAAACCACTGATGATACCAACGCGGTAAAAGTTGATCTCGTAAGCTATGGATTTCCCAGCCCTGTGGCGTAAACGATACCGTTAACTGCCCTTGATGTGGTGTGTCGTACCAGCGATACCCCTGTTCACGGTAGCGGTCGATCACCTTTATCGAGGGAAATCGCCAGGCGTTGTAACGCGACGCCGACGCCAGTGCTGCTTCGCCGCCAATTCGCTGCACAAACGGCAGCGATGATGAACTATTGCTTCCATGATGAGGCACTTGCACTAGTGTAGACTGCAAATGCGTCCAGTAGTGGCTCAGCATCGCCATCTCACCTGCCGCTTCAATATCGCCTGTGAGCAGGAAGCTGTGTTGACCGTCATCGACTCTGACTACGCAAGAACGGTTGTTTCCTTTCGTCCCGGTACCGCTTAGCGGCCAATGAACGGTAAATGTTAATCCCTGCCATTGCCATTGCTGACCACGAAAGCATGGTTGATGTGCAGCCCAACCCAGTGGGCTACGGATCCATAATGCCGGCCAGGTTTCCAGCAAGGAGTCCAGACCCCCGCGATGATCCAGATGTTCATGACTCAAAATAACGCCTTCGGGCTGCAAAGCATGCCAACGCAGCCATGGAATAATCAACTGTTGTCCACTATCGCCGCCCGGCCATGCGACGCCAGTGTCATAAAGTATCGCTTTGCCATTACGTTCAATCACCATTGCCAAGCCCTGCCCGACGTCCAGCATATGCACTGCCCACTCCCCCTGCCGTTCATTGCGCCAGAACGGCAGAGTAAGCAATGTCAGACATACCAGACACAGCGCCGGTACGTTCGGCCATAAATGCAAACGCCAAACGATCAGCGCCAGCCACGGCAACCAGGCCAGCCACTGCCAGCGCATATCCACATTAAGCCAACCGGCAGGTAGCCAGTGCAGAAAAGCAAACAGGAAATCCAGTGTCTTATCTGCAAGGTACCAGCAAGCCAATTCCCCCGTCACAGGACCAATCAAGTGCAGCAACATTCCCAGTAAAATGAGCGGTACGGTAATAAACGTTACCAACGGAATAGCCAATAAATTTGCAGCTAGTGAACTCAGACTTATGCCGTGGAAAATTGATAACTGCACAGGAAGCAGCAATAACGTCATCCCTACTTGTAGATGAAGCAAATTGATACTGCCCTGGACCAGCTTAGTATGTTGTTTTATAGAAGCTGGTAGCCATTGATACCAAAACAGCAGCGCGGCTACTGCGAAAGCGGACAGCCACAGACTGGTTGATAGCACGGCGAGGGGATCGGTGAATAAGATAGCGGCAATGCAACAAAGCCATACTTGCCAGGGTGACCACAATCGCCCGGATAGCCGTAACGCGGCCCAGACGCTAAGAGAAATAGCGGTACGCAATGCAGGAGGCTGTAGACCAGTCAGACAGGCGTAGCTTATTGCAAACCCTACGCCAGTAAGTAAGGGTAAACGCCAGCCAATCCAGCCGCCGGGAAAGAAAAATTGCACACCACGAACAACCAGCCAGCCCAACATTGCCGCCAGAGCAATATGTAGCCCTGATATCGCCATTAAATGCGCCGTACCGGTTTGCCGCATGATCTCTTTGACACTGGCATCCAACGTTGCGCGTTCGCCCATTCCTAACGCCACTATCACCTGCCGCCATGGGTACTTAATCAGCGTTTCGGTTAATGATTGCAGGTAGCGCGCGCGCCATGTGCACTGGGGGTCGCTCAGACGGGCATCCATAAAACGGCCACTTAGCGGCTGATGGGAAGTTATTGCATAACGCTGCGAGTCGAAGCCCCCATCATTCAGTTGCCCGTGGACGGCACGTGCTCTAATTGTCATTATCCATCGCTGGCCAGTACAAACTGGCTCCGGCAAATACTGGCCATAGAAGCTTATTCCTGCTGACGGAAACAGGCGTTTACCGTCCAGACGAGTGATTTTGCCCCAGTGCCGGGTCATATGATCCGTATCGGTAATTACCACTTCTGCCTGGTGATTCGCTCCAGGTAGATGCTCGCCAGGCCAGACTGCCTGCATTGCTGACAGCACTCCCCATGCGAATGCAAATAATGTGGCTGCGCAATAACGAAACAGGCGAGAACGAAAACACGCAAACAGACATCCGATGGCAATCAGAAACCACACATACCCTGGAGTTGGTAGTGAAGGCATCCACTGTAATGGCAAAATGCCAATTATCAGGCATATAGCTAATGCCGGTAACGTCATGCATACCTCCTTGTTGCGTGGAGAGTATGCCGGCTGTCGCCAGGACTTTCTGTTTGGAATAGCTGTTTTGCGATACAGGCTGGTGGCTTTCGACGCTCTTACAGGGCATCTGCAAAATTGTGCGAAGTAGCTTCAGAAATAAAGAGGTCAGAGAAACAAAAAAAGCACCCACAGGTGCTTTTTTCGTCGAAGTGAATTTCAGCGTGTAGCTAAAAATTACTCATAAATATTGGCGCGGTCGCGTAATTCTTTACCCGGTTTAAAGTGTGGAACGTATTTTCCTTCCAGATCCACTTTATCGCCTGTTTTCGGGTTACGCCCGGTGCGAGGTGCACGATAGTGCAGAGAAAAACTGCCGAAACCGCGGATCTCAATGCGCTCGCCCTGGGCAAGAGTAGAGGCCATATGCTCCAGCATCTCTTTTACAGCATCTTCCACAGCTTTAGCCGGAATATGCGACTGCTGGCTTGCAAGTCTTTCAATCAATTCTGACTTGGTCATGATTCCTCCGGTTTCCTTCAACGCAAAATTAGCTTTACTAGCTTTAACAAGGGCGGCCGTAGCCGCCCTTTGTCATTGATTACAGGACGAATCCTGTGATCTGTCAAGTAACTCATCATCGTTCACGCTGCAGCCGTGTGACTTACGTCCTGGTACAGCGTAAAGAATTCAGAGCGCTTGATATTACTCGCCTTTCGCTGCTTTGAAAGCTTCAGCCATAGCGTTAGAGAAGTTGCCTTCTTCCTGTTTGTTGTTAACAGAAGCGATTGCATCTTTCTCGTCAGCTTCGTCTTTCGCACGAACAGACAGGCTAACTACGCGGTTTTTACGATCAACACCGGTGAATTTAGCTTCAACATCGTCGCCAACATTCAGAACCAGAGTTGCGTCTTCAACGCGGTCACGGGAAGCTTCAGAAGCGCGCAGGTAACCTTCAACGCCGTCAGCCAGTTCTACGGTCGCGCCTTTAGCGTCAACAGCAGTAACTTTACCGTTTACGATTGCGCCTTTCTTATTCAGTGCAACGTAGTTGTTGAACGGATCTTCGGCGAGCTGTTTAACGCCCAGAGAGATACGCTCACGCTCTGCGTCAACCTGCAGAACAACGGCTGCGATTTCGTCGCCTTTTTTGTATTCACGAACGGCTTCTTCGCCTGCAACGTTCCAGGAGATGTCAGACAGGTGAACCAGGCCATCGATACCGCCGTCCAGGCCGATGAAGATACCAAAGTCAGTGATAGACTTGATTTTACCTTCAACGCGGTCGCCCTTGTTGTGGGTTTCTGCGAACTGCTGCCACGGGTTGGATTTGCACTGTTTCAGGCCCAGGGAGATACGACGACGTTCTTCGTCGATATCCAGAACCATAACTTCCACTACGTCGCCAACGTTAACAACTTTGGACGGGTGGATGTTTTTGTTGGTCCAATCCATTTCGGAAACGTGAACCAGGCCTTCAACGCCTTCTTCGATTTCAACGAAGCAGCCGTAGTCGGTCAGGTTGGTCACGCGACCAGTCAGCTTGGTGCCTTCCGGGTAACGTTTAGCGATAGCTACCCACGGATCTTCGCCCAGCTGTTTCAGGCCCAGGGAAACACGAGTACGTTCGCGGTCGAATTTCAGCACTTTAACAGTGATTTCGTCGCCAACGTTTACGATTTCGCTCGGATGCTTAACGCGTTTCCATGCCATATCAGTGATGTGCAGCAGGCCGTCAACGCCACCCAGATCAACGAATGCACCGTAGTCAGTGAGGTTCTTAACGATACCTTTAACTTCCATGCCTTCCTGCAGGTTTTCCAGCAGCTGATCGCGCTCTGCGCTGTTTTCGGATTCGATAACCGCACGACGTGAAACAACAACGTTGTTACGTTTCTGGTCCAGCTTGATTACTTTGAATTCAAGCTCTTTGCCTTCCAGGTGCAGAGTGTCACGGACCGGACGAACGTCTACCAGGGAACCCGGCAGGAACGCGCGAATACCGTTCAGCTCAACAGTGAAGCCGCCCTTGACTTTGCCGTTGATAACACCGGTAACAGTTTCAGCGTCTTCGTAAGCTTTTTCCAGCGTGATCCAAGCTTCGTGACGTTTAGCTTTTTCACGGGACAGCAGGGTTTCACCGAAGCCGTCTTCTACTGCATCCAGGGCAACGTCAACTTCGTCACCAACCTGGATTTCCAGCTCGCCCTGGGCGTTTTTGAACTGCTCTGCCGGAATGGCGGACTCAGATTTCAGACCGGCGTCAACCAGAACTACGTCTTTGTCGATAGCAACAACAACACCACGAACGATAGAACCCGGGCGGGTTTCGATTTCTTTCAGGGACTCTTCAAAGAGTTGAGCAAAAGATTCAGTCATATTGATAATCTTCAGGATTCTTCAATTTAACGTCCACCTGGCTTCATGCCGGATGGGGTTGTTTCACATGCCTGCTCACATTCCATTGCAGCAGGTACTACGAATTCGGTCGCTTATGCGAGAGCCAATTTTTGGCGAGCATATTGTAGCGCTTTCTCAATCACTTGCTCAATACTTAAACTGGTTGAATCCAGTACTAAAGCATCGGCAGCGGGAACCAGCGGTGCAACAGGACGGTTTCGATCGCGATCGTCACGTTCCTTTATCTCGGCCAAAAGGCGTTCAAAGTTAACACTAAAGCCCTTCTCCTGCAACTGTAGCATGCGCCGATGCGCACGCTCTTCAGAAGAAGCGTCAAGGAAAATTTTTACCGGCGCATCAGGAAAAACCACTGTCCCCATATCACGCCCATCGGCGATAAGTCCCGGCGCGTCACGGAATGCGCGCTGGCGACGCAATAACGCTTCACGCACTCGCGGAAACGCCGCAATCTGCGAGGCTGCATTTGCCACGTCCTGAGTACGGATTTCGCTGCTGACATCTTCGCCTTCCAGAATGACTTCCAGATGGCCATTTGTTGACACGAAACGCACATCCAGGTGCGCTGCCAGCGGAACCAAAACATCTTCGGAAGAAACATCGACATGGTGATGCAGCGCAGCGAGCGCCAGAACACGATAAATTGCGCCTGAATCCAACAGATGCCATTGCAACGCTTCCGCCATTGCCTTGCAAAGCGTGCCTTTACCCGCGCCGCTTGGCCCATCAATGGTAATTACCGGGGCAATTGCCGTCATCTTTCTCTCCTTAATCAAGGCATATCGTTACATAACCGCGCGCATTATACGCGCCAATGTCCACAACCGTTACTGTTGCGTGCGAATAACCGAAGAGGATGCAGCTGAGTGTAGAATAATTGCGCGGGAAGCGGGCTGATTTACACCAGCCCGCAAGAGGGGAAGTTATGCCAGCGTACTAATATGGGCTAATTGCTCGAAATAGTCCGGGAAGGTCTTCGCTGTACATTTCGGATCAAGAATGGTGACCGGCGTATCAGACAGCGCCACCAGCGAGAAACACATCGCCATACGGTGGTCGTTATAAGTTGCGATTTCCGCAAGCTGCAGCCTGGCAGGCGGTGTCACGCGAATATAGTCTTCGCCCTCTTCCACTTCGGCCCCGACTTTACGCAACTCTGTCGCCATCGCGAACAAGCGATCGGTCTCTTTTACGCGCCAGTTATAGATATTACGCAGAGTGGTCGTGCCTTTGGCAAACAGCGCTGCCGTCGCGATGGTCATTGCCGCATCGGGAATGTGGTTCATATCCATATCGATGGCGTTCAACTCACCACGGGTGCAGGCAATATAATCATCGCCCCAGACCACGGTCGCGCCCATTTTTTCCAGCACATCAGCAAAGCGAATATCGCCCTGCACGCTGTTACGGCCTATACCGGTCACTTTCACCGTACCGCCTTTGATTGCTCCGGCCGCGAGAAAATAAGAAGCAGAAGACGCATCACCCTCGACCAGATAATGGCCTGGAGACTGGTATAGCTGCGCACCGCGCACAACAAAGCGTTGATATTGCTGGTTTTCAACCTCAACGCCAAAGGTCTTCATCAGATGCAGTGTGATATCAATATACGGTTTGGATACCAGGTCACCTTTGATAGTGATAACCGTGTCGTTGGGTGCCAACGGGGCTGCCATTAGCAATGCGGTTAAAAACTGGCTGGAAACGCTGCCATCGACACTCACTTCACCACCTGTAAAGCCACCGCGCAAATGCAGTGGCGGATAATTTTCCTGCTCAAGATAATCAACCTTTGCCCCGCCCTGACGAAGCGCATCAACCAGATGGCCAATCGGACGCTCTTTCATGCGCGGCTCGCCAGTCAGCACAATATTGTTTTCGCCAAGACACAGCGCGGCGGCCAACGGACGCATGGCAGTTCCTGCGTTACCCAGAAACAGCTCCAGTTTTTCTGCTGAATGCAGCGGGCCACCAACCCCCGTCACTTCACAACGGGTACGATCGGCAGACAACGTGTAATGAACTCCCAGCGCGCTGAGGGCATTGAGCATGTGGCGCACATCATCACTGTCCAGCAAGTTAGTCAGAACAGTCGTGCCACGAGCGAATGCGGCCAGCAACAAGGCGCGGTTGGAGACACTCTTTGAACCAGGCAGATTGATGGTGCCATCTACTCGCGCGATGGGTTGTAACGTCAGGGATTCCATGAAACTTCACTCTCAACTAACAGAATAAAACCCCCGCAGTGAAACTACGGGGGTACGTCAAAACAGTGCGATTAACCGTGGCGGCGTTCGAAATCGACCATGAAATCAGTGAGCGCCTGTACGCCAGCTAACGGCATCGCATTATAGATAGAGGCGCGCATCCCGCCGACAACACGGTGACCTTTCAGCGCGTGTAGACCCGCAGCGAACGACTCCTCCAGGAAGACTTTATCGAGCGCGCTATCTGCCAGCTGGAACGGCACATTCATGCGCGAGCGGTTCGCTTTCGCCACATCGTTGCGGTAGAAATCGCTGCTGTCGATCACGCCGTACAACAGATCGGCTTTTTGCTGGTTGATTTTGTCCATCGCTGCCACACCGCCCTGTTTTTTCAGCCACTTAAACACCAGCCCAGAGAGATACCAGGCAAAGGTCGGAGGCGTGTTAAACATCGAGTCGTTTTCGTTCAGCACGGTGTAATCAAGGATCGACGGGCAAGCCTGATGCGCTTTACCCAGCAGATCTTCGCGCACAATCACCAGCGTCAAACCCGCCGGGCCGATATTTTTCTGCGCGCCTGCGTAGATCACGCCAAAACGGCTTACGTCAATCTGACGAGAGAGAATAGTCGAGGAAAAGTCAGCGGCGACAACCACATCACCAAAGTCCGGTGTTTCATCGATCGCGATACCGTCGATCGTTTCGTTCGGACAGTAGTGCAGATAGGCCGCATTATCGCTCAGTTGCCAGTCGCGCATCGGTTTCACCGCGCGCAGACCATCAACAGTGATTTTGGCGTCAATAACGTTCGGTGAGCAGTATTTTTTCGCTTCTTTTACCGCGCTCGCCGCCCAGTAGCCCGCATCAACGTAGTCAGCGGTGGTTTTATCGCCCAGCAAGTTCAACGGAATAGCCGCGAACTGGCCGCGACCGCCGCCGTGACAGAACAGAACCTTATAGTTAGAGGGAATATTCAGCAGGTCGCGAAAATCCTTTTCTGCTTCTTCCGCCACGTGGATAAACTCTTTACCACGATGGCTAATTTCCATCACCGACGTTCCAAGACCTTGCCAGTCGCACAGCTCTTGTTGCGCTTGTTTGAGCACATCCGCCGGTAATACTGCCGGGCCAGAACTAAAATTAAAGACCTGAGTCATTTCCCCTCACCACGCTATAAAGCAATAAGTTATTCCTGTGACATCGGTTTTATCATTCAGCGCTACGCGCCGCAACGGGTAATGGGTGCCAGCGGCAAGATGTGCGCTAACTCACATAGCAGAAAGTTTTGTTTGCTCACCCTAGACCCGATAAAAACGCTGTTATGTCACGCGAACAGCCCGGCTTGCCTTCGACCATTCCGGATTTGCACAACGCGGACAAGATTGCTTTTCCCCTTTATGCATGGCGACAATTTTACTGCAGCGGACACAAACATAATCCCCCGCTTCGGGAACCGTTGTGAAACGCTCACTGCAACCTTCAGGCAAAATACATAACCCGGGTTTCACCTCATCGTCCGGGAAGTAATAAACGCTGATTTGACCGTTGGTTTCCATTATTGCCAGACGAATCTGTCCGAGTTGTTCCACGCCATTTAAACGTAGCTCCATAAAGAACTCGAACTCGGTCATGTTCGCCGCATGCACCTTTTCCCAGGCCAGTTCGCCATTCTCAACAATGACAACCGGTTTGCCTTCCAGCAAATCTTCCAGCTTTTCGCTGTGCGACATCAGCCACATCACAAACCGGTAGAGCAACGCTAAAGTGATAAAAACCACCAGCACCGGCAGCATGGGAACATCGTCGTAAAAAGCGACATCCCCGGCCGCCGATCCCAGAGTCAGGATTATCAGCACCTCAAACAGGGACATCTGGCGTACGCCGCGTCGTCCGGTGATTTTGAGAAATAAAAAGACCAAAACAAAGGTATAGACACTACGCAGTGCGACTTCCCCGAGAAACTCAAGAGGGACCTTGTCGAGCGCCATGCGATGCAGATCAAACGCTTTCATTTTTTATGCCTGAACAGTCGTTACTTTTCTTAATCATAGCCATAAGTTTTATTTTCGTCGGTCAGACGTGGAAGATAGCGTCAGTCACGCAAAACCCGTATCATTGCGCGCTTTACGTACGAAAAAAGTGACCGCCATGACTCAAACATTTATTCCCGGCAAAGACGCCGCGCTGGAAGATTCCATCGCTCGCTTCCAGCAAAAGCTCACCGATCTCGGTTTTAACATCGAAGAGGCCTCATGGCTGAATCCGGTGCCAAACGTCTGGTCAGTGCATATTCGCGATAAAGAGTGCGCGCTGTGCTTCACCAACGGTAAAGGTGCGACCAAAAAAGCCGCGCTGGCCTCTGCGCTGGGCGAGTATTTCGAGCGTCTGTCCACCAACTACTTCTTCGCTGATTTCTGGCTGGGTGATGCTATCGCTCAGAGCCCGTTCGTTCATTATCCGAATGAGAAATGGTTCCCGCTGCCGGAAGATGATTCTCTGCCGGAAGGCATTCTGGATGCGCGTCTGCGCGCCTACTACGATCCGCAGAACGAACTGGCCGCCGGGATGCTCGTTGATCTGCAATCCGGCAATGATGAGCGCGGTATCTGTGCCCTGCCGTTTACCCGCCAGTCTGATGAGCAGACGGTTTATATCCCGATGAATATCGTCGGCAACTTATATGTTTCTAACGGCATGTCCGCCGGGAACACACGCAATGAAGCCCGCGTGCAGGGGCTGTCAGAAGTGTTCGAACGCCATATTAAAAATCGCATTATTGCCGAGAGCATCAGCCTGCCAGAAATTCCGCAGGATGTGCTGGCACGCTACCCGGGCGTTGTCGAAGCGATTGCCAAACTGGAAGCGGAAGGTTTCCCGATCTTCGCTTACGACGGTTCCCTGGGCGGTAAATACCCGGTTATCTGTGTTGTCCTGTTCAACCCGGCCAACGGCACCTGTTTTGCCTCTTTTGGCGCGCACCCTGATTTCGGTGTGGCGCTCGAGCGTACTGTTACCGAGCTGCTGCAAGGCCGCGGGTTGAAAGATCTGGATGTCTTCACACCGCCAACCTTTGATGATGAAGAAGTGGCCGAGCATGCCAACCTCGAGACGCACTTTATCGACTCCAGCGGTTTGATCTCCTGGGATCTGTTCAAGCAGGATGCGGATTATCCGTTTGTTGACTGGAGCTTCGCAGGCACGACGGAAGAAGAGTTCGCCACACTCATGGCTATCTTTAAGGCAGAAGATAAAGAAGTCTATATTGCCGATTATGAGCATCTGGGTGTTTACGCCTGCCGTATTCTGGTGCCTGGCATGTCCGATATTTATCCGGCCGAAGATCTGTGGCTGGCGAACAACACCATGGGCAGCCATTTGCGCGAAACAATTCTCTCTTTGCCTGGCAGTGAATGGGAAAAAGAGGAGTACCTCAGCCTTATCGCGCAGCTTGATGACGAAGGTCATGATGACTTCACCCGCGTTCGCGAGCTGTTGGGTCTGGCGACCGGTAAAGACAATGGCTGGTACACGCTGCGCATTGGTGAACTAAAAGCGATGCTGGCGCTGGCAGGCGGCGATTTGGATCAGGCATTAGCCTGGACTGAATGGACGATGGAATTCAATGCCTCGATCTTTAGCGCCGAACGGGCCAACTACTACCGCTGTCTGCAGACATTATTATTACTGGCGCAGGAAGAGGAGCGCGAGCCGCTGCAATACCTGAATGCATTCGTACGTATGTATGGTGCGCAAGCGGTTGAAGCCGCCAGCGCCGCATTAAGCGGTGAAGCGCCGTTCTACGACCTGCAACCGGCAGACGGTTCCCTGCAGGCATTCCCGGCGCATCAGTCGCTGTTAGCGGCTTACGAAAAATTACAACGAGCCAAACGGGCATTCTGGTCGAAATAACGACAAGTAGCACGACAATATGTAGGCTTAATGAGTGGTCTACGCTATATTACGGGGCAATTTCATTGCCCCGTTTTATTTATTTTTTGGCAATGACTGCCATATGTAATATTAAAGTTAAATATGGGTAAATATAATTATCCACTCCAACTAATATTGTTACTTCTTATGGCAATTACTCCATTTTAATTAACTGTTTTTTGGGAGGTCACATAAAAAATTTCAACTCATTTTGCAATTTTTAAACTTTATTTTTATTTTGATAATCAACAATTTACTCCGCATTCGTAGAAAAACAACGCTCTTTGCGGTCCTATAAGCCAGGCGAGATATGATCCATATCAAATTCTCTTCTATAATGCTTTGTTAGTATCTCGTCGCCGACTTAATAAAGAGAGAGTTAGTGTGAAAGCTGACAACCCTTTTGATCTTATTCTTCCAGCCGAGATGGCCAAAGTTGCCGAAGAAGCTGGTGTCTATAAAGCGACTAAACATCCGCTTAAGACTTTCTATCTTGCGATTACCGCAGGTGTGTTTATCTCCATTGCTTTCGTTTTCTACATCACCGCCACTACAGGTTCCGGTGCAATGCCGTATGGTATTGCTAAACTGATCGGTGGTGTCTGCTTCTCCCTGGGGCTGATTCTTTGCATCATTTGCGGTGCAGATCTCTTTACTTCAACCGTACTGATTGTCGTGGCTAAAGCCAGTGGACGTATTACCTGGGGGCAACTGGCCCGCAACTGGATTAACGTCTATGTCGGCAACCTGGTGGGTGCGCTGCTGTTTGTGTTGTTAATGTGGTTGTCTGGCGAGTACATGGTCGCCAACGGCGGCTGGGGCTTAAACGTGCTACAAACCGCAGACCATAAAGTACACCACACATTTATTGAAGCCGTGGCGCTGGGCATTCTGGCTAACCTGATGGTTTGTATGGCCGTGTGGATGAGTTATTCCGGTCGCAGCCTGATGGATAAAGCCATGATTATGGTTCTGCCGGTGGCGATGTTTGTTGCCAGCGGTTTTGAACACAGTATCGCGAATATGTTTATGATCCCGATGGGTATTGTAATTCGCAACTTTGCAAGCCCGGAGTTCTGGACCGCTGTAGGTTCCAGCCCGGAAAATTTCTCACACCTGACCATTATGAATTTCATCACTGATAACCTGATCCCCGTAACAATCGGGAATATCATCGGTGGAGGATTATTAGTCGGGTTGACATACTGGGTCATTTACCTGCGTGGCAACGATCATCATTAATGGTTGTTCCAGGCAGTAAATAAAAAATCCACTTAAGAAGGTAGGTGTTACATGTCCGAGCTTAATGAAAAATTAGCCACAGCCTGGGAAGGTTTTGCGAAAGGTGACTGGCAGAAAGAAGTCAACGTACGTGACTTTATCCAGAAAAACTACACCCCGTACGAAGGCGATGAGTCCTTCCTGGCTGGCGCTACTGAAGCGACCACCAAACTGTGGGACAAGGTCATGGAAGGCGTTAAACTGGAAAACCGCACCCACGCGCCAGTTGATTTTGACACCTCCATTGCATCAACCATCACTTCTCACGACGCTGGTTACATCAACAAATCGTTAGAGAAAATCGTTGGCCTGCAAACTGAAGCTCCGCTGAAACGCGCAATCATTCCGTTCGGCGGCATCAAAATGGTTGAAGGTTCCTGCAAAGCGTACAACCGCGAACTGGATCCGCAACTTAAAAAAATCTTCACCGAATACCGTAAAACCCATAACCAGGGTGTATTCGATGTTTACACCAAAGACATTCTGAACTGCCGTAAATCCGGTGTTCTGACTGGTCTGCCGGATGCTTACGGCCGCGGTCGTATCATTGGTGACTACCGTCGCGTTGCGCTGTACGGCATCGACTTCCTGATGAAAGACAAATACGCTCAGTTCCAGTCTCTGCAGTCTGATCTGGAAAATGGCGTAAACCTGGAAGCGACTATCCGTCTGCGTGAAGAAATTGCTGAACAGCATCGCGCACTGGGTCAGATCAAAGAGATGGCAGCGAAATACGGTTGCGATATCTCTGGTCCGGCTACCAACGCTCAGGAAGCAATCCAGTGGACCTACTTCGGTTACCTGGCCGCTGTTAAGTCTCAAAACGGCGCTGCAATGTCCTTCGGCCGCGTATCCACCTTCCTGGACGTGTACATCGAACGTGACCTGAAAGCAGGCAAAATCACTGAGCAAGACGCTCAGGAAATGATTGACCACCTGGTCATGAAACTGCGTATGGTTCGCTTCCTGCGTACTCCTGAATATGATGAACTGTTCTCTGGCGACCCGATTTGGGCAACTGAATCTATCGGTGGTATGGGCGTTGATGGCCGTACGCTGGTTTCTAAAAACAGCTTCCGTTTCCTGAACACCCTGTACACCATGGGCCCGTCTCCGGAACCGAACATCACTGTTCTGTGGTCTGAAAAACTGCCGCTGAACTTCAAAAAATTCGCTGCGAAAGTCTCCATCGATACCTCTTCTCTGCAGTATGAGAACGATGATCTGATGCGTCCGGACTTCAACAACGATGACTACGCAATTGCTTGCTGTGTAAGCCCGATGGTTGTGGGTAAACAAATGCAGTTCTTCGGTGCGCGTGCTAACCTGGCGAAAACCATGCTGTACGCCATCAACGGCGGCGTTGATGAAAAACTGAAAATGCAGGTTGGTCCGAAATCTGAACCGATCAAAGGCGACGTGCTGAAATTCGACGAAGTGATGGATCGTATGGATCACTTTATGGATTGGCTGGCTAAACAGTACGTCACCGCGCTGAACATCATCCACTACATGCACGACAAATACAGCTACGAAGCTTCACTGATGGCGCTGCACGATCGTGACGTTATCCGTACCATGGCTTGCGGTATCGCTGGTCTGTCCGTAGCGGCTGACTCCCTGTCTGCTATCAAATACGCGAAAGTTAAACCGATTCGTGACGAAGACGGTCTGGCTATCGACTTCGAAATCGAAGGCGAATATCCGCAGTTTGGTAACAACGACGCTCGCGTTGATGATATGGCGGTTGACCTGGTTGAACGTTTCATGAAGAAAATTCAGAAACTGACAACTTACCGCAACGCTATCCCGACTCAGTCTGTTCTGACCATCACTTCTAACGTTGTGTACGGTAAGAAAACAGGTAACACCCCGGATGGCCGTCGCGCTGGTGCGCCGTTCGGACCGGGTGCTAACCCGATGCACGGCCGTGACCAGAAAGGTGCTGTTGCCTCTCTGACTTCCGTTGCTAAACTGCCGTTTGCTTACGCTAAAGATGGTATCTCTTACACCTTCTCTATCGTGCCGAACGCGCTGGGTAAAGACGATGAAGTCCGTAAAACCAACCTGGCTGGTCTGATGGATGGTTACTTCCATCACGAAGCGTCCATTGAAGGTGGTCAGCACCTGAACGTGAACGTCATGAACCGCGAAATGCTGCTCGACGCGATGGAAAACCCGGAAAAATATCCGCAGCTGACCATTCGTGTTTCTGGTTATGCCGTACGCTTTAACTCCCTGACTAAAGAACAGCAGCAGGACGTTATTACTCGTACTTTCACTCAGACCATGTAATGGTATTGACTGAAACTACGCAGTAAAAAGCGTATAATAAAGGCTCCACGACTGTGGGGCCTTTTTAACACCTGAAGTGTGCTTCGTCAGCCATCTATACTTGCTGGATGTCTGCCAAAACAGACTTAGCGCAGAAGGAATTAAACTGCGCAGACACAGGCCCCGGATGGGCCACATCTGGAGAAAACACCGCAATGTCAGTTATTGGTCGCATCCACTCCTTTGAATCCTGCGGCACGGTCGACGGCCCGGGCATCCGTTTTATCACCTTCTTCCAGGGCTGCCTGATGCGCTGCCTGTATTGCCATAACCGCGATACCTGGGATACACACGGTGGCAAAGAGATCACCGTTGAAGAACTAATGAAAGACGTCGTTACCTATCGGCACTTTATGAACGCCTCCGGCGGTGGCGTCACGGCATCCGGTGGAGAAGCAATCTTGCAGGCAGAATTCGTTCGCGACTGGTTTCGTGCCTGTAAAAAAGAGGGCATCCACACCTGCCTCGATACTAACGGCTTTGTGCGCCGTTACGATCCGGTGATTGATGAATTGCTGGAAGTTACTGATTTGGTGATGCTCGATCTCAAGCAAATGAACGATGAGATCCACCAGAATCTGGTCGGCGTATCCAATCACCGGACCCTTGAATTCGCCCAGTATTTATCGAAGAAAAATATCAACGTCTGGATCCGTTACGTCGTGGTACCCGGCTGGTCTGACGATGACGATTCCGCCCATCGCCTTGGTGAATTTACCCGCGACATGGGCAACGTCGAGAAAATCGAACTCCTGCCCTATCACGAGCTGGGCAAGCATAAATGGGTGGCGATGGGCGAAGAGTATAAGCTGGATGGCATTCACCCGCCGAAGAAAGAGACCATGGAGCGCGTTAAAGGCATCCTGGAGCAGTACGGTCATAAAGTAATGTACTGAGCCATCCTGAGACAAAAAAGCCACAACACTCAGTTGTGGCTTTTTTATTTATCAAGCGGCGTATATCAGGCGTGCGCCACCGGCGTTGGGTGATGTCCTGCTTTGCGCATCAGCATCACCAGATAGATAAACGACACACCCGCAATCATGATAAACAGCAAGCTATCTGAGTAGCTTTGCATCAGCATTGCGGTCAGCGTCGGACCAAGCAGGCTGCCAATGGTGTAACTCAGCAGCAGCGCCTGGTTCATTGCCACCAGTTGGTGGTGTTCCACTTTCTCACAGGCCCATGCCATCGCCACCGGGTACAGGGTAAAGCCTGCGGTCCCGAGCACAAAAAGCGCGGGAGCCATAGCGGCATTGCTCAACATCGCAAAACATCCCACGATCACGACAAACACCTGCACACGCAGCACCAGCAGGCGACCAAAACGATCTGCCAGCCGACCAATCGGCCACTGCCCTACAATACCGGCGCTGACCATCAGCGCCATCCAGAAACCAATCCCCGAATCGCTGATCCCCTGATGCGAAAGATAAAGTGGCATCAAGCCGTACAGCGAACCAAGGATGATCCCGGAGATAATACAGCCATTCACGCCCAGGCGAGCATGGCGCAGGCGCAGCATCGGCCATACCGAGGTCGGAGCCTGCTCTTCACTCTGCTGGTTGACAATGCGGGTAAACAGCAGCGGCAGGATCGCCGTTAACACCAGCGCAGTAGTCCACGGCAGTACGCTCATCAGATCTGTCGGCAGCTTACTGACCATCACCTGGCCAAGCACTGTGCCAACATAGTAAACCATCATATAAGCTGCCAACAGGCGCCCACGATTTCGCGATGTACCGCTGCACATCAGGGCGCTTTCCACGACCACCCAAATCATCGCGCAGCCCACACCAGCGACAAAGCGCCAAACCATCCAGCTCCAGAAGCCAATCATTAGCCCCAGGCCAACACAGCCTGCGGCAAAAATCAGCGATGCAAGATAATAACTGCGGTTAAAACCCAGACGGCGAATTAATCGCCCGGTCAGTAACGTACCCAGCAAATTGCCAGTGAAGTAGGAAGAACCCACCATACCAACCTGCCAGGTCGGTAAGTTTTCGTGGGCGAGCCAGAGCGGCACGAGCGTATTTAACGTCGCGATCGCCAGCGTCAACAGCATTAAGCCACAGAGCAATAGCAGCACTGGCCGGGTATAGATGGACATGGATAAAAACCGTGAGGAAGTTCAGTTTGCGTGCGCATCATGCCACCGGTAAGAACATTGTCAATCCACGGATTTTTGACGCTGACACCTTTTGCACCACGACGATTCGTAAAACTTATCCAGCACTGGGCTTAACAAAAGACGATACAACTCACTCTATTGAAAACAAAAGAATACTTTTGCAAACAGACAGAATTGTCGGTCGAAAAAATTCATGATGAATGCCGGACTAAAAAGGCTGAAAAACGCACAGTAAAAAATTATTGCCCACCATAGCGGCTGCATTGTTCTCTTCAGGAAGGACATGCCAAAAAACTGAAAAAGAGCTTCGGCCAGTTCTGTGCAGGTTAAATACGAACCTGGTGATGGCGCCACACGGAGCGAAGTTTTAACTAATCAATAAAAAAGCGCCCGCAGGCGCTTTCAGAATTAACATTCACTACAGGCAGATGATTAGCCGATGAACTCAAGGCCGTTCATGTACGGACGCAGTACTTCCGGCACTTCAATTCGCCCATCAGCCTGCTGATAGTTTTCCATTACCGCCACCAGCGTACGGCCAACTGCAAGACCGGAACCATTCAGGGTATGAACCAGACGGGTTTTCTTGTCGGACTTGCTACGGCAGCGCGCCTGCATGCGACGAGCCTGGAAATCCCACACGTTAGAGCAGGAAGAGATTTCGCGGTAGGTATCCTGCGCCGGCACCCACACTTCCAGATCGTAGGTTTTGCAAGCGCCGAAGCCCATATCACCCGAGCACAGCAGCACTTTACGATAAGGAAGCCCCAGCAACTGCAACACTTTCTCAGCGTGGCCAGTCATCTCTTCCAGCGCCGCCATGGAGTCTTCCGGGCGAACAATCTGCACCATTTCAACTTTATCGAACTGGTGCATACGGATCAGACCGCGCGTATCACGCCCATAAGATCCCGCTTCTGAGCGGAAACAAGGCGTATGCGCAGTCATTTTGATCGGCAGATCGTCTTCATCAATGATCTCATCACGCACCAGGTTCGTCAGCGGAACTTCCGCTGTCGGGATCAACGCGTAATTACTGCTGTCTGCTTCTTCTTCCAGCGGACGGGTGTGGAACAAATCACCCGCGAATTTCGGTAACTGCCCGGTGCCGTACAGCGTATCCTGGTTGACCAGATACGGGACATAGTTCTCAGCATAGCCGTGCTGTTCGGTGTGCAAGTCCAGCATGAACTGTGCGAGCGCACGATGCATACGCGCAATCTGCCCTTTCATCACCACAAAGCGAGAACCAGTAAGTTTCACCGCTGCGGCGAAATCCAGCCCGCTGTGCATTTCACCGAGCGTTACGTGATCGCGAATGTCGAAATCGAATTTGCGCGGCGTACCCCAGCGGCTAACCTCAACGTTGTCGTTTTCGTCGCGGCCGACTGGAACACAATCGTCCGGCAGGTTAGGGATGGTCAGCGCGATGTCGCGGATCTCTGCCAACAGGGTTTCCAGCTCCGCTTTAGCCGCGTCCAGCTCTTCACCCAGCTTGTTCACTTCCAGGCGTAAAGGCTCGATATCTTCCCCGCGTGCTTTCGCCTGGCCAATGGATTTCGATCGCGAGTTGCGTTCCGCCTGCAAGTTTTCAGTGTTAACTTGCAAGACTTTACGACGCTCTTCGAGCGCACGTAATTTATCTACATCCAGCTTAAAGCCCCGGCGTGCCAGTTTTTCAGCGACTGCGTCTGGCTCGGTACGCAGCAGATTGGGATCGAGCATGCTTTTCCTGTGCTTATCGAATTGAAATAAAAGAATACGACCGCTGCCTGCGGTCGATGGTGTAAGTCGTAACCTTACCGCAACGCCCGCACTAGCGATAGCGTTTTATAGGGCTTTTATGATCCTGTTCGGTAAGCCAGGCGAGCTTTTCGCCAATCTTACCTTCAAGGCCTCTTGTCGAGGGGTGATAATAGCGCGTCTGTGCCATTTCTTGCGGGAAATATTCCTCACCGGCGGCATAGGCATTGGGTTCGTCATGCGCGTAACGATACTCCTGGCCGTAGCCCATCTCTTTCATCAGTTTGGTTGGCGCATTACGCAGATGAACCGGCACGTCATAATCGGGGCGATCGCGCGCATCCGCCAGTGCCGCTTTGAAGGCGGTATAAACCGCATTACTTTTCGGCGCACAGGCAAGGTAAACAATCGCCTGCGCAATAGCACGTTCGCCTTCTGCAGGACCAACGCGTGTAAAACAATCCCAGGCGGCAATCGCGACCTGCATCGCACGCGGATCGGCGTTACCGACATCTTCAGAGGCAATCGCCAGGCAGCGGCGCGCGACATATAAAGGATCGCCACCGGCGGTGATAATTCGCGCATACCAATAAAGCGCAGCATCCGGCGCACTGCCGCGGACCGATTTGTGCAACGCGGAGATCAAATCGTAAAACCGATCGCCTTTGTTGTCGAAACGGGCGCTGCGTTCACCGGCAATTTCCTTGAGCAGTTCTGGCTTTAATATACGCTTGCCGGAACTGTCGAGTTCCGCCATATCCGCCATCATCTCAAGCGTATTTAGCGCCCGGCGCGCATCACCGCCAACCAGCTCGGCAATCGCCCTCCGGGTTTCATCCGGCAGAACAATATCCTGCCCGCCGTAACCGCGCGCTTTGTCTTCCATCGCCTGCGTTAAAACCTGCTCGATATCCTCAGCGGTCAGCGATTTAAGCAAATAAACGCGCGCACGCGACAGCAATGCAGAATTGAGTTCAAAAGAGGGGTTTTCCGTCGTCGCGCCAATAAAAGTGATAGTGCCATCTTCAATATGCGGCAGAAAAGCATCCTGCTGGCTTTTATTAAAGCGATGAACCTCATCGACAAACAGAATGGTACGGCGCCCGGCATTACGGTTTTGACGCGCACGCTCAATGGCTTCACGGATCTCTTTCACGCCTGAGGTCACCGCAGAGATACGTTCTACATCCGCACTGGCATAACGCGCGATCACTTCGGCGAGCGTGGTTTTGCCCGTTCCCGGCGGTCCCCACAAAATCATGGAGTGTAAGTGTCCGGCTTCTATCGCGCGCGGGAGCGGCTTACCCGGCGCTAACAAATGTTGCTGACCAATGTACTGCGCTAAATTTTCTGGCCGCATACGCGCGGCCAGAGGTTGAAACGCATTATCGGAGAAGTCGAGCGACATGTTACTCATGCACGCCTCTTACTTGCGTTGATCGTCAACCGTTACGCCCTTCGGCGGGGTAAAGGTAAATTTAGACGCATCAACGGTGCTATTTTGCTGTGATTTCAGCTGATAGCTGCTGCGCTGATCGTCCTGCTCAATGGCGCTAAATTGATGGATAGTGCCATCACGCCCCACGTTGATGGTGAACTGTTTCAGATTGCCGTTGTTGCCTTTCGGCGTCAGCACAAAATCGTCACCTTTTTGCTCAATATTGTACTGTTGCCAGTCGCTTGCCTGATTACGGGCTATCAGCATAAACGGCGTGTTACCCGTGGCGTCTTTCAGCCAGGTCGCTGTTGCCTGCTCAACAAATGGATTATAGAACCACAGCGTTTTACCATCTGACACCAGAACACTTTCATCCGGCTGGGTCATGTGCCAGTTGAACAAGTTTGGACGTTTCACCCACAGGTCGCCCTGACCTTCCTGCACCGCAGCGCCGCTGCCGTCAGTCACTTTTTGAGTGAAGGTAGCGTGAAAGCTGCTGACTTTATCGAGACGGCTTTTCAGGTCGCTGGAAGCATCAGCCCAGACATTGCAGGCGGCAAAGCTGACAAATAAAGCGCAGGCGATGGCAATTTTTTTCATCTTGATTCCTTAAATTTTCCCATACTGCCAGTCAACTGACTAAGCAAATAACTGCCCCTACTATAACAATTCAGCAGCGTAGTTTCCTGGTAAAAAAACTGAAATCGACTAGCTAAGCCTTACACTTAGACAAAAGACAACATCTCTAAAGATGCTCATCTTTTTGAAAATAAGTTCATAATTTCAATCAACTGAAAAAACCTATAGTATATTCGTAAACATCTGAACATAATACAATCCAACAATTACGTCATAACGTTTCAGCCATTTAACTAAAGCTCATCTTTAATGATTTTATCAACAGTAGAGTTAACAGGGAATATTTATGAATTTTAGGCCATTAATATTGTCACTGCCATTATTTCTGGCAGGTTGTAAGGCGCTCACTACGGATGGATATTTAACTAACTGGGTATTTTTAGACGACAGGACAAATTCCAATAGGGCACCATTCCTGTTTTGCGCTAATGAGTATTTTAAGTCCCCTCAATTTATTAATTACTATAATCGAACTCATACAACATCTGAGCGTGATGTTGTGGCCATTACCAACATCAGAAGTATAAATGGGCCGCACTTTGACCATGTTGTTGAATATCCTATGAAATGTTGGGCCACAAGGATTTATGGAGATCACCAGCAAGAAACAGCTGTAATGGAAGTTACTGTGGAAAAACACAGTAATAGAGCATCTACAACGTTGAATGCTTTTTTCATAAACCCCGAGGATCAGTTGCTTATAGATTGGAAGAATTATGAATGGTTACCAAGAAGAATTGAGGTATTGAAAACGGCTATTGCAAATGGAAATAACCAACCAATTACATATAAGTGCTATCATGGTAACCATGATAGCACCGGGAAGTATTTCGAAACCGTAACCTATACAAGTTCCGCCTCTGACTGTGGCCTTAACACTACTGCTATCACCCAAGAAAGCGATAGCTTATCTACTTTGAAGTCTGAATTGAATGAGTTAGAAAAAATTAATAAATATCGTTAACCATCTGCATAATCTGCCTCCATTGTCGATAATTCCCGCAAATGGAGGCAGAATAGTGCTGTTAAAATATTAGTCAAACGGCGGCGGCGCCAGCACTTCACGGTTTCCGTTATGCCCTTGTTCGCTGACGATCCCCTGCGCTTCCATCTGCTCGATGATACGTGCTGCGCGGTTGTAGCCGATACGGAACTGGCGCTGTACGCCGGAGATTGAGGCTTTGCGTTTTTCAGTTACGAAGTTAACAGCCTGATCGAATAACGGATCCAGCTCTTCTCCCCCCTCAAAACCGCCACCTGCACCGCCTTCGCTTTCGCTATCCGAGGTAATGCCATCGACATATTGCGGACGCCCGCGCGCTTTCCAGTCCTGCACAACGGCGTGCACTTCCTGGTCGCGAACGAATGCACCATGAACACGTACAGGTGCAGAGGTCGAGTTTGGGCCGGAATAGAGCATATCCCCCATTCCCAGCAGCGATTCCGCACCGCCCTGATCGAGGATGGTACGCGAGTCAATTTTGCTCGAAACAGTGAACGCGATACGTGTCGGGATGTTGGCTTTAATCAGACCAGTAATGACATCCACTGACGGACGCTGGGTCGCCAGCACCAGGTGAATGCCCGCAGCACGCGCTTTTTGCGCCAGACGTGCAATTAGCTCTTCCACTTTCTTACCGACGGTCATCATCAAATCGGCAAATTCATCCACCAGCACCACGATATACGGTAGTTTTTCCAGTACCGGATGCTCGACATCCATGCTGTCCCCCGGTTTCCAGTAAGGATCCGGGATCGGGCGGCCCATTCGCGCAGCTTCTGCGATCTTCTCGTTGTAGCCCGCCAGATTACGTACTCCGAGCGCCGACATCAGCTTGTAGCGCCGCTCCATTTCGTTGACGCTCCAGCGCAAGGCGTTGGCAGCGTCTTTCATGTCGGTGACGACTTCGGTAAGCAGGTGCGGGATCCCCTCATACACTGACAGCTCAAGCATTTTCGGGTCGATCATGATAAAGCGCACCTCTTCCGGCGTCGCTTTATACAGCATGCTGAGGATCATGGCATTCACGCCCACCGATTTACCTGAACCAGTCGTACCGGCAACCAACAGGTGCGGCATCTTCGCCAGGTCGGCTATTACCGGATCGCCCGCGATATCTTTCCCCAGCACCACCGTCAGCGGCGACGGGTTTTCGCGGAATTTCACGCAGTCCAGTACTTCACGCAGGTAAACGGTTTGGCGTTTCTTGTTCGGCAATTCCAGACCCACATACGGTTTACCTGGAATAACTTCCACTACACGCACTGCAACAGTCGACAACGAACGTGCCAGATCGCGGGAGAGGTTCGAAATACGCGCAGCTTTCACGCCTGGTGCAAGATTCAACTCAAAACGTGTGATAACCGGGCCTGGAGAATAGTTGACCACATCAGCTTTAATGCGGAAATCCGCCAGTCGCGCTTCCACCAGACGCGCCATCTGTTCCAGCGCAAACGTGTCTACCGGTTCGACTTCCGCGGGCGGCTGCGTCAGTAAATCCAGCGACGGCAGCGGTGTAGTCGGTTTTTGCATCGGCCGGCTGTCGCCATTACGCATTAGCAACGGATGAATCAGGCTTTCTTGCGGCTGCGGTTGCGCCACAGGTTGCTGCGCCGGCTGCTGATACTGCTGCGGCTGTGCGACAGATTGCTGCACTGGCTGCTGATATTGCTGCGGCTGTGCAACAGGTTGGTGATCTGGCTGCTGGTATTGCTGCTGTGCAACATGTTGATGAGCTGGCTGCTGGTATTGCTGCGGCTGTGCAACAGCTTGATGAGCTGGCTGCTGGTATTGCTGCGGCTGTGCAACAGCTTGATGAGCTGGCTGCTGGTATTGCTGCGGCTGTGCAACAGCTTGATGAGCTGGCTGCTGGTATTGCTGCGGTTGTTGTTGGTGCTGCGGTTGTTGTTGGTGCTGCTCTGCAGGGGACTCCTGCTCCGGCATCACGCCTGGTGTAAACAGCGGTTCGCCTGGGCCATCATCTACCAGCGTCTTCATTGATGAGAACGCAAAGTCCTCCGGCGTAAACGCCTGAGTCCCGGCAGGTTGTTCACCCGCATACCGCTGCTGCTGCGACGCAGCGAACTGACGCGCGAGCTCCGCCTCTTCAGCGTCTTCTTCACTCGGTACAGCATGCTGCGACTGGAATTGCGGCGTCTCATGCTGGAATCCATCACCATAGCGATGGTGCTGCGTGGCGGCGAACTGGCGTGCCAGTTCATCCTGCTGCTGCATATCAGCATCGTCTTCTGTGAATTGATCGTGATGATGGCGCGTTTCATCTTCTTCGCGCGCGCGCTCTTCGGCCATCCGCTGAGACGGCAACTTGATACCATAAGAAGCCAGTTCACGGCGCGTTGGTACACGGACCCGGTTCGGGCGCGGAAGCTGCGGGCCGATGCCCTCTTTCACCTGCGGACGCGGTGTACCACCTGCCGCAAGGCTGAACACCGGACCTGCCGTAGCGGTTGCCGCGGCTACGCTACTGGCAGCCTGCTGTACTCCGGCTGCAACTGGCGCAACGGTTGCTTCACCAGGCGGTATTGATGGCATAGTCGGCACAACCGGCTTCGAAACCGGTTCAATATTCTCAGGCTCAGGAATCGGCTGATACCACGCCGCCAGTTGCTCACGCTCGCGTGCACGTTTCTCCTCTACTTCTTCGAAGTAATAGAGCGGTGGACGAGTCTGTTTCACTTCTTCAACGACAGGTTCAGGTTCGATTACGAGTTCTGGTGCCGGGGAGATTTGCGGCTGCGCCTCACCCTGCCATGGCAGCGGATCGTGTACCGGCTGCGTATAAATATCGTCCTCTTGCGGCTGCGCCGTCACTGGAGCTTCTGGCGTCCAGCTATCCTGCGCGACAGGCTGCTGCCAGTGTGGTTCTGCATATTGTGCAGACGGATGCGCCGCTTCCGGTGAAACCGACGGGTTTGATACAGGCTGATAAGATGCAGGAGCGTTATGCTCATCTGCCGTTGGCTGATACGCAGCAGCTTGCTGTACAGGCGGCTGCGCATAGGGCCATTCAATCTCCTGCGGTGCCTGCACCACCGGATCAACCGGCGCGGCATAAGCCTGCGCAGCGACAGTCGTCGCGGCAGCAGCGGTGGCTACGGGGGCCGTTATGCTGCGACCATTGAGCAGCGGATCGTATTCCTGTTCAGATTCAGTTGCGCGATGCCCGGAGAACAGCACGTCGTCAGCATCGGCAGGTATACCACGAGCGCTATAAGCAATATCGTCTTCATCGTCATCCATCCGCTTACCCGAGAACAACGCCTCATCAGTTTTGCGCCCCATCGGATTCGCAAACTTTTCGGCAACCCGTTTTCGCCGCGCCAGTGCACCACGCAAAATACGGGTACGGCGAGATTCACGCGGAGTGTCGATATCACCTTTATCTTCATCATCCTCTTCATACTCTTCGTCATCGACCCAGGTATCATCACGACGGGTACGATTACTGGCAAAAGTGAGAATGTTGAGGATCACACTGCCAATTTTCTCGGCAATGGTCACCCATGACCACCCGGTGAACAGCGTCAAACCGGCGGCCCAGATACAGAGCAGTGCCAGCGTACCGCCACTGCTACGCAGCAGGGGTTGTAGCGTGGTACTTAGCAAGCTGCCAATGACGCCGCCGGAGGCGAAATACCAAATATCATCCGCATTAATCGCCGCAAGACCACAAGAAGTAAGGATCAGCGCCAGCGCGCCAATCATGCGCAGCGATACAGCAAAATAGTCGATGTAGTCTTCACTGGCCCGATGGCGATAAGCAAACCAGCAGCCGCCGATAATAATCACCGGGATGGTATAAGCCATGATGCCAAAAATGAAAAACAGCGTATCGGCAAGCCACGCGCCGGGCACGCCGCCAAGATTATGGATAGGCTCATGCCAGGCCGTTTGCGACCAACTCGGATCGGACGGGTTAAAGCTGAGAAGCGCTGCCATTAACCAAACGGCAGAAAGTGAAACGAGGATCAGCAACGCCTCCAGGAGTCGACGTCCGCTGCTTAACTTGGTCAGTGTGACTTCTTTGTCTTCGGTGTATTCCTGGCTCAAGACAGGCTCTCCAGGTCCTTGATGCTAAAACGGACAACAGCGCCGGGTCTCCCCGGCACTGTTGCTGTATGGATTAACAGGAGTGTAATCAAAAAACAGCGATTTTGCACCTGTTCCGTATTAGCGCGTCTTAATTACCAGACGATTGCTCTGTTTGACTTCTTCCATTACCACATATGTGCGGGTGTCGTTAACGCCCGGCAGACGCAGCAGGGTTTCCCCTAACAGTTTGCGGTAAGCCGACATATCCGGTACTCGCGTCTTCAACAGATAGTCGAAATCGCCTGAAACCAGATGACACTCTTGAATCTCTTCAAGTTTTTGCACGGCAGCATTGAATTGTTCAAACACATCCGGCGCGCCACGATTCAGAGTAATCTCAACAAATACCAGAAGTGATGCATCCAGATAATGCGGGTTCAGCAGCGCCGTATAGCCCTGAATAAACCCTTGTCTTTCCAGCCTGCGCACACGCTCAAGGCATGGCGTTGGGGAAAGCCCCACTCGTTTAGAAAGCTCGACGTTGGAAATACGCCCATCTTTTTGCAATTCGTTCAGAATATTACGATCGATGCGGTCGAGATCTTTGCCAGGGCGCTTCTTGCTATCTACCATTATTATTGTCTCTCTGTATTCCTTCCCTACTCCTGTCTTGACCCTGTGCACTTCACTGTTCAGAGTCTTTGCCCGTCGCGCTACGCGGCGCGTAATGAAAGTTAGCGCGTCACGTAATCCCAGGGGCAGTATTGAGAAGACCGTTGCCTGGGGCAGCTATCGATATCACGAATGGCGTCTGTCCACGCCATACGTAGATTTCGCTAGCCCGGTAAAAATGGCATTTACATGCATGAATTTACGTCACGCGCGAAACACTGCTTTTTTTCTTCCTTTGATGTTTTCGCAAATGCGCAGGGGATTGTCAAAGCAAAACATCTTTTTTTAGTACAACATGCCAGATATTCATCAGGGTCGTTCCCTAATCATCATTTTATCACCTTATAACTGCCCCTTTTTCAGTAGGAATTATTATATTTAGGCGGTTAACAGCCCCTCAGCCATCGGTCCTTTCTATTACACATATCGTTAACAAAATCGCTGCACCCTTTTTTTACGCCGGTAAATTCCCTACAATTCAGCCCAATGTCTGCCAAACAACAATGAGGATCTCATGGGGACGGCCAAACACAGTAAGCTGCTTATCCTTGGTTCAGGCCCTGCCGGTTATACCGCTGCGGTC